>JAYUBF010000111.1:0-6699 GCA_043741435.1 Myxococcales bacterium
GAGCGCATCCATGCCCACGCTCACGATGCTGAGGAGCGCCGCGAACTGCCACGCAGACCGCCCCCACGCGAGGCGACGTGACGTGGCGCCTGCGATCGCGAGCAGCATCAGCGACGTGAGGACGGCATTGGCTACCGCGAGCGGGACGAACACGCCACGACGCGCCCACATCGCCTCCGCCTTGCGCTCGGCTACCTTCTGCAGCTGATCGGGGGTCCCGAGCTGCTGCGGGAGGTTGGTCAGACGGCCTGCGTCGTCGCGCACGGCATGCGTGAAGTGATCATGCGATCCCGTGAGCGCGATGATCGTAGACCACGCGGTGATGCAACCGATGCTGCAGTAGAAGAAGCCGAGCACGGCGAGCACGGGGAGCATGCGGGGGCGAGGAGGCGGGGGGGACGGATCGGCAGCGGTCACGGCCAGAGACTAGCAGCCCTCTCGCCTCGAGCAGACGCTTGCCTCGCAAACGAGGTCGCTGCAAGATGCCGCCCATGATTATCGCCGACAAGACCGTCGTCCACATCGACTACACGTTGCGCACCGACGGGGGTGACGTGGTCGACTCCTCCGAGGGGCAGGAGCCCTTGGCGTACCTGCATGGCTCGGGACAGATCGTCCCCGGTCTCGAGCAGGCACTCGTGGGGCTCAAGGTCGGCGACACCAAGGACGTGATCGTGGAGGCTGCGGAGGGCTACGGCGATCGTGATCCGGACGGCGTGTTCGGCATCCCGCTCAGCGCGTTCCGGGATGCCTCGGGCCTCGAGGTGGGCGCGTCCTTCGTCGGCGAGGACGAAGAAGGCAACTCGCTACCGGTGCGCGTGATCGAGCTCAGCGGCGAAACCGTCACCGTCGACGCGAACCACCCGCTCGCAGGTCAGCGCCTGCACTTCCACGTCGACGTGAAGGCTATTCGCGCAGCAACCGACGAGGAAATGGAGCATGGCCACCCCCACGACGGGGATGGCCATCACCACCACTAGTACGGAATCGGTTTATCGGTTGCTGCGGAGGAAGCGGCCGACCGGGCCCACGAAGGGCGCGAGCGACGCGACGAGCATGGTACCGGCGAAGAGGCCCAGCATCTGCGGGCCCACCCCTTCTGGCATGTAGAAGTAGCCGTGCGTGTCGAACGCGTTCATGTGCATGCCAGGCGCGATCGCAACCACGAGCGTACCGATGGCAGCCACGGCGAGCGGGAGCAGCGCGAGCGTGCGACCGATGAGCAGCGCGCCGAGGCCGACGACGGCGAATACGAGCAACGCCTCGCTGTCCTGACGTGGGGCCAGCGCGAACAACACCATCGCGGGGAGCGACGATGCCGTGCGGGTGACGGTGCGGCGGAGACGGAGGACTGCTTCGTCGTCGAGGCCGAAGCGAGCACGCCACTCGGGGCGCCCCTCGTAGAGCGCGGCCATGGAGTGACCGCTCAACAGAAGAGCGAAGAGTCCGTGGGTGACGCCGAGGATGACGAGGGGCAGTGAGAGCTCACGCGCTTGCACGATGCCCCACACCGCGATGGTGGCGCCCCAGTAGCCTAGGCCGATGGCGACCCAGCGGCCCCAGAACCAGCCGGCGGTGACGCCGAAGAACGTGATCGCGTACATCGCGAACATGGTGATGAACGCGGGGAACCACTCCGGCATCTGCTCGCGCACGATGAGCGAGAGCAAGAGGAAGTAGCAGGTGAAGAGGCTGAGGACGAATGCCGAGAGGGCACGGCGCTCACCTGTGAGACCGATGTTGCCGAGCGTTCGACTCAGCTTGCTGACGGGTCGGGCAGGCGTTGGCGTCTCGGGCGGGGCTGCTTCACTCATGGCTTCGCTCCTCGCGTATGCACTTCGTCTATTATACGACCCGAATTCCCGCTTTGCCCGTGCCATTTGCCGGTCACTACAATGGAGGCCAATGCGGCCAATGACAGAACGCGCGTACGAGATCGAGATGGCTGACGGCTTCGGTCTAGGTGCCGTCTGCGTGAGCGCCAGCGGCGTGAGCGCCAGCGAAGCGAGTGTCCCGTCGCAGACGGCCATCGTGCTGCACGGCGGACCGGGTGCGTCCTTCAACTACCTGCGCCCACAGCTGGATGCGCTGGCGAGCTCCTCACGCCGCCTCGTCTACTACGACCAACGCGGCGGCGGCAGATCCGTCGGCGCTGCCACGATGCCCGCGGCCGGCATCGACGAGCACCTCGCGGATCTCCGCGACGTGATCGCGAGCCTCGGTGGCAAGCCTGCGCTCGTCGGCTATTCGTGGGGCGGGCTGCTAGCGCTGCGCTTCGCGCTCGATCATCCCGAGGCGATCGATCGGTTGCTGCTCGTCGCGCCCGCACCCCCGTGGGCTGCCGCACGCGAGACCATGCGCATGCAGATGAAGCGCGCAGCCGAGCGACCCGAAGCAATGGCCTTCCTCGCCACCCTCGATCGCAGTGACCGACGACAGCGGTTCGCCGGCGCGGTGGTCGGTTACTTTCACGACCCGCGGCGAGCCCTCGAGCTCAGCCCGTTCATGGTGCGCGAGCGCGCCGAGCGCGGCGTCTGGGAGAGCCTGGCCGACTACGATCTTCGGCCGAGGCTCGCGTCGCTGTCGATGCCCACGTTCATCGCACACGGGGCCGAAGACCCCATCCCCATCGAGGGCTCTCGCGAGATCGCAGCGAAGTCCGGCGCGAAGCTGCTGGAGATCCCGGCCTGCGGGCACTGCCCGTTCATCGAAGGCGCAGACGCGTTCTTCCCCGCGGCCAGCGCGTTCCTCGACGAGCGCTAGCGTTCGCCCTACCTCAGGCCTAGGTACGGCATGCCAACCGCTTTGGCGAGGACCTTTCCCTCTACGTCAAGGCTCGTCGCCGTCTTCGCGGGGAACCGTCTGATGGGCGTGATCGGGACATCGTACGATCGGTTCCTGGTGTGACGCAGCCAATATTGGAGCGAAGGGCTCCGACCGCCTGTCGCATGAGCCCAAACGCCCTCGTACGCGCTGAGCGGCTCGATCCACAGAATGCGCCAGCGCCACTTTCCCTGTTCCGTGACGTACTCGCGATCGATGTGAAAGCGTCGCAGGCCGCCAATCCACAGCCCGGCGACGACGAATGCCACACTCAGGACCGCAATGCCGATGTGCAGCAAAACCCAGCTAGGGTGTAGCGACCAGCGCGCGCTACGGAAGTACCAGAGGTCCGCTACATCAAGCACGGCAATGAGTGCACTCGGGAGAACCAGCCACAGACCAAGAGCGCTGTACAGCGAGCTTTGCCAGAGAACGAGAGCCGGAAGCTGAGCAACTTGTCGCGCGAAGAATCCGTTGAGTTTGAAGACCGGGAGGAGTGGTGCAGTGGGGCGAAGCTCCATCGTTTCGATGTGCGTGGTGTTGTCACGATACATGTACAGGCCTCCAATCGCAGACCAGAGTTGCAACTGATGGACCGTCGTACACGCACGAGGAATCATGGGGTGTTAGGTCAACATGGGGGTCGGGACGTTCGGTAGGCGGCTTCAGCTCCGCATTGGAGTCGGCACGACGAATCCAAGTTAATCTAAGCGGTTGACTGGAAATGACCGGAAAATGGCCGGTCCTGGTGGCGGGGTCAACTGACACTAGCGATCAAGGTACAACCGAGGCGATCGCGGCAAGGCAGTTGTTCGCAACTGTGACCGCGCGCCCGGCGATTAGCGTCAAGCAGTTGTCACGTCTGCTGATCTTCCGCGGTCGTGTCTCGCTGGTTCGAAGCGAGGCACAACGCCCGTCGCTTATCCAGCCTCAGCGGAACTCGGCCGATGAGGGAGGCTGCGAGTGGGTTCCCTCGCGAGGGGGATTTGCGGCTGCTCGCTTCCCGCCGACGACGTCCGAGTTAGGCACGCCCGTCGTCGGGAGCGATGCCAAGCCGCAAGATCAACGGGTCGGCGCGAAGCGCCACTTAGTGTCCCCGAGAGAGGGGGCCCACTCGTGGCCGACCGGCGCGGGCACAGTGGAGCGTTGCCGGCGGAGCGGCCAACCGGCGAAGCGAAGCTAACGTTTGACGAAGAAGAACACGCCGCCTGCGATGGCGATCATCAGCAGAAAGGCGACGACCCACAGCGCGGCCGAGCTGCCAACGCTCTGTTGCACCGGTGCGGCGCTCGGTGCCGCGTCCTTGACCACGATCGAGAGGCCCTGGCTCGAGAGAAACTCGCGGGCGCGCTTCTGGAACGCATCGTACGTGGCGCGATCGATCGGCAGCGCAGCGCCCTTGTAGCGCTGTCCATGCAGCCCGTTTACGTAGTCGAAGCTGCGCAGCTCCGCGGTCTTCTCGACCTGATCGGCGGAGCCCACGACCACCGTCAGCGCGAGACGCACCAGCTTGATGTGTTGCACGCTCTGCTTGCCACCACCGGTCGACTGGCCGTCCGGCGTGGAGAGCTCCACTTTGAAGGGGTTGGCGTCGGACGTGAGCACGGGATCGGCACCGACGACCGTGTTGAACAGGATCGCAAGGTCGATCGCTTTCATCGCGAATTGCGTGTGCACGGGCCGGGACATGGGACGCCTCCGAGGCTGAGACGGATCGTTGGAGACGAGATCGTACTATAGGATGGCGGCCATGCCCAATCGGCTCGCTTCGGAACAAAGCCCGTACCTGCGGCAGCACGCCGAGAACCCAGTCGATTGGTACCCCTACGGCAAGGAAGCGTTGGCCGCTGCCGTAGCGCTCGACCGGCCCATCCTCCTCAGCATCGGCTATTCCGCCTGTCACTGGTGCCATGTGATGGCGCACGAGTCGTTCGAGAGCCCCGAGGTCGCCTCCGTCATGAACGAGCGCTTCGTGAACATCAAGGTCGACCGCGAGGAGCTGCCCGACGTCGACCAGGTGTATCAGCGCGCGCTCGCGCTGCAGGGCGAGTCTGGCGGGTGGCCTCTCACGATGGTGCTCACGCCCGACGGCACGCCCTACTTTGGCGGCACGTATTTTCCGCCGAACGATCGCTACGGTCGACCTGGCTTCCGTCGCGTACTGGTTGCGCTGTCGGAGGCGTGGCGCACCGATCGACAAGGCGTGTTGGGCCAAGCCCAGAAGTATCGCGATGGGCTCTCCAGCCTAGCGCAACGCGAGCTCGAAGGGGGTGATGAAGCAGGGTTGAGCGAAGCAGCGTTGAACGCTGCCGTCGAGCTGCTGGCGAAGCGCTGCGATCCGGAGAACGGTGGCTTCGGCACCGCGCCGAAGTTTCCGAATCCGTCGGCGGTGCGTCTGCTGATGCGCAACCCAGCGACGGTGGCCCACGCCCGGCTCGCACTCGAGAGGATGGCGCTGGGCGGCATCTACGATCACGTCGGCGGAGGCTTTGCGCGGTACTCCACGGACTCGCAGTGGCGTGTGCCGCACTTCGAAAAAATGCTCTACGACAATGCGCAGCTGCTCAGGCTCTACGCCGACGGCCTCCGCAGCGACGGCGATTCCAACCCACGCTTTGCACGCGTCCTGCGCGAGACCGCGGCGTGGATGGAGCGGGAGATGCGCGCGCCCGAGGGTGGGTTCTACACCGCGCTCGATGCCGACTCCGAGGGCCTCGAGGGGCGCTTCTACGTGTGGACGTGGGCCGAGCTCGCAGCGGTGCTCTCCCCCACCGACCTCGACGACGCGCGCTTGTTCCTGGGCGCGCGTCCCGACGGCAACTGGGTCGATCCGCACGGCCACAGCCCACCGGGCGCGAACGTGCTGCAAGGGCCGGCTCACGCGAACGACGCGGAGCTCGCGCGCTGCGACCGTGTGCTCGGTCGGCTCTTCGCGGCACGCGAGCCTCGCGTGCGGCCCGGCACCGACGACAAGATCCTCGCAGGCCTGAATGGGCTCGCCATCGCCGGGCTCGCCGAGGCCGGCTTTTGCTTGAACGACGCTGGGCTCGTCGACGCCGCGCGGCGCACCGCGGACTTCGTGCTCGGTCACATGCTCGACCGGTCGAGTGGCCGCCTCTTCCGCACCTGGAAGGCGGGTGAAGCGCGGTTGCCCGGCACGCTCGACGATCATGCGTACGTCGCTGACGGGCTCTTCACGTTGTACGAGGTCACTGGTGAAGCCCGGTGGTTCGACGCTGCGCATGCGCTGCTCGAGCGTTCCCTTGCACTCTTCTGGGACGCCGAGCGCGCGGTCTTCTATCTGACCGCGCCCGACGAGCCGGAGCTCCCGAAGCTCATCGAGCGCCCGATCTCCGGTCACGACGGCGCGCTGCCGGCGGGCGCGAGCGTACTGTGCGAACGCCTGCTCACCGTCGGAGCGGCCACGGGGAACCACGCGCACGTCGCGGTCGCCGAGCGGTTCCTCCGTCGGCGCACGACCGCCGCGCTCGAGCAGCCGTTCGCCTATGCGCACCTGCTCGGCGCCATGGATACGCTGCTGCGCGGCCCCACGCAGATCGTGGTCACCGGCAGCGACCCCGCCGCGTTGCTGCGCGCGGTGGCAGACACGTTCGTGCCCACCCGCTTCCTCGTCAGGGCAGAGCACGCCCCGACGGCGCTACAGACCTTGGTGGCGGACAAAAAAACCGCGCTGGCCGCGGCGTTCGTTTGCCACGGGCAGCGCTGTGATGCGCCAGTGAGTGACCCGGCGTCGCTCTCGCGTCAGCTGAGGGGTGTCCCTAGTAGTCCATCTCGCAAGTGTCGAGCATAAGTACTGTCGCCCTCAAAGCTCGCTCCGGACACACGAATACCGTCGAGCTAGCCAAGCGCTTGATA
>JAYUBF010000112.1:0-1979 GCA_043741435.1 Myxococcales bacterium
GTGGCCCCGGCTTCGAAGAAACCGCGCGCGACTTCGGCCGGGGCACCCTCGTAGAAGGTCGCGTGCTCCCGCTTGCCCTCGACGAGACGCACCACCCGACCCCCCATCAGATCGATCGCCGGCCACAGCTTCATGGTTGCCACCTACAAAACACTTCGAGGAACCGAAGGCCGGCGGCCTGGCTCTTCTCGGGGTGAAACTGCACGCCCACGATGTTGTCGCGACGAACGGCAGCGGTGAATTCGTGATCGCCGTACGCGGCGCTCGCGGCCACGATCTGTGAATCACCGACGACCGCCGCGTAGCTGTGCACGAAGTAAAACCAACCAGCGAGGGCGCGGTCGAGCTCGTCGCGATTGTGTGCTGCGCGCGTGTCGCTCCAGCCGATGTTGGGCAGCTTGCACGCGCGGTCGCCATCTCTTGCGTCTGCAGGCAAGCGCTTCACGGCGCCACCGAACAGCGCGAGGCCAGGCTGGCCCGGGGCCTCTTCACTGTGCTCGAACAAGAGCTGCAGCCCGAGGCAGATGCCGAGGTATGGCTTGCCGCTCTTCGCATGCGCGACGACGGCAGCACCGAGCGGCGCATCGGGCCGCAACGCCTTCGCGGAGTCACCGAACGCGCCTTGGCCCGGCACCACGATCCGATCGGCATCACGCAGCTGGTCCGGATCGTCGACCAGCGCCACTTCACCGCTCGCGACGGCCGCGATGGCCTTGTAGACCGAACGCAGGTTGCCGATCCCCGCGTCGACGACGGCGATCATCCGGCCAGCGTGCCCTTGGTGGAAGGAACACCTTGCACGCGCGCATCGCGCTCACTCGCTGCGCGGGTGGCGCGCGCGAACGCCTTGAACAGGGCCTCGATCACGTGGTGCGCATTGTCGCCCTCGAACACGCGCAGGTGCAGGTTGCAGCGACACGCGTTGACGAAGGCCTGGAAGAACTCGTGCGCGAGCTCGGCGTCGAACGTGCCGACCCACTTGCCTCGCAGTGCCTTGGGCGGCACGCGCCACACGAGGCAGGGCCGGCCCGAGAAGTCGACCGCAGCCTGCGCGAGCGTCTCGTCCATGGGCAAGGTCTGCTCACCGTAGCGACGGATGCCGTGCTTGTCGGCGAGCGCTTGCGCGTACGCCTCGCCCAGCACGAGGCCGGTGTCCTCGACGAGATGGTGGCCATCGATCTCGATGTCGCCGCGCGCATGGACCTCGAGGTCGTAGAGCCCATGCCGCGCCAACGCGTCCAGCATGTGATTGAAGAACGGCAAGGGCGTGTCGATCTGGCTCTGTCCGGAGCCATCGAGATCGATGCGTACACAGATCTGCGTCTCCTTGGTGGAGCGCTCGACGTACCCTTTTCGTGGCTGTGGAGAAGACATGCGTCCCCGTTGTGTAGCCCGTCGCCGGACCCTCGTCCAGCGCCGGTTGCGACGGGTCGTGCCGTCGCTTACTTCGTCGCTCAATCTCCCGAGCAACGATAGGGACAACACGCTCCCACATAACGAGGGGACGACAGTTCGACGATGACCTCTGCGTCCGGCGCACCCGCCTGGGCTGTCGCTACACCAAACTGGTACGCGTACGAGACAATGACAGGGTCGAGATTGAGGAGCCTCGGCTGTGAGAGTGGGTCACTCGGGCGTGGCCACCTGCGGATACGCACCCGTGCGCTCACCGACGACGTGGACGTGGAGATAGCCCACGCCGATTTGGTGCGTTTGGTTGATGTAGACGCGCGGGTTGGCGAGGTTCAGATCTTGCGCGATGCGATGGCCGGCCGCGATGACGGCGAGCGCCGTCTCGAGATCAGGCTTCGTGATCTGCGCGTCGAGTGATTGCGCAATGTGCTCACGCGGAGTGTTCGGCACCACCAGCACGTGGGCACGACGTGCAACGGGGATCGCGGCGAGGCCCGCGTCCTCATCGGGACGCGTGGCATCGAAGTGCGGGTGCGCCGGGTCGGTGATGTCGAGGAACGCGGTCA
>JAYUBF010000113.1:0-47814 GCA_043741435.1 Myxococcales bacterium
TGCCTGTTGCCTGTTGCCTGTTGCCTGTTGCCTGTTGCCTGTTGCCTGTTGCCTGTTGCCTGTTGCCTGTTGCCTGTTGCCTGTCGCCTCTCCGTCGGAAGATGTGACGAATCATGAGAGCTCAATCTAAAACGCAGGCGGTCACGAGTGGCTCGCACTCGGTGGGGTTGCAGTCCGCGGTGCCAGGCTGTGTGCAAGTCTGATCCTGCAGCGATGCATGGGCGTCATGGAGGCACAGGTTGCAGCGCTTCATGCCCGTGCCGGTGTCGGTGGGCGAGAGCGGCGTGCCGTCCTCGTTGAAGAGGGTGGAGCCACCGTCATCGTCCGATTCGCGCACGCACTTGCCGTTGCCGGCATCGGTGTCGCCTAGGCAGTGATCGACGGCGCAGTGCACTACTGCGTCGTACGCAGCGATGGCTGCGCTCGACGCTGCGGGCGCACACGACGCGGTGCACGTCGCCAGGTTCGCGTTCTGCACGCTCGCCATGCAGTCGAGGAGACAGTAGCGGTAGTCCGAGCAGCCGACCTTCACGTGAAGGTCGGGCACCGGGATCGAGAAGTCGAACGGCATGAACGAGAAGTCGGGCGGCTGGGTGCACTGCCAGGTTCGGGTTCCCGGGTCGCAGGTGCAACTCGGGGTGCTGAACAAGGTGGCGCCGCAGTGGAGATTGGGCGTGTGGCAAGGCGTATCGTCGGCGCTGGCGAGGTTGCTGGTGAGCGGGCAGTCGCAGTTGCCGCCTCCCATACATCCCGACGACGCGTGTCCTGGGCAGTCGTTCGACTTAAAGAAACAGTTCCCGATGCAGCCCGCGTAAAGCACGACGAGCACAAATCCGAGTCGGCGCATCGCGCCCGTCGGCGCAAGCGATGTGCCGCCGAGCAACTACGCGCAATCACCGGCGTCGCAGACGCCGCGCTATGACAGCGCTGTCAGTGGTCGTGGTGCAGATGCGCTGCCTGCTTCGGCAGGCGCAGGCTCAGGAGGAAGAACACCACGAGCATCGCCGTCACGTACCAGCCGTACAGGGGCTCGTGTCCAACGGACTTCAGCCACAGCGCCGCGTATTCCGCGCTGCCACCGAATAGCGCGTTGCCGATCGCGTACGCGAGGCCCACGCCTAACGCGCGCACTTCGGCGGGGAACATCTCCGCCTTCACGATCCCCGCCACTGACGTGTAGAGGCTGAGGATGGCCAAGGCGGCGACGACGAGGCCGAAGGCCGCGAACGGCGTGTGCACCCGCGAGAGAGCGCGCAGGATGGGCAGCGTGGCGAGCGTGCCCAGCGCGCCGAACAGCAGCATGTTCGCGCGGCGTCCGATGCGGTCGGACAGCGCGCCGCAGATGGGCTGCAGCACCATGTAGACGAGCAGGGCCCCGGTCATCACCCAGCTCGTCGTCTTGATCGTGAGGCCAACGGTGTTCACCAGGTACTTTTGCATGTACGTGGTGAACGTGTAGAACACGAGCGAGCCACCGGCCGTGTAGCCGAGCACGGTGAAGAATGCCGCACCATGATTGCGCAACAGCGACGACACGCCGCCCGCGCTCGCGAAACTCCGCGAGGCCTCGGTCTGTGTTTCTGCAAGCCGGCTACGCAGCAGCAGGGCCACGACGGCGGCGAGCGCCCCGACCGCGAACGGGATGCGCCAGCCCCAGCTGCGGAGCTCGGCGTCGCTGAGCCACTGCTCGAGCGTCACGATCACCAACACGGCGAGCAACTGACCACCGATCAGCGTCACGTACTGGAAAGAGGAGTAGAAGCCGCGACGACCCCGCAGCGCGACCTCGCTCATGTACGTGGCGGTGGTGCCGTACTCACCACCGACGGAGAGGCCCTGCAGCAAGCGCAGGAACAGCAGCAGCGCTGGCGCAGCGGCGCCGATTCGCGCGTACGTCGGCAAGCACGCGATGCCCAGCGAGCCCACGCACATCAGCATCACCGAGATCACCAGCGACGTGCGCCGCCCGAAGCGATCGGCGATGCGGCCAAACCACCAGCCCCCAACGGGCCGCATCAAGAATCCGGCAGCGAAGACGCCGGCGGTGTTGAGCAGTTGCACCGTGCGGTCGGCCTTCGGGAAGAACGACGCCGCGAAGTAGAGCGCGCCGAAGGCATAGACGTAGAAGTCGAACCACTCGACGAGGTTGCCGGACGACGCGGCCACGATCGCCAGCACCCGACCGCGTTTCTCGTCGCTGGTGTAAGGCCTCACCACAAATAAAAAACGCCGCGCACCGTTCGCTCCTGAGAGCCAACAGTGCGCGGCGTGAAAAGCAGTTACTTACAGGCGGGGTTCTGCGAGAGGGCGTCACCGGCCGCCTTGCAGGCGGTCTTGAGGCCGTCCTTGCCAGCCTGAGTCGCGGCGGCTTGCTTCCAGGCATCCTTCGACGCCTTGAAGCCCTGCTCCATCGCGGTCTTGGTGGCGGCCGGCATCTTGTCCATGCAGGCGGTCATCTTCTTGATGTAGTCGTCGCACTCGGCGACGCCAACGTCACCACCGGTGTCGGCCGGCTTGTCGGCGGCAGCGGCGGGCTTGTCGTCCGCCTTCTTGTCGGCAGCCGGGGTCGTGGTGGTCGTGGCGGCTGGCGCGTCCTTCTTCTCGTCGCAACCAGCGGTGATGACGAACATGCTTCCAGCGAGCATAGAGACGAGCAGAGACTGTTTCACGCGATAGCTCCTTTTTGGTTGGGACGGATCTTCAATACCCGGCGCGAAGAGTTTCACAACTGCCGAGCGATTGCCTAGGGGAATTTGTCGTTTTGGGATTGGGTAGAAGGAGTGGGTAGGCGAGAGATCTCATCCCCGATGGGTAAGTAAACGACGCGCCGGACCATATCAGCTTTCCGAATTTGTGGCGCGATTCTCTCAAGAGAAAGGTTTGGGGGGCGAATGCGTGACGACGATGTGCGGTCGCACGCCGCGCGCGTCCTCGAACACCCGACCGACCGCGCGACGAACGGGCTCCGTCATGTCGACCTGCCCGAGGGCGTGAGCAAGCGCGTGCTCGACGGCCGCACGGGCAGCCGCGAGCAGCGGGCGGAGCGCGTGGTCCTCGCAGACCCCGAAGGCGTGGACCTCGACCTTCTCGCCGCAGGCCACGAACACGGCACCGGTGCGAGAGAGCCGCAGGCGATCGCGCAGCGTGGAGGGACCGACGTCGTCGAGGGCCCGGCGTGGGCCTTCACCCTCGAGAGACACGCGCCCTGTCGGGACGTGGTCCGTGCGCGCGATCCCGGCCTTCGACACTTCCACCACGTCACCATCGCGGACGCGTAGCGCTTGTACGCCTCGCGCCTCACCGATCCGCGCGAGCGCTTCGAGCTGACGACCGCGCCCATGGATCGGCACGAGCGCGCGCGGTCGCAGCGCGCCGACGATCTCGTCGAGCTCGTCGGCCGCTGCGTGTCCGGAGGCGTGCAGGTTCGGATGGTCTACGATGTCGATGCCGTGCTCGACGAGCCGATCGACGATGTGCTCCACGCGGAGCTCGTTGCCCGGCACCGGGCGCGACGAGAACACCACCGCGTCGCCCGGGTCGAGCGCGAGCTTCCGATGCTCGTCGAGCGCGAGCCGGCCCAACGCTGCGCGCGGCTCTCCCTGGCTGCCGGTGGCGACGAGCATGATCCCCGACGGTGGCGCCCACGACGCAGCTTCTTCGCCGACGATGAGCCCGCCGGGCACGAGGATGAGCCCGAGCGCGCGGCCGATCTCGGTCGTCTTCTCGAGACCGCGACCGACGAAGCAGATCTGCCGACCCACCGACTGCGCAACGCGACACAGCGCGCTGATGCGACCCACGTTCGACGCGAACTGAGTGACCAGCACGCGGTTCTGCAGCTTCGCGATCGCTTCGCGCAGCGATGCCTCCACGTCGGCTTCACGGCGTGAGCGCCCAGGCCGCGCAGCATTCGTCGAGTCCATCGCGAGGAGGTCGACGCCGCGATCCCCGACCGACTGCAGGCGAGTCAAGTCGGCGCGCCCTTCGTCGTCGAGCTCGAGCTTGAGGTCGCCCGTGTGCACGGCGCGCAATCCACCCGACTCGATGATGATCGCGCACGCATCGGGAATGGAGTGGGCAACGGCGATCGCCTCGATCGTGATCCCCGCCAGATCGACGATGGCGCCAGGCTCGAGGGTGCGCAGATCGCCGCGCTGCTGATGCTCGCGCAGGAGGTTCTCCGCCATCTTCATCGTGAAGCGCCGGCCGTAGACCGGGGCCGGGCAACGCGCGAGCGCGTGAGGCAGCGCTCGCAGGTGATCTTCGTGGGCGTGGGTGATGACGTACGCGCGCACACGGTCCTTTTGCGACTCCAGCCAACGCAGGTCAGGGAGGAACAGGTCCACGCCGGGCGCCTCGGCCTCCGGAAACTGCGCGCCGCAATCCACGACGACGAGCGGGCGTTGACCGTTCTCATCGGGAACGCCCTCGTACGCGGTGATGTTGCGGCCGAAGACGCCGCAGCCTCCGAGCGGAATCATGCGCAAAGTGGACACGTGATAGATCTGTACACCATGAACGCACACGACATCGCCGTTCTCGGCGCAGGCAGCTGGGGCACTGCGCTGGCCAAGGTGCTCGCGGACAAGCAGCACCGCGTCACCCTCTGGGGCCGCAACGTGGAGCACAGCGCCGACATCCAGCGCAGCCGCGAGAACAAGAAATATCTCCCGGGCGCGCGGCTCGGCGACACACTCATCGCGACTTCCGATCTGCGTGCTGCCGTTACTGGGAAACGCTGCATCGTCTCCGTCGTGCCCTCGCACACCACGCGGCAGGTGCTGTGCGAGGTCGTCTCCGCCATCGATCCGGAGTGCGTCGTCATCAGCGCATCGAAGGGCATCGAGAATGAATCGCTCGAGACGATGGACGAGGTCATGAAGGCCGTGCTTCCCGGTCGCATCGGCGCGCGGCTCGCTGTCCTCTCGGGCCCGAGCTTCGCAAAGGAAGTCGGCCGCGATCTTCCGACCGCCGTGGTCATGGCGTCACGTGATCGCAACAGCGCAGAGCTCGGCTCGGAGCTGTTCCGCGGCGAGCGCTTCCGGGTCTACACCTCCGAGGATGTCACCGGCGTCGAGCTCGGCGGCGCGCTCAAGAACGTCATGGCCATCGCCGCCGGCATCATCGACGGCATGGGCCTTGGTCACAACACCCGCGCCGCGCTCATCACGCGCGGGCTCGCCGAGATCTCCCGCCTCGCCGTACGCAAAGGCGCCAACCCACTCACCCTCGCGGGCCTCGCCGGCATGGGCGACCTCATCCTCACCTGCACCGGCGACCTGTCACGCAACCGCTCCGTCGGCATCGGCCTCGGTCAGGGCAAGAAGCTCGCCGAGGTGCTCGCCGGCATGACGCAGGTCGCCGAGGGCGTGAAGACCACCAAGAGCGCTCACGACCTCGCGCTGAAGCTCGGCGTCGAGATGCCGATCACCCGGGTCGTCTATCAAGTGCTCTACGAAGACCGCGATACGAAGGACGCCGTCCTCGAGCTCATGGGCCGCGCCCCGAAGCACGAGCTCGGCTAGCCCGTGGTGTGCTTGGCGCTCGCACGGGCTGATCAGCCCGTGTCGCGGCCGCGGCGCCATCCCGTCGCGAGCAGCCACGTACGTGCGGCGGGGACGCGGAAGCTGAGCAGCGCTTCGGACGAGTAGGGATCGATGAACGTGAGGCGCACGGCTTCGTTCCGTTGCGCCGCGTGATGACGGAAGTTGTGACGAACGTAGCCGAGGGCATTGCGAACCTCGGTGGGCGTGCGAAGCGAACGTGCGTGATAGCGATGCGCGATCACTTTGCCGTTCGACCTCATGAGCGTGTTGATGCCGCGGGCGATGCGAATTGCGAGGCTGCGCATGGCCCGAGACAGCGAACGCTTGTCGTCGGCTTCGACGAGCAAGTGGATGTGGTTGCCCTGCACGGAGAAGTGAACAATCTGCGCTGAGCGCCCGTTGGCGGTCGCGAAGAGAGCGCGTTCGATGATGCGGAAGCACCGCTTGCTGCGAAGATTCCAGACGCGGCTCTCCATGCGCAGCGTCACGTGAAGCGGAACCTTTGGCGAGATGGTCGGTCGCCGAATGTGAGCAATGCCGACATCGTGCTTGCGAGGTCGCCCTCGCTTTGGCTTGCGCTTCGCCGCAAAGAGAGCCAATTGGCATATATGTCAAGGCGAAGCGGTCAAAATGGCGAAGCAATCTGAGCGATGTCGCCGGAACGAACCCTGGTTTGGTGTGACGTGAATCGTGCACGGAGCTCGGCCAGTCCCGCACGGGCGCGGTAGAGCTTCTTGGCTTCGTCGGTTTCCATCCGTTCGCGCCACGAGATGACCTCGGGGTCGGCTCCTTCGGCCTTGAGCTGTTCGATGGTCTTCGCGTTCTCCACCGGTGACACGAGCACATCGACGCCCATGCGCCGGGTCATTGCGATGTCCCCGGCCTTGGGGTGTCCACCGTCGGCCAGAAGTACGACTGGTGTTTGTCCCGCAGTGCGAGATTATTTTGTTTTCCTTTACGTAACTGTTCAGATTATCGCGATAGACAGCTTATCTGAATGAGCGACATATTCGAGTCATGAACGCGAGAAACATAAACCTTGTCTACTTGGCCTCGTTTGTCTTCAGCACGCACTTCGGTGGCGGGTGTTCCGATAGAGGCGCTTCGATGGCTGGCGACGGGGGGGCAGAGGACTCCGGCGCAGGCGGTGGCGACGGGGGTCTCGTCCCTCCCTCTGCGCGAAAACGCGTCTTCTATTTCAAGAATGGCGCTCTCGGGAAAATTCGCGATTCGGGCGACACTCGCCCAGGACTGGATGTCGGAGACGAGAAGTGCACGAACGGGGCAAACCAGATGGGCCTGGGCGGCTCCTGGAAGGCATGGCTGTCGTCCTCGCAAATCGACGCGATAGACCGCACTTCAGACGTCGGTCCTTGGTACCGCCTTGATCAGGCGACGCTGCTCTTCGCAACGAAGGCGGAGCTCACACATGGCCCAAGAACTCGCATCGATCCTACCGCGGCGCCGGATCTTTTCTTTTGGTCCGGAACGCAATTGAACGGTCGGCGAACACCGGACAATTGTCAGGACTGGACCGTCTACAACGCGCCGGCCATCGCAACCGTTGGCCGAGCGGATGCCACCGGTGAGGCGTGGGCTGTTTCCGCCCCCCAGGATTGCTCACAGTACTTGGCGTTGCTCTGCATCGAGCAGTGAGTGCGACTGCAGGAGGCTACCGCGCGAAGCGCGGTTTCGTTCAACAGGTCTGGCGCTGAGATAAGGACCGGTTAACCCTACTGCGGGCAGGTCACTGATTTAGAAAGTCGGATCTTTTCGATCGCTTAGCAGTCACCGTCGGAGATTTTTTGCGCGGCCGATCTCTACGTGATCTAGACGGCGCATGGATCACAAGCGCCTACGACGGCGTACCCGGAGTAGTGCTAGTACGTCAAATACACGTACGACAGGCACATCTCGTCGGTGGTGGACTCGCCCCAGCGCACTTCAGTGCTGCCGGGGTTCGACCAGGTGCAGCTCAGCGTGGCCGTCTGGCCGGCCTTCACGAGTATGCCGTCGGGGTTGGTGAAGTAGTACGACTGCTGCCAGTGGAAGTCCCACTTCGGGATGTCGATGAGGCAGGCGTCGTCGATCTTGAGCGAGATCTGTTTACCGAGCGTGTGCATGTGCGGAAGCACCCCGCGAATGTGGACATCGACGGGGACCTTCAACGGCACCGTGTCGGTGTGGTCGGTGGTCTTCGGTGGGATGACGAACTTCGCGTCGAGGATGGGAAGCATGGTGGCCGGCTTGGCGACGGGGGCGTCGGCGTAGTCGAGCTTGATCGTGGTGCGATCGGGCGCGGGTGGGCCGTTCAGCAGGTTGTAGTGCACCTGCATGACGATGAGGTCGTCCGTCTTCATCTGGATGCCCGTTCCGGCGGGGAACTTGTTCGCCACCATGCCCGGGACCCAACCGCCGAGGATCGCGCTGCCGCCGGTGCCAGGCCCGCCGAAGCAGGTCCAGCCTGCGTCGGGCTGGTTGTTCGACGCCTTCATCACGTCGGCCTTGGTGGCGGGGTAGAGCAGCACGTGGTGCACTTCGCGCGTGACGCCGGGCAGGACCTCGAATCCGACGAGATATTTGTCCTTGGTGAGCGCGGGGTCGACGACGAAGCAGTGGTAGTCGTCGAGCTTCTTCGGATCGCTCGGATCGCCAATCGGTGTGTAAACGGACTTCGGCATCAGCGTGGCGTCGACGGAAGCGAGCCCTTGCTGCTTGGTCCCGACGGAAGGCGCGTCGGCCGGATCACCCTCGGCAGATCCAGTCTCGACCCACTTCGTGAAGATCGCGATCTGATCGTCGTTGAGGTGTCGGTCGTCGACGAACTCGCCGCAGCCTGCCTTCGGCAACCACGGCGGCATGAGCCGGTTCTCGACCTCCGATTTGATCATCGTCGCGTACTGCTTCGCGTCGGCGTACGTCTTCAACGTGAACGGCGCGATTCCACCGTCGGTGTGACACCCCTGACACGCGCTTTGCACGATCGGGAGCACGTCCTTGTTCCACGTGATGCCGTCGCTGGCGGTCGGCGTGAACGGGTTCGTCGCCGCCAGGTGCTGGTCATTGCAGCCGGTTAGGGACAACGCAGCAAAGGCCATACTCCAAGCGAGCTTCGACATCGTGTAACACTCCTAGACCGCGGCACGAGGGATGCTGCGCGCTATCAATATACCGGATACCGGCACCCAAATCCTTCGGGCGCGAATCGGGGTATGGAAACCACCTTTGCTACGGCGGAAATGGTCGTCATGCGTGTCCCACATGGTAGGGTCCCGCATCATGCCTCGACCGGGAATTTCCCCTTCGAATCTCCCTCACGGGCTCGGCCGTGCTTGCCTGGCCGTCTTCGTCGCTGTCGCGTTCCTCTGCACCAGCTCTTTGCGCGGCGCGTCATCCGCGCGCGCAGAGGAGCCGGAGGCGCCGGCGGAGCCCACGCACCCACTTCCCCTGGCCAAGGACAATGGGACCAAGCCAGCAGGCTCCATGGACTTCGACCTCTTCGGCGACGCGCCGAAGGCCACGCCGAATGGCGCCACGCTTCCGGCCAGCAACCAGGTCGCGAAAGACCCGGCGCTGATCGCGAAGCAGGTGAAGGTTCGTCGCCGCGTGCTCGAGCTGCACCAAGGCTTCGGCTTCGCGACCCTCGTGGCGTTCGCTGCGACGATCGTCATCGGGCAGCTCAACTACCAGGACAAGTACGGCGGCGGCGACTTCACGAACCGGTACTCGAGTGCGCACCTCGGGCTCTCGCTCGGCACCTCGGCGTTGTTCGCCACCGACGCGATCCTCGCGCTCGCGGCCCCCACGCCGTACCCGAAGCCGATCAAGGCCGACGCAGCGCTGCTGCACAAGGTGATGATGGGCATCGCGACGGCGGGCATGGTGACGCAGCTCGCGCTCGGCTTCGCCACGGCGTCGAACGGCGGTCAGCTGCAACAACGCGACATGGCGCGCGGTCACCTGGTCGTCGGTTACACCACCTTCGCCTCGTTGCTCACGGGCTATTTGGCCTACGTCTTCTAGAATCAAACCACTCTCGCGCACGTCACCGGAGGCATGATGAAACGCCCTTTGCTCGACCACTTCACTTCGTTGCCGTTCGTTTACGCGTTGGTCGGCTTCGTCTCGATCGCTTCCGCCGGCATCTCGCACGCCGACGAGGTGCTCTCCGCGAAGGGCGGCTCGGTCACGTATCGCATCGTGCACAAGCTGCACAAGTTCGCGGGTATCTCGAAGAAGGCCGATGGCCGCGTGAAGCTCGTGCCGGGCGGCCAGACCCAGGTCGTCATTCGCATCCCCGTCGAGTCCTTCGACTCGGGCAACGTGAATCGCGACGCGCACATGAAGGAGTCGGTCGAGGCCGCGCGCTTTCCCGCCGTCGAGGTGAAGGCGGTCGCCGACGGCATCGTGCTCCCGACCACGTTCCCGGCGACAGTGCAGAAGACGTTCAAGGGGCAGGTCACGCTCCACGGCGTGACGCAGGCCGTGGACATCCCGGTCACGCTGAAGTTTGAAGCCGCGAACAACGTCACCGCCACCGCGGCGTTCAGCCTCAGCGTCGACGCGTTCAAGATCGAGCGCCCGAGCCTCATGTTCGTCAAGATCGACGACGAGATGAAGATCGACGCCAACCTCCAGTTCGCCCCGTGAACCATGGCCATCTCTAGACGCAACTTCGTGGCCGGCGGACTCATCAGCGCCGCCGCCCTCACGCAGCGCGGCTGCGGCAACGACGTCAAGGCCGCGCCCATCGTCGATGTCACCGTCGACGACGACGGCCAGATCCGCGTCCCGGTGCCGATGTATCCAGACCTCGCCGTCGTCGGAGGCGCCGTGACGCTGCGCCTCGCGCCGTTGCCCGCCGGCGATCGGCCGTTCGTGGTGCCGCCGCATGGCTTGTTGCTCATCCATCGCGCGGCCGCGGGCGACGATCCGCAGTACGTGGCGACGCGCTCCGACTGCCCGCATCAAGGTTGTCCGCTCGGCTACAACGCGGGCAGCGGCCTCATCGAGTGCCCGTGTCATGCGTCGCGCTTCCTCGCCGTCACGGACAAGAGCGACGCCACCCAGTGCGCGGGCAAGGTGGTGCACCTGCCGGCCCAGTCCGACCTCGGTGTGTTCAAGGTCACCGTCACCGGTGACTACGTGTACGTCGATCTGCGCACCGACCTGTCGTGCGGCGCGCAGACCGGCATCCCCGGTGTGGTGAACGGCACCATCACCATCCCCGTGGCGGATTTCCCCGCGCTCGGCACCGTCGGTGGCAGCCTGGTCTACGCGCCGAGCAACCTCGGCGACAAGATCATCGTCTCGCGCATCTCGCCGACCGAGGTCATCACGTTGTCCTCGATCTGCACCCACAGGCAGTGCGACGTGTCGCTCGACCTCGCCAACAAATCCTTCGACTGTCCGTGCCACGGCGGCGTGTACAACTTCGAAGGCGTGGCGATCGCGGGCCCGCCCAAGGACCTGAACACGGGCCCGCTCAAGAAGAAGTACCCAACCACGCTCGCCAACGACGTCATCGTCATCACCGTGAGCTAGCGCGACCGTGAAGGTGGGCGTCTGCATCGATGCGCGCTTCGCCGAGCACAAACCGCCGGCGATCCTCGCCGACGGCACGGCCGAAGATCCGTTGCAGCGCCCAGGCCATCCCGAGCACCCCGGTCGTCTCATCGCAATCGAGGCCGAGCTGCGAGCGCGCGGGTTGTTCGATCGCACGCAACCCATCGCCGCACGGGTCGCGACGCGCGCGGAGCTCGAGCGCGTGCATCGGGCGAGCTACCTCGATGCGCTGGAGGTCACGAGCCTCGATCGTGGAGCCGGCTGGATCGACCCCGATACGTACTACGCACCGAAGAGCTTCGAAGCGGCGCGCCTCGCGGCGGGTGCCACGCTCGACTGCGCGATGGCCGTCGTCGACGGGAAGACGGCCGCCGCGTTCGCGCTGGTCCGGCCGCCCGGCCACCACGCGACGGCCGATCGCGCGATGGGCTTCTGCCTCCTCAACAACGTGGCGGTGGCCGCGGCCGCGGCGAAGGATCGGGGGTTGCGCGTCGCCATCTTCGACTGGGACGTGCACCACGGCAACGGCACTGAATCCATCTTCTACGAAGATCCGAACGTGCTGTACGTGTCGATGCACGAGTGGCCGCAGTATCCGGGCACTGGCGCGCGCATCGACGTGGGGCGCGGGGCAGGCGTTGGCGCGAACCTCAACGTGCCCGTGCCGTCGGGGACCACGGGGCCCGAATACCTCGCCGCGTTTCGCGCGAACGTGATCCCGTGTCTCACGCGGTTCCGGCCCGACCTCTTGCTCGTGTCCGCGGGCTTCGATGCCCATCGCGAAGACCCCCTCGGCGGCCTCGCCCTCGACGACGATACGTATCGCACCTTGACGCTCGAGCTGCTTGCCGTGCAGTCGAAGTTGGCGCTGGTTCTGGAGGGCGGATACCATCTCCCTGCGCTCGCGCGTTCCGCTGCGTTGGTGATCGAGACGCTCGTCGACTACGAAGCGCTCGCTATCACGTCGCGGAGCATCGCACCCAGCGCACCCCCGTGAACCCAGAGCGAATCGCCGACTACGACCTCGTCGAGTACCTCACCGCGGGTGGCATGGCGGACCTCTATCTCGCGCGCAACCCGCGGCACGAGAGCCCGGTGGTGCTGAAGACGATCCAGCGGCGCTACCTCGAGCTCACGCGCGTCGTCCGGATGTTCGTCGATGAAGGGCGCATTGCGAAGGCGCTCACGCACCCGAACATCGTGCGCATCTTCGATGTCGGTGAGGATCGCGGCGCGTACTTCATCGCGATGGAGTACATCGCGGGCCGCGACCTTCTCGCCATCGCGCGGCGGGGCGTGGAGACGGGGCGCTTCTTGCCGCTGCACCTCGCGGTCGCCATCGTCGCGCAGATCGCCACCGGACTCACCTACGCGCACGAGCAGCGCGACGAGCGCGGTCGTCCATTGCGCGTCGTGCACTGCGACATCTCGCCGGGCAACGTGGTGGTGTCGTTCGGCGGGACCGCGAAGATCGTGGACTTCGGCATCGCGCGCGCGGCCATCCAGCTGCGCGTCGAAGATCACACCGTCGTCGGCAAGTACAACTACATGGCGCCGGAGCAGATTCGTGGCGAGGGGCTCGATGCCCGCGCGGACCTGTTCTCCCTGGGCGTGATCCTCTACGAGCTCACCGTCGGGCGACGCTTGTTCCGCGGGCGACCGGAAGAGGTGAAGCGTCGCATCCTCGGCGGCGAGATCCCGAAGCCGCGCGACCTCAAGCCCGACCTTCCGGAAGCGATCGAGAAGATCATCCTGCACGCGCTCGCGCTAGCGCCCGCCGATCGCTACGCCAGCGCCCGCGACCTGCGAGCAGACCTCATCGAATTCGCCAGACAAGACGGCAACCCCCACGGCAAGAAAGAGATCGCGACGTATCTGCAGGAGCTGTTCCGGGCGAAGCTGCGCGGCACGGGCGAGCACAAAGCAGCCGGCACCGACCGCAGCGCCTTCGCGACGGAGGAGGGCGAAGAGAACCTCTCCCTCGAGCCCGCGCTCCCCGGTATCGACGAGATCGTCGTGGACGCCGACGATCCGGAGCCACCGCCCCTCGTCGTCGACCCGGTCCCAATGCCCGCCGCTGCACGAGTCGCGTCGCAAGCCGTCGCGCCCACCGGCAAGCAACCCGAACCAGGCGCGGCGGCCCCCGAAGACGAGGCAGCCGCGATCCTGGCAGCGCCGGCCACCCCGACCGACGTTGCCGCACGACCGACCCCGAACGAGAGCCATCCCGAGGCAAGTCGCGCCGAGATCGTCATCGCGATCTTCGCCATCGTGGTCGCGGTCCTGCTCTACGTGCTCGTTCGCTCGTAAGGCGTCGGGAGTCGCCAGCACCTCAGGTGCCACCCATGTACCAGGTCCCACCGCCAGTTGCCTGTTGCCAGTTGCCAGTTGCCTGTTGCCAGTTGCCTGTTGCCTGTTGCCTGTTGCCTCTCCACCTCCGCCATTCCCTCCAAGCGGCCACGTCGATCTCTGATCAACGCGTCTCCGATTAGGGTAAAATATACAGTTCATGCGTCCCTTGACCCTCACCGAGCGGCTAGGCCCCTTCGAGGTCTTCCCCGGGAAAGAGCTCGTGCCGGGGCATCCCCTGGTCGCGCGGCTGGTCGGGCGACGCTTCGACGAGATCATCGACGGCGTCGGCTACACGAAGCCGTTCGATCCGAGCTTCGGCAAGGGCATGGTGAAGACCCTGTGCTATCTGCTCACGGTGCTCGGTGCGTCGTTCGGCTTCGCGGAGCAGACCGAGCTGTCGCTGTTTGCCATCGCCGGGGGTGGCGATGCCCGCCGCTTGCTGTCGCGCATCGCTGGCGAGGCGTCGGCCAAGCTCTCGCTCCTGCTCGGCTCGGTGTGCACGTTCGAGACGCGCCTCTATCAGCTCGACGACACCGAGCTTGCCATCGACTACTTCCGTTGGCGTCAGGAAGAAGCGCACATGCGCGCCGTTCACCGCTATTGCTCGTTCGCGCTCGCGCAATCGGGCACCGAGACGCTGGCCGCCGAGCGCATCTTGAGCGGCCTCGGCACCGATGAGCGCATCGAGCTCCTGCGCCAACACGGAGTGGACTTTCAAAGTGTTCCGGCATGGCAGCAACGCTGCGCCGCGGTCTCGCTCCGCCAGGCCAAAGCGGGTGAGGGCCCGGACGGCGGTCAGGATGGCCGGGCCCGGCTCGTGGTGAACCTGAACGTGCCCATGTCCTCCTCCGGCGCCAGCCCAGGCGCCAGCCCAGGCGCAACTCCAGGCGCAAGTGACGACGCCTTCGGCGACTACCTTCGACCCATCCTCGCCACTCCGTAACGCGCTGTTCACATTCCGCAAAAACCGGCCAGCGGCCAGGAAAAATCCGCTAGAGTATCTGGCGCATGTCGGTGTCTCCGGCCACTCCACCGCGGCGTTCCGTCGCACTGAAGCTCGCGCCGTCAGACGCTGAGCTCGCGACGGCTGCGGTCGACGCGGGGCCAGCGATGCAGATCGCAAGGCAGCCCGCGAAGCAACTCGAGAAGAAGCTGACCCGCAAGATGGGCCAGGCGATCGCCGAATACGATCTCATCTCCGAGGGCGACCGCATCATGGTCTGCATCTCGGGAGGCAAGGACTCGTACGCGTTGCTCGATCTCTTGCTGGCGATGCAGCGCCGGGCGCCGGTCAAGTTCGAGCTGCACGCAGTGAATGTGGATCAAGGTTGGCCGGGTTACCGCACCGACGTGATCGAGGCACATCTGCGCGACCGCGGGGTGCCCTATCGCATGCTGCGGGCGCACGAGATCGCGAGCGTGGTCGAGCGCGTGCTTCGCCCTGCAGAGACCGGCGCCACCCCGTGCTCGCTTTGCTCACGCCTGCGCCGTGGTGTGTTGTACGGGCTCGCGGCGGAGCTGAACGCGAACAAGATCGCGCTCGGTCACCACCTCGACGACGCGGCCGAGACGCTGCTGCTCAACTTGTTCTTCGCGGGACAACTTGGCGGGATGCCCGCCCGATACTCTGCGATGGAAGGTCGTCACACGGTCATCCGTCCCATGATCTTCGTCGAAGAATCCGAGCTGGTGGCATACGGAGCGGCGCAGCGCTACCCCGTGGTGCGCTGCTCGTGTCCTACGTGTGGCCTGCCCGAGCAACAGCGCCAGGTCATGAAGCGCATGCTCGCCGGGATCGAGGCGGGGCACCCCGGCACCAAGTCGCACATGCTGGCAGCGATGAAGAACGTGCAGCCCGGCCACTTGCTCGACGTTGGGCTGCTCGCCGCCTCGCGCGGCGGCAGTACGCCCCTGATCGCTGCCGACGATGCGCGGGAGGCCGTGTAGCGCCGATGAAGTTTGCGTGCGAGAGCTGCCACACGAAGTACTCGATCTCCGACGACCGAGTCCGTGGCCGCGTCCTCAAGATTCGCTGCAAGAAGTGCGACTTCGTCATCACGGTTCGCGAGGACGCGCAAGCGTCCGCCGCGTCCATGATGCTGCCGAACGGCGACGAGCTCGCCCGCGAGGTCGAGCCCGGGGCGTTCGGTGGCGGCGCCGAAGCCGCGACGACCATGTCCGCGCCAGATGTCGACGATTGGTACCTCTCGTTCGACGGTGAGCAAGAAGGCCCGAGTAGCCTTGCCCACGCGCTCGATCGCCTGCGCAAGCACGGCAAGGACGTCGAGGTGCACGCCTGGCGACCTGGCTTCCTGGTGTGGCTGCCCGTCGAGGAAGTCCCCGAGCTCGCCGTGGTCGCTGCGAAGCCCGCGCTGCGTCCGCCGGTGCGCGCGATGACACCGAGCCCGATCGGCGCCGGCCGCGCAGCGGGTCCGCTGGCGCAAGGGCACGTCTCCCGCGAGCCCGCTGGCTCACGAGCCGCGCTCGCAGTGAGCAGCGACCTCGCCGCCGCGACGCCGCGTACGCAAGCCGCGCCACCCGTTCCGATGGCAGCGCGCGCCGCCGTTCCCCTGGCCAGCAGTGGCTCTGCGGCCGCACCCTCGCGTGACCTGTTCGCCGACAGCGGGCCGCAGTCCCTCCTGACCGATCACACCGACGAGCACTCTCTGCCCCCAGAGCGAAGCGACGGTGGGCCGGATCTCGCGATCAGCAACGAAGCGTCGGGCCTCGTGAACATCGCGCACCTCACGGCGGCGGCGATGGGACAAAGGCCTGCGGGCCCCGGGTTCGTGAACGGACATACCGCGCCAGTCCCGAAAGCAGTGCCGGCGCTGCTGGTCGATCCGCTGTCCGATCCGATGCTCGACGGCGATGCCATCGAAGCCATGACGGCCCCGGTCCCCGTCGTGGTCGTGTCCGGCGCCGCGCAAGGCAGCGGTGCCGTCTTCAAGTGGGCTGCTGGCTTGTTCGTGCTCGTGTCCATCGGCCTCGGTGGCGGCGTGGTGTATCTCCTGACGCATCGCGCGCCGCCGGAGATGATCATCGTCACGGAGCCCGTGCGACACGGCGACGACTCGCCCATCACCGTCACGGACTCGAACGGAACTCGCGTCGTGGTGGCCGACAAAAGCGGCAAACCGAGCGCCGGCGGCACCGCAGGGCAGAACGCGAAGAAGACGATCGCCAAGCCCGGGTTGCCCACGCCTACCGTCGCTGGCAAGGGCGACGGCATGTCCGGCTCTCAGAAGGCGCTCGCCGACCTGTACAAGGACGATGGTGATCGCGCCACGCCGCACGCGATCCCCGGCGCCGGTGGCCCGCGCGCCGGGGGCGGCCCGGTGTCGAACGGCGCGATCCTCGCGACGGTGAGCGCGAACAAACGCACGCTCACGTTGTGTTACGAGCGCGCGCTCAAGCACGACAGCTCGATCAAGAGCGGTCGGGTTCCCATTCAGGTCTCCGTCGGCATCTCGGGTCGCGTGACGTCGGTAAGCATCCCCGAGGCGCAGTTCGCTGGCTCCGAGCTCGGCCAATGCTTCGTGCAGTCGGTCAAGCGCTGGAACTTCCCGTCGTCCGACGCGGCGTACGACACCGAGTTCCCGTTCATCCTGCAAGCGCAGTAGTCGCCATGGGCCGCGGCGCGCCGTTCGGCGTGTACGTCCATTTTCCGTACTGCACCACGCGCTGTCCGTACTGCGACTTCGCGATTCACGTGCGAAGGCGCATTCCGCACGAGCGCTACGCGAGTGCGGTGGTCGAAGAGCTTCGTTCGCGCACGGCCCTGTATCCGGACCGCGTCGCGCAAACCCTCTACTTCGGCGGCGGCACGCCTGGCCTGTGGCGTCCGGCCGCGCTATCCACCGTGGTGAGCGCGGTACGGATGCATTACCGGCTCGTCGACGAAGCCGAGATCACCGTCGAGCTCAACCCAGGGGAGACGGATCTCGCGCACCTCGTCGCCTTACGCAAGAGCGGCGTGAACCGCCTGTCCATCGGAGCGCAGTCCTTCGATGATCGCAGCCTCAAGGTTCTCGGGCGCACCCACGACGCGAAGGCAGCCCGCAACGTGGTGCGGCTCGCACGGGAAGCGGGCTTCGACAACGTGTCGCTCGACTTGATCTTCGGTCTGCCGAGCCAAGGCAGGAGCGCGCTCGAGCGCGAGCTCGACGCGCTCCTGTCGCTCGAGGTGCAGCACCTGTCGCTGTACGGCCTCACCATCGAGCCGCGGACCGCGTTCTTCGCGCTGGTGCGTGACCGCGTCCTGGTGATGCCCGACGACGAGCGGCAGGCCGAGCTGTACGAGCACGCGCGTGACCGCCTGCACGCGGCGGGCTACCTGCAGCACGAGATCTCGAGCTGGGCGCGCCCGGGCCACCACGCACGCCACAACAGCTTGTACTGGGCGCAAGCGGAGTACCTGGGCGTGGGCTCATCGGCGAGCTCACTCCGGCTGGTGAGCACCCAGCGGGGAACGGAAGGCCAACGCTTCTCCAACCATCGCTCGGTCGATCGCTACTTCGCCTCGACGAGCGACGCGGGCGAGCCGCAGGTCGACTTCGACGCACGTGTCGCGGCGCACGAGACGCTGAATGCCGAGGCCCTCGAGAAAGAAGCCTTGTGGCTCTCCCTCCGGCTCATCGCCGGCCTCTCGCGCAAACACCACCAGCAGCGCTTCGGCCGTGACCCGCTGGCTGCCTTTGCTGCGCCGATCGAGCGGCTGCGCACGGCTGGGCTCCTCCTGATCGGCGACGATTCAATCCGTCTTACCCCGCGCGGTGTGCTCTTGGCGGACAGGGTGGGCCAGGAGCTGCTATAAAAAGAGGTAGTGCCCGCAGACATCAACCATCGCGCCCGCAAGATCTTCTCCGCAATCGTGCAGGAGTACCTGGCCACCGGAGATGCCGTGGGCTCTCGCACGGTGACCCGTCGCCACGGCATCGACCTCTCCGCCGCGACCGTGCGCAACGTGATGAGCGATCTCGAGGAGGTCGGGCTCCTCAAGCAGCCGCACACGT
This sequence comes from Myxococcales bacterium, assembly GCA_043741435.1. Lineage (GTDB taxonomy): Bacteria > Myxococcota_A > Polyangia > Palsa-1104 > Palsa-1104 > JBDTCO01. Next base: position 18,479 of record JAYUBF010000113.1, read on the forward strand.
CGGCCGGTCGGGTCCCCACCGACCAGGGCTTGCGCTTCTTCGTCGACTCGCTGCTGAAGGTGCGCTCCATCAACCAGCGCGAGCGCGAAGAGCTCACGCAGCGCTACCACCTCGACACCGACGATCTCGACTCCGCGTTACGGGATGCGAGCCGCGTGCTCGCAGAGCTCTCCAGTCACACGGTGGTGCTGGTCACACCGCGTCCGGCGACGGAGATCCTGGAGCAGGTCGAGTTCGTGCGGCTGCGCGAGAATCAGCTCCTGGCCGTGCTCGTCGGCAAGAGCGGGCACGTGCAGAACAAGATCGTCACCATGCCCGAGCCGGTGAGCGATGAGGAGCTGGAGCGCATCCATCGCTACCTCAACGAGCGGCTGGCCGGTCGCACGCTGGAAGACATCCGCGCGCACCTCAAGTCCGAGCTCGACGCGGAGCAGGACCAGTACCACGCGCTCGAAAAGAAGGCGCACGAGATCCAGCGCCAAGCGCTGTCGCAGGTCGATCGCACGCCGGTCATCATCGAGGGCCAAGGTCGCTTGCTCGAGAGCGTGGCGGGAGAAGCCGAAGAACGGCTCGCCAAGATGAAGGCGCTGTTTCGCACCCTCGAGGAGCGCCGTCACCTCATCGATCTCCTCGATCACACCGTCGCCGCCGACGGGATCCGCGTGTTCATCGGCGCGGAGACCCAGATCGACGAGCTGGCCGACTTCAGCGTCGTGGCTGCGCCCTACGGCATCACTGGGCTCGCGGGAGAAGATCAGCGCTCGCTCGGCACGCTGGGCGTCATTGGCCCCACGCGGATGAACTACTCGAAGGTCATCGCGCTCGTCGACTTCACCGCGCAGCTCGTCTCCGGTGTGATCGACAAGCGCTGAGCGGCTACGGCAGCTCGTGGGCGCCGATGTCTGGCGCGGTGCCGCGAAGTGTTCCGTAGAAGTCGTCGGTCACCGCGGCGATGGGTTGCGCGCGGTCGATGCAGCAGGCCTTGTTCGGGTCCGTCTGGCCTTGGAGCGTAAAGTAACGAGGCATGATGATGGGCAACGGAAAATCCGGAACGACGCTGGTCATCGTGCCGGAGCCAGCGACGAGCGGTACGGCGTCGCAAAAGGCGAAGCTGCAACTACCGCTGTGTGAGGTCCCCGCGCCGTTGGTTTGGTTGCCGACCACGATGGAGTTCTGTAGCGCGAGCGCGCCGCCGCAGCTGAGCGCGCCGCCAACGCCGGAGGTCGCCGGTTTGTTGTAGACGATCGTGAGGTATGCGGCCAAGAGCACGGTACTGCTCGCCGTCGTGCTGATGGCGACGCCGGCATTTTGCTGGATGAACGTGTTGCTGACGGACAGGGTGCCACCGTCGTGCCGGATTGCGTCGTGGCCGTTGCGGATGCGCAGGTGCTCGACGGTGAAGCTGCAGTTCTTGCCGTCGAGGGCGGCGGTGCCGGTGTTCACGATCTCTGCGTTGCGGATCGTCACGGCTCCGCCGTCGCAGGTGACAGCGGCCTTCTTCGCGTCCGCGATGTCGATGCCGTCGAGATAGAGCCGGCCGCCCGCATTCACCATGAAGCCTGCGCGCTGGAACGTGAACATGCCGTTCACGGTGTCGGGCGCCGAGATCTGAGCGTCGCCGAAGATGTAGTAGCCCTTCGTGATCGCCGTGCTCGCGGGCCCGAGCGTGGTGCCGGTGAGCACGTGGATGAAGCCGCCGTTCGGACGCAGCGCGAGCGCAGCATCGATGGAGCACACTGGGTCGGCCAGGGTGCCGGCATGGTTGCCGAGACAGCCGGCGGCGTTCTGCACGTACACGATCTCGTCCAGGCGAGCGCAGCTGCGCGCGTTCGGGGTGACGATGGCGGGGTCGCACAGACCGGAGTCGCAGTCCTTGTCGAGGAGGCACGGCTTCCGACAGCTGCCGTCGATCCCGCACACGTTCAGCGCCGCGGTCGGACAATCGAGGGCCTCGGAGGCCACACGACACGCGCTGCAGGTGCCGGTCTCGATGGCGCAGCGCGGGGTCAGCACGTCGTGCGCGGTGCAACCGACGTTGTCGCCGCCTCCGCACGGTCGACAGCGCTGGTCATCGCCGCAGATCGGCGCGGCTTCCGGACAGGCCTCGCCCGCTGCGCACGAGGGCCCGGCGTCGGGATTGGCCAGGTCGGCCGGCCCCGCCGCATCCACCGGGACGCTGAGGTCGATGCCGGAGAGGTCGAGGTCATCGGGAACGTGACAGTGGCCGTCGATGCACATCGCAGCGAACTGAACACACTGGCTCGTGTCGCTGCACGGCACGCCGCTCGTGGAGGTGCAGCCCCCGAGCCCGAGCGCGAACCCCAGCACAAGCGACAGCGAGCAGACCAACCGACCCATCGATAACTCTCCGAGCACAATCCACCCCCAGTTGGCCCAACACGCGCTGGCCCAACACGCGCTGGAATAGCAATTCCTGGAATCCCAGTAAAGGTCGCTGGCTTCCGGTGGAAAATTGCGCTTCGCGGTGCTAGGGTACGAGACCCATGTCATCCACGCCCCCCGACGCTGAGCCCAAGCGCGAAGCACACGCCGACAATGCCGAGCCCTCCGACAATATCGATGTCGTGATGGACGCATCGGAGATGGCGGACACCGCAGAGTCGCGCGCGGTGGTCGCCGAGACGCAGCACCGGGAGCTGCACGATCGCTTCCTGCGCCTCGCTGCCGATTTCGAGAACTGGAAGAAGCGGGCCAAGCGCGAGCAGGACGAGTCCGCGCGCAAGGGCCGCGAGTCTCTATTGAAGGAGCTGCTGCCGGCGCTCGACAACCTCGAGCGCGCGCTCAAGGCCGCACCGGAGAAGGATCCGCTCGCGGTCGGCGTCGCGCTCGTCGACAAGCAGATTCTTTCCATCCTGGAGAAGTTCGAGGTGCAGCGCTTTTCGTCGCTGGGCCAGCCGTTCGATCCGAACATGCACGAAGCCATCCAGCAGGTGGAGTCCGCCGACGTTGCGCCCGGTTCGGTCGCCACCGAGTTCGCGCACGGCTACACGATCGCCGGGCGCTTGCTGCGCGCCGCGATGGTCGCTGTGGCCAAGGCGCCTGCTGCACCGACCCAGGGCGCGGGCGGCGAGAACTAGCATCCCCATGCGACGGTGTCAGGGCGGCAGTCAATGAGCGGGCGCGTCGTCGGGATCGACCTCGGCACCACGAACTCGTGCGTCGCGTTCCTAGAAGGTCGCCGGCCGGTGGTTATCCCGAACGCCGAGGGGAGCCGCACCACGCCATCCATCGTCGCGATCTCGCAGTCGGGCGAGCGGTTGGTCGGACACATGGCGAAGCGTCAGTCGCTGACCAATCCGGAGCACACGGTGCAAGCGGTCAAGCGCCTCATGGGGCGCAAGCGGCAAGATCGTGAGATCGCGCAGCACCTCGCGAACTCACCGAACCAGATCGTCGACGGTGAAAATGGCGACGCGCGCGTCCGCTTGCGCGACCACGACTACTCGCCGCCGGAAGTCTCGGCGATGATCCTCACCCGCATGCGCGAGATCGCCGAGGCGTACATCGGCGAGCCGGTGACTGCGGCCGTGATCACCGTACCTGCGTACTTCGACGAGGCTCAGCGTCACGCCACCAAGGACGCTGGCCGCATCGCCGGCCTGGAGGTGCTGCGCATCATCAACGAGCCCACGGCCGCGGCGCTGGCCTACGGCTCCATGAACGCGGACGGCGAAGCCAAGACCATCGACGCGTCGAAGGCCTTGCGGGTTGCCGTGTACGATCTCGGCGGCGGCACGTTCGACGTCTCCATCCTCGAGATGCGCTCCGGCGTATTCGAGGTTCGCGCGACGAGCGGTGACACCTACCTCGGCGGCGAAGACTTCGACCGCAAGATCGTCGACTGGCTCGCCGATGGCTTCTCGCTCGCGAACGACGGCATCGACCTGCGCAAGGACAAGATGTCGCTCCAGCGCTTGCGCGAAGCGGCGGAGCGCAGCAAGCACGAGCTGTCATCGTCGCTGGAGACGGAGGTGAACTTGCCGTTCATCGCCGTCGGTCCGGCGGGTCCGCTGCACCTGCAAACCCAGCTCACGCGCGCACAGATCGAGCTCATCACCGAAGAGCTCATCGACCGCAGCCTCGGTCCATGCCGGCAGGCGCTCGAGGACGCGGGCATGACGGCGTCGGAGATCGACGAGGTCATTCTGGTCGGCGGTCAGACCCGCATGCCGCGCGTGCAGGCCGTGGTCGAACAATTCTTCGGCAGGAAGCCGAGCCGCAAGGTGGACCCGGACGAAGTGGTCGCGGTCGGAGCTGCGCTGCAGGCCGGTATCATCACCGGTGTCATCGACGAGGTGCTGCTGCTCGACGTGACGCCCCTCAGCCTCGGCGTGCAAACCGCGGGCGGTGTGTTCACGCGGCTCATCCCGAAGAACACCACCATCCCGACGCGTCGGCAGGAGGTGTTCTCCACCGCCGTCGACAACCAGCCGTTCGTCGAGGTGCACGTCCTGCAGGGCGAACGCGAGATGGCGGCGGACAACCGTTCGCTCGCACGCTTCGTGCTGGAAGGGATTCCGCCGGCACCGCGCGGGGTGCCGCAGATCCAGGTGAGCTTCGACATCGACGCCAACGGCCTCGTGAACGTCGGCGCGAAGGACCTCGGGAGCGGCAAGGAGCAGACCGTGCGCGTCGTTCCGACGACCGGCCTGTCGGAGAAGGAAATCTCGCGCATCGTGCTGGAGGCCGAAGGCCACAAGAACGACGACGAGAAGCGGCGGCAGGTAGCCGATCTGCGGCTCTCGCTCGAGGCGCTCATCTACACGGCCGAGCGCGGCGTCGCCGAGTACGGCAGTTTCCTGAAGGTTCCCGAGAAGGAAGCGCTCGAGAAGCAGATCTCCGGGGCCAAGGGCTCGCTGAGCTCCGAGTCACCCGAGGAGCTCGCCAAGCTGCAGAGCACGCTCGAAGCCGCAGCGCAGAAGTTGAGCGAAGCGGTGTACGCGGCTGCGAGTGCCAAGGCTCCGTAGTTGGGGACGCGTCGCGACTACTACGAGGTCCTCGGAATCCCGCGCGACGCCGATGCTGCACGCATCAAGCGTGCGTACCGGGAGCTCGCCATGCGCTATCACCCTGATCAAAATCCGGGCAATGCGAGCGCGGAGGATTCGTTCCGCGAGGTCTCCGGCGCGTACACCGTGCTGTCCGACCCGGAGATGCGCGAGCGCTACGACCGTCGAGGCTTCGCCGGTGTCGAAGGCGGCCCCGGTCCGGACCTCGGCACGTTCACCGAGCTCTTCGAGGGCGTGTTCGGCGATCTGTTCGGGCGCAAGAAGGACCGGCAGCGAGGTCGCGACCTCCGCTACACGCTCGACCTCGAGCTCGAGGAGGCGGTGCTCGGTTGCAAGCGAACCATCTCGTTTCCGACGCGTGATCGCTGCTCGGATTGCCAAGGCACCGGTGCGCTCGGGGGGGAAGCAGGCCGCCACCCTTGCGCCGCGTGCAAGGGCAAGGGCGAGATCAAGGTTCAGCAAGGCTTCTTCGGCGTGGCGAAGCGCTGTCCCACCTGCGGCGGCTCGGGGCACATCATCACGAAGCCTTGCGCGCGCTGCAGCGGCGACGGCACCATCGAGATGGACCGCAACTTCGAGGTCAGCATTCCGGCTGGCGTCAGCGATGGCTCCACGCGCCACGTTGCCGGCGAAGGCGAGCCCGGTCGCGCGGGGGCGCCGGCCGGTGACCTGAACGTCATCATCAAGGTGAGGCCGCACGCATTCTTCCGACGCGAAGCGGACGGTATCGCGTGCGATGTCCCGGTCAGCCTCGCGACCGCCTTGTTGGGCGGTGTGGTGGAGGTGCCAACGCTCGACGGCACCGTCGAAATGAAGGTGCCGGCCGGCACACAACCGGGCACCGTCTTTCGCCTCCGCGGAAAGGGCGGCCCGGCGGGCAACGCGCGCGGCGACCTGCGCGTGCACGTCACCGTCGAAGTGCCGCAGCAGCTGAGCGAGGCCCAGCGGGCGTTGCTGCAGGCGTTAGATGCGACGTGGGCTCAGGCCCAGCTGCCACTCGGCGAACGCTATGCCGAGCGGCTCGCTGAATTGAAGCGTAAGCGAGCCGAGTCCTAGAAGCTAGACCTCGGCGAGGCGGCGCAGGTCGCCTCGCGCCGCGACCAACCTCCGTTCGGCCTCGGGCGCGGTGGTGCCACTCAGGTGGATGGCCAGCGCGAGCTTGGCGCGACCCTTCGCTCGCCGCAGCAACGAGCGGGCTTTCTTCTCATCGAGACCGGTGAGCTCCATCACGATGCGCAGCGCACGCGCACGCAGCTTGTCGTTGGATGCCACCACATCCACCATCCGGCCGCGATAGACCTTGCCGAGCTTCGTCATGGCCGCCGTCGAAATGGCGTTCAGCACCACCTTCGTGACGCTGCCTCCCTTGAGGCGCGTCGACCCCGGCAACAGCTCGGGCCCCACGACGGCGGCGATGACCACATCGGACAACGCCTGATGCTCCGGATCTTCGACGCAGGTCACGAATATGGTGCGTGCGCCGTGCTCACGCGCATAGCGTAGAGCGGCGCGGGCGAACGGTGTCACGCCCGACGCGGCGATTGCGCAGACCGCATCGTCGGGCCCGATCCCCGCGCGCTGCATGCGGCGCGCGGCCATCTCGGCATGATCCTCGGCACCTTCGACGGATCGCGACAGTGCGCGCGGTCCGCCGGCGACGAGCGCGATCGCTTGATCGGGGCGAATCCCGAACGTCGGCGGGAGCTCCGCAGCGTCGAGCGCGCCGAGCCGACCACTCGTGCCTGCGCCCACGTAGCAAAGGCGTCCGCCACCGCGCAGGGCATCAGCCACCATCTCGGCGGCGCGCGAGATCTCGAGCGTGACCGCCGCCGCGGCAGCGTGCACGGCGCGTTCTTCGTCGACCAGCATGCCCACGATCTCCCGCATGCTGCGCAGCTCGAGATCGCGGCTCTTGGTCGAGACCGCCTCGGTGGCAAGTCGGGCGAAGCGCGAGAGATCGGGCTTCCTGCGCGGCTTCTTCACGGATCGTGTCGCAGGCCCAGGACGTCTTGCATGTCGTACAACCCCGGATCGCGATCGCGGAGCCACTCGGCGGCGCGCAATGCGCCGCGAGCGAACGTCTCGCGCGACGATGCGCGGTGCGAGAGCTCGATGCGTTCACCGATGCCGCAGAAGCTCACGGTGTGATCGCCGACGATGTCGCCGCCGCGAACTGCGTGGATGCCGATCTCCTGCGCCGTGCGCGCGCCGACGTCACCCTGTCGGCCTAAACGGATGTCCGTCGCCATGTCGCGCTCTAGCTCCTCGGTGAGCACGCGTGCCATCGCGAGCGCCGTCCCCGATGGCGAGTCGCGCTTGTGCCGATGGTGCGCCTCGACGATCTCGATGTCGTACTCGTTGCCGAAGGCACGTGCGGCCTGGCGCAAGAGGCCGAACATCACGTTCACGCCGAGCGACATGTTGGCGGAGAACACGATGGGAATTTCGGTCGCGGCTTTCTCGATGGCCGCGCGTTCCGCATCGCCGAGCCCCGTGGTGCCGATGACCGCAGCCACACGGGCTTCTGCCGCACGTTGTAGGAGCGCCACGGTTGCCTGCGGCGTCGTGAAGTCGATGATCACGTCGGCATCGAGCGCGGCATCGGCGGGCGCGATGCGCACACCGATCGCACCTGCACCAGCGAGCAGGCCGGCGTCTTGTCCGAGCGCGGGTGAGCCCTCGCGCTCCATGGCCGCGGCGAGCTTCAGGTTGGCGGACTCTGCGATGATGCGGACCAGCATGCGCCCCATCTTGCCGGCCGCACCGGGCACGGCGACCCGCATCATACCCGGACTCACGAGATCCCGAGCTGCGCCAGCACCGAGCGTAGCTTGTCGAGCGGCGCGCCGGAGAGCGGGTAGAGCGGCAAGCGAATGTCGGGGCTCATACGACCGAGCGCGGCGAGCGCCGCCTTTGCGGGGATCGGGTTCGTGTCGATGAATAGTGCGTCGATGAGCGGCATCGCCTTGCGCTGCGCCTCGCGCGCGCGCGCGGCGTCACCGGCCACATGTGCGTCCCAGCACTCGGAGAGCAGCAACGGCGCCACGTTGCCGAGCACGGAGATGACGCCCTTCGCGCCGATGCAGTAGAGCGGATAGTTGATGGCGTCCTCGCCGCTCCAGATGGAGAGACGATCGCCGAGGGCGGCCAAGATTGCCTGGCTGCGTGCGACGGAGCCCGTGGCTTCCTTGATCCCCACCACGTGCTCGAGCGTTGCGATGCGCATCAATGTGTCGACCTGCAAGTCGATGTTGGTGCGTCCTGGTACGTTGTAGACGATTGTGGGCATCGGCACCGCAGCGACGATGGCCTCGAAGTGCCGGAAGCAGCCTTCCTGAGAAGGCCGGTTGTAGTAAGGCGTGACGTGCAGCAAGCCGTCGGCACCCGCCTCGCGCGCGGCACGGCTGAGCTCGATCGCGTTCGCCGTGGAGTTGGAGCCGGCCCCGGCCACGACAGGCACGCGCTTCTTCGCGGCCTGAACGGTGATTCGAATGACCTCCGCGTGCTCGAGCTGCGTCAGGGTCGCGGCCTCACCGGTGGTGCCGCAGGGAACGAGCCCATCGATGCCGCCCGCGATCTGCGCCTCGACCAGGGCAACGAGCGCGCGTTCGTCCACTCGTCCATTACGGAACGGTGTCACGAGCGCGGTGAGTGTCCCCTCAAACATCGTAGCCTCCAGTCAGCGACGCTAGTCGAGCGGCCCGCGAACATCAAGACTAGCGGCGGGCGTTCTCCTCGAGGAACGTGCGGCGGTGTAGACTGCACCACCAATGTCCCATCGGTTCGCAGCGCTGGTGATCGTCCTGGGCGTCGTGTTGCTCGCGGCCTCCGGCGCTGCGCTATGGGTGGGAATCACGGACACGATGGTCGCGATGGCCGGGCCGATGCAGCGTATCCCCGTCGAGGAGCTGGTGAACCATCCACGCGGCTGGTTCGAGCTGTCGGCCTGCGTGCGTCACGACGTGGCGGTGGTGGTTTCGCGCACTGGCCCCATCTATCGCTTGGGCGACAGCGGCCCACCCCCCGACGACGACGATCGCGTGTACACGCCGCTGTCCGCGCTCGACGATTGTGAGGACGAGAAGCCCCCGAGGAAGGTGTACGCGCTCGTCGAAGACGCCGACAGCGCCACCACCACGCTCAACCGCGCGGCTGCATTGCGCATTGCGCCACCGTCCATCCCAGCGGTCGTCCGCGGCACCGTCGGACCGCGCATCGGCATCGCCAGCAACGCGGCGAAGGCACGTGCGAAGCTCGCTGCCGATCTGGTCGGCGCAGCCGATGCGCCCCTCGTACGCAAGGACGGGCATCCCGTCGATCTGTGGGTGTCACTGGTGACCGCGGGCGCCGGCGTGCACGGCCTGCTGTTGCTCGCGCTCGGTGCGCGTTACCTGCAGCGCCGAGCGCGGCGCCGCGAGGAGCTCCGCACCGGTGCGCTCGACGATGCGGAAGAGGAGTTCTTCCGCACCGAGACGCTCGACTGATCTTCGATCGGACGGCTGGCAAGGCATCAACATGGCCGCACCATAGCTCAGTCGGTCGGAGGCAGGTCCGCTCGCACGTGGCTCGCTGCCTCCTCGACGTCGGCGCGGATCTGCGTGACCAGCGCATCGACGCCGTCGAACTTCTTCTCGTCGCGCAGCCGCTGCCAGAACGCGAGCCGCACGTGCTGGCCGTAGAGGTCACCGCCGTAGTCGAGGAGGTGGGCCTCGACACGGACCGGCGCACCGTTCTGCGTGAACGTCGGGTTGGTGCCGATGTTGATCGCAGCGCGACGAACGCTCCCGTCCGCGAGCTGCGCCTCGCCGACGTACACACCTCCGGCGGGGGCGACCTCGTTCTCGTACGCGACATTGATGGTGGGGAAGCCGATGGTGTGGCCGCGCCGAGCCCCGTGCACGATCTTGCCTTCTAGCTCGGCCGGCCGGCCGAGGAGGGCCTCGGCCTCGTCGACGCGACCGGCGGCGATCAGCGCGCGAATGGCGCTCGACGCGCACACGACGCCGCGAACGCGAACCGCCGGCACGACGTGGGCGACGAAGCCCAGCTCTCGACCGAGGTCGCCGAGCGTCGTGACGGTGCCCGCGCGCTTGGCGCCGAAGCTGAAGTCGTAGCCCACGCTCACCACGCGCGCATCGATCACGCCGCGCAGCAGATCGTGGGCGAAGGCATGCGGCGAGAGGGCCGCGAGCGCCCAGTCGAACGGTTGTACCAGCACGCGATCGACCCCGAGCGCGAGCAGGAGCTCGATCTTTCGCGCCTCGGGCATGAGCAGGGGCGGGGCCCGATCGGGCGCGAGCAGGCGAGCAGGGTGCGGGGTGAACGTGAGCACGCACGCCTCGAGGCTCGCGCTCCGAGCGGCAGCGACGGTGGCGCGCACCAGCGCCGCATGCCCACGGTGCACGCCGTCGAAGTTGCCGATGGCCACCGCGCGCGACACGCCACTCGAGAGCGAGAGGAGGTCGGTGACGACGGACGACGAGGCGACGGACATGCCGAGCACTATAACGCGGTCGCGCCCTACGGCCTGCCGACGGGGTTGCGGCCAGCAGGCGCACACCTTAAGCCGTTGCGTTACGGTCGAGGGCGCGCTATTCGCCGGGCGCCTGCCATGATCCCGATTCGCCTGCCAAAAATGTCGACGTCGTTGCTTCGAGCAGATGTAGGCGAGCCCCAATGGATGGATTGGCAGTGGCAGCTCCGCAACCGGATCACGAATGCGGATGGGCTCTCGCAATTCGTCGATCTTACCGACGAGGAGCGCGCTGGCATCGACGTGGGTGCGGGTCTGTTTCGCATCGGGCTGCCCCCGTACTACGCGGAGCTCATGGACCGCGCGCACGCGAGCTGCCCGATCCGCATGCAGGTCATCCCACGACCCGCCGAAGGAAACGTCACGAGCGGCGAATATCGCGACCCGCTCGGCGAGGATGGCCTGTCGCCGACGCCAGCCATCGTGCACCGCTATCCCGACCGGGTGCTGTTGCTGGCGCTCGACCGATGCGCCGTGTACTGCCGGCACTGCAATCGTCGCCGGATGGTGGGCCAGGACGACGGCGTCATCTCCCGCGGCGATCTCGAAGGCGCGATCGACTACATCCGTCGCACGCCGCAGGTCCGCGACGTGCTCATCTCCGGCGGTGACCCGCTCACGCTGTCCACGGACAAGCTCGCCTGGATCCTCGAGTCGGTGCGCTCGGTACCGCACGTCGACATCATCCGCATCGGGACGCGCGTGCCGGTGGCGCTGCCGATGCGGATCGACGAGGACCTGTGCGCCATGCTGCGTCGGTTCCATCCGCTGTACATCAACACCCACTTCAACCACCCAAAGGAAGTCACGCCGGAGGCGAAGGTCGCGTGCGAACGGCTGGTGGACGCCGGCATCCCGATGGGCAATCAAACGGTGCTGCTGCGCGGCATCAACTCGCAGGCACGCACGCTCGAGGCCTTGTTCCGCGCGCTGCTGCGGATGCGCGTGCGGCCGTACTACTTGTTCCAGGGCGATCCGGTGGAGGGGACCGATCACCTGCGCACACCCGTCGGTGCCGGCATCGAGATCATGAACCAGCTGCGCGGTCGCGTGACCGGCATGGCCATGCCTCACCTCGTCCTCGACGCGCCGGGTGGAGGAGGCAAGATCCCGATCGGGCCCAACTACATCCTGTCGCACGGCGAGCGGGAGGTGACGCTGCGCAACTACGAGAACCGAATCGTGACGTACGTGGATCCGTTGTTGCGCGACTGCACCTGCGACTACGACGAGATCTACTTCGGCCGCGACGGATGATCACGGCGCTCGTGGTGGATGCCGAAGATCCTCCGCTCTCCGGCACCGAGCGAGCGGCCGCGATCGATCACGCGCAGGTCGTGCTGCGTGGCCTCGGCACCGCGGCGCTCGCGCATCCTCACGCCACTCTGCACCTCTTGGCGAGCGGCACTGCGCTCGCGGTGCTGCGAAGGGCGGCGGCCCAGCTCGACGCGAAGGTGTCGTTCGCAGCTCCAATCGGCGAAGAGGTGATCCGGCTCCGTGCCAGCGCCCTCGTCGAGCAAGGCTGGCGGGCGCGGGGGCTGCCACAACAGCTCGTTACCGTCGCGGGGGCAGTGCGACAGCCGCGCGTCTTCGCGGCCTCGCCGCACACCACGCTGCGCAGCTTGGTCGCGCTGGCGCAGCCCACCACGCTCGGCTGGGTGGCCTTGTTCGGTGGCGAGGCCATGGAGCGCGGCGACACGTTGGGCCACGCGATCTCCACCCGCACGCTCGCACCGAGGTTGCTGCTCGTGCTGCCGGCCCGTCATGCGTTGGTGCGTCGCGCCAAGGCAGCGCACCAAACGTGGCTGCGCCGGGCGCAGAGTGCCTGCGCCGCGTGCGCGATGTGCGAGCCACGTTGTGCGGAAAACATCCCGATCGCGCAGGTCCTCCGCGCGCTGTCCGCGGGCGGCGTCGTGCGACCCAGCACGAAGCTCGTGAGCAGCGCGGCCGCGTGCACCAGCTGCGGCGCGTGCGACCTCGTATGTCCTTCGTCCTTGTCACCGTCGAGAATCGTCGGCGATCTGGGCCAGCGCGTCCGCGCCGGCGGTGTCTTCTCGGCGCGCGGGTCGCGCGTGGTGGCGCCGCTCGATCGCGGTCTATGGATCGCGCGGCAGGGCCTCGCGCGTTACGATCGGGAGCCGCCTCTCTCCGTGTCGCCCGTGACCTGAGGCTCGGGCTCCGCGCGTTCGGTGGCGCGGTACGGGCTCACCACGCCGCCCGCCTGCGCGGTCTCCGCGCGCGCGATGACCTCGCGCAGTCCGTCGGTGAGCGGGTAACCTTCGAGTTCGCCGAACGGAACGAAGCGCGCGTCCAGCGAATCCGACGCCGCGCACAGCGTGCCGCGGGGATCGCTGCCCACGAAGTCGAGGATCACGAAGTGGTATTCGATGGCGCCTGCGTCGTTGCTCACGACACGGTCGAGGATCTCCACCACGGGGCCGAGGGTCGCCGTGAGGCCTGTTTCCTCGAGCAGCTCGCGGTGCGCCGCCTCCTCCAGCGATTCGCCTAGCTCGACCTTGCCACCGGGCACCGTCCAGCGGCCGACCGACGGCGGCTTTGCTCGTTGCACCAGCAGCACGCGACCTCGATCGAGGACCACCACACCGACAGCAACGACCGGACGCAGTGGCAGTGTCATCGCGCGCGCTGCGCTTTCGCAGACGGACACAGCTTCACGAGCGTGCAGGCCGTGCAGCGTGGGGCCCGCGCGTCGCACACGCGTCGACCGTGCCAGATGATCTGGTGTCCCACGCGGGTCCATCGCTCGCGCGCCAAGAGCCCGCACAGATCGCGCTCGATCTTCACGGGCTCGTCGTGCGTCGTGAGCTTCCACCGACCCATGAGGCGCATCACGTGCGTATCCACCGCGACCCCCTCGTTGAGACCGAACGCGGTGCCGAGGATCACGTTCGCCGTCTTGCGCGCCACGCCCGGCAACGTGAGCAGCTCTTCCATCGTCTTCGGCACGACGCCGCCGAACTTCTCGACGAGCAGCTTCGACGCACCGAGGATGCTCTTCGCCTTATTGTGATAGAAGCCCGTCGAGTGGATGAGGCCCTCGAGCTCCGCGATCGGTCCCACAGCCATGGCCTTCGCGTCGGGGAAGCGAGCGAACAGAGCAGGGGTGGTCAGGTTCACGCGCTTGTCGGTGCACTGCGCGGACAAGATGGTCGCGACCAGCAGCTGGAAGGGCGTCTCGAAGTCGAGCTCGCAGCGCACCTCCGGGTAGAGGCGTTCGAGCTCGTCGGCGATCGCGAGCATGCGGGTCTTCACGCGCGGCATGGTGCGCGAGTCTAGCGGACTACGGGCGCACGGCGAGCGGGAGTGTGGTGCGCTGCACCACCGGCCGACAGCGACGGGCCTGGCAAAGCCAGGCAGTGAGCTCCACGTCGAGGCGCGGCGTGCCCTCCTTGTGCGGCTTCACGCTGAGCTCGAAGCGTGGCAACGACGCACGCGGGTCGACGGCGTCCGCACGATGCAGCGTGCGCTTCGCAGGGTCGGTGGCGGCGCCAATCACCTCGAGCACCAGGGGACCCTCCTCGAGCAACGTGAGGCCGGCGCCGGGTGTGACGATGAGCGAGACGGTCGCAACGCGTCCGCGCTCGAGCGATCCGTCGTGCGTCGCACGAATCGTGATCATCGTGGGATCCGCGACCGCTGGGATCTCATCGGCGTGCGCGAGCCCGCCCAGGAACAAGAGACTTCCGACCCATCGGCTCTGCATGCAGATCGTCCTGTGGAAAGTTTCCTGCGTGGTTTCAATGCGATGCGGTCGAATTGAAATTGACAGGTGGATGTCGGAAATGTACGACTAGGAACTACGGATGGCCATCGTCGATCCATCAGCCGAGCTCGATGACTCCGAGCGTCGCATCGAGCCTCGCACCAGCACGGCCTTCTTCGCCGTCGAGGTTCGCGGTCGCGAGCTGCACTACCGGCTCGTGCGCAACATCAGCATCAGCGGCTTCTCGTTCGACGATCACTTCCCACTCGATCGTCCCGGTGACTCCATCGTGATGGAGTTCCCGTTGCCAGGCTCGAGCGATCCCATCCGTGTCGACGGAAAGGTCGTCTACGCGCGGCCCGACCGCGGTGTCGGCGTGCGCATCGAGCGCGTCGAAGAAGATCGCTACCGCCAGCTCATCGCCGTCCCGCCGCCCAAAGCCAACGGCTAGGGCGACGGTTCTTACTTGATCAGGCTCGCGCTCTTGATGTAGTCGAGCTTCGGGAACGACGCCTTGAAGTAGGAGTTGCCCTCTGCTTGCGCGCGACCTTGCGCTGGGCCTTGGCCGCCCGGTGCACCTTCGCCGTAGCTGCCCTCGATCGCGTCCACCACGCTCATGCCGTCCGTGACTTTGGCGAACGGAGCGAAGCCCATCGAGTCGAGGTTGGCGTTGTCGGCGTAGTTGACGAAGATCTGCGTGGTGCGCGTGTTGGGGCCTGCCATCGCGAACGTCATCATGCCGCGCTTGTTCGACTGCTTGCCTGTCGGGTCATCGCTGATCTGCGCTTCACGCCACGCCTTCGAGATGGCCGGATCACCGTGGATGCCGAACTGCATCATGAAGCCCTTGATGACGCGGAACAAAGCGACGTCCGTGAAGTAGCCGACCTTAACCAGGTTGTAGAAGCGATCAGCGCCGTTCGGCGCCCAGTCGCGATGGACCTCGACGGTGAACGGGCCCTTGGTGGTGAGTATCTTCACCTTGAAGACCGCGGGCGCGGTCTCCTTCGCTTCGGCAGGCGCGCGCAAACCCTTCGGCGCGCCAGTGCCATCGGCGTGCGCCACGGCGGTGAACATCGAGACGAGCGCGAGCGCTCCGAGCAGCTTCTTCATGTTTGCACCTAGGCTAGAGAATATTCGCGGCGAGCTCGGCGAGAGCAGAGCGTTCGCCCTTCGTGAGCGAGACGTGACCCGCCAGCGACTCGCCCTTGAACTTCTCGACGACGGTGGTGAGGCCGTTGTTCGAGGCGTCGATGTAGGGATTGTCGATCTGGTACGGATCGCCGGTGAGGATGATCTTCGTGTTCTCGCCGACGCGCGTGATGATGGTCTTCACCTCGTGCGGCGTGAGGTTCTGCGCCTCGTCCACGATCATGAACTGGTTCGGGATGGAGCGACCGCGGATGTACGTGAGCGGCTCGATCTCGATGTAGCCGAGGTCGATGAGCTCCTGGTGCGATCGGCCTTCCTTCTTTTCCGCCTTCGAGAACCCGAGCAACAGCTCCAGGTTGTCGTAGATGGGCTGCATCCAAGGGTTGAGCTTCTCCTCGATGTCGCCGGGTAGAAAGCCGATGTCCTTGCCGAGCGGGAAGATCGGGCGCGACACGAGGAGCTTCTGGTAGATGCCCTCCTCGACGACTTTTTGCAGGCCCGCGGCGATCGCCAGAAGCGTCTTGCCCGTGCCAGCCTTGCCGACGAGCGTGACGAGCTTGATGTCGTCGTTGAGGAGCAGATCGAGCGCGAAGTGCTGCTCCTTGTTGCGCGGGCGAATGCCCCACACCCCTTCGCGGAGCTTGCGGACCGGCTGCACCTTCTTGGTGGTGCCATCGAAGCGGCCGAGCGCGCTGTGCGAGGCGTTGTCGCGGTCCTTGAGGAGCAGGTACTGGTTCGCGAGCGGTGGCTGCTCGAGCGTGAGCGACCCTTCCGCATAGAACTTGTCCACATCGGCCGACGACACGTCGATCTCGGCGTTACCCGAGTACAGCTCTTCCACGTCGATGCTGTGCGACGTGTACTCCTCCGCCTTGAGCCCGAGCGCGTCGGCGCGGATGCGGAGGTTGACGTCCTTCGTGACGAGGATCGTCGGCACGTTGCGATCGCGATCGCGAACTTCGAGCGCGACGCCGACGATGTAGTTGTCCATCATCTGCGACGCCTTGAGCGCGTCGGGAAGCTTCGCGACCGTGAGCCCCACGGACAGCCGCCCACCGCTCGGTAGGACGACGCCCTCGGCGAGGCTCTTGCCCTCGGCGCGGAAGCTGTCGAGCTGACGGGCGACCTCGCGCGCGTTGCGACCGCGCTCGGAGAGCTCCTTCTTGAAGGTGTCGATTTCCTCTAGAACGTAGATCGGAATAACGACGTGGTTATCCTCGAAGTTGTAGATGGCGCGTGGATCATGCAGTAGGACGTTCGTGTCGAGGACGTAGTTCTTTTGCATGTACCCGATCGGGTATCACGGATAGAGAAGTCGGATCAACGACGAGGACCGATGATTTATCGCGAACGACTCTCGCTCTCTCCGCAGGGCCCAGGCCTCCACGCAATTACCGACGAGATCACGCGTGTCGTCGCTGCTTCGCGCATCACGCAAGGGCTTTGCTCGCTCTTCATCCAGCACACCAGCGCGTCCTTGCTGATTACCGAAAATGCAGATCCCGCAGTGCGAAGAGATCTCACCCGCTACTTCGAAACCCTCGCGCCGGAGAGCGCCGAGTACGAGCACGACGATGAAGGTGCCGACGACATGCCCGCGCACCTCCGCGCCGCGCTCACGCCGATCTCCGAGACGATCCCGGTGGAGAACGGCCGCCTCATGCTCGGCACCTGGCAAGGGGTATTCCTCTACGAGCACCGCCGGGCGCGCCACTCGCGCAAGCTCGTCGTCACCGTGATGGGCGAGTAGGCGGCGTCGCGTGACTAATTGGTCTGCGGCTTGAAGCAGACATTCCCATTGCCGCAGCTCTCGGCGGTGTACTTCGCGCCCAGCACGCCGGCGGTGACGCCCACGGCGACGGCTGCTCCACCAACGACCGTCCAGAACCACCACTTCTTGTAGATGGGCCTTCTGCCCTTGTTGGCGACGGGGACCGGCTCATCCTTCGGCGCCTCGAGCTCGGCGTCGTAGCGCACGTTCATGTAGAGGGAGCCGGCGATCTGCGACAGAAGCTTCTCGCCGTCGTGATCGCCGATCTCGTGCGTCTCCGTCGCGAGCCGCCGACGCGAGCGCAGATCGTACAGGTGGCTCTCGATGCGGAGCTTGCCTTTGCCACTCGGCGACACACGGACAAACACGGCGTGGTCGATGAACAACACCTCTTTGAGGTTGTCGACATCGCTCTCGAGCGAGTCGTGGCCGATCTCGCGCTCGACGGCCTTCAGCGCTTGCTCGACGAGCAGGAACTTGCCAGAGCGCTGCATCTTTACGTCGACGGTGCCCTGGACCTTGCTCGACACGTTCACGGGTTGCACGAGCTTCTTGTAGCCCTCGCGCTTCAGCGTGATGAAGTGCTCTCCGGCGAGAAGTCCTTCGGCCGACGTGGGCGTGACGCCGACGTAGCGACCATCGACGTAGGCCTGCGCGGCGGGCGGGTCAGAGCTGACTTCGATCATGCCGCGCTTGCCGCGATCGAGCTCCTCCTTCACCTCCTCGAACATGGCGAGGTGCTTCTCCGGCAGCTTGCTGGTGTCGTACTTTTGATCGGTGCGCCACGTGAGCAGCCGCGCGAACTGCACACGACAGCCCTTCTTGTCGCCCGCCTCGCACATCGTGACGCCGAGGTAGATCATGGCATCGGCGAGCTCCTGTTTCTTGATGAAGGGGAGCACCTTCGAGAGCATGTCGACCGAACCGCTCAGCGCCTTGATCCCAGCCTTGAAGTCGCGCTTCGCGAGCGCCTTCTGACCCTCCGCCAACAACCGTCGACCTTCATCGACCTGCTCTTGCGGAATCTCCTGCGCGAAATCGGCGAGGCGCGTGTCGAGGTCTTTCATCTCGATGCGCGGGTTGCGCCGGAGCGCGTCGTCGAGCTGCCTCATCCCCGGCACGAGGACGGCGTCATCCACGCCTTTGTGCTCGAGCAGGAACGTGGTGACGCGAACCTTCGCGGGCTCCTCGTCGGCCTGCGCCTGCGCGCTGTACACCAGCAGCGAAAACGCAGTGATTCTGGCAGTGATTCTGGCAGTGATTCTCATAGACGCGACGAAGAAACGCGCAGCCCTCATGAGCCCCGTCGACGTCCCTCGAGGCGTCGGATCTTGGCGCTGATGAGGGGGTCGGCACCTGCGTAGTCGCGCAACACGCGACGCAAGCGCGCTTCGAGCTCGCTTCCGGGCTCGATCGCGCGGCCGACTTGCTTGCTCACCGCATCGTCGATCAAGCGATCGACGGCCTCGGCGACGCTCAGCTTGCCAGCCTTCAAGGCGGCGGCGACCTGTGCAACGGTGTCCGCGGCAGACGCCGAGGCCGTGGTCGCCACGCCGGACACGGCTTGCACTTCGGCCGCCTCAGTAGCCTTCACCTCGCCGAGCGCGTCGACTTCCGAGACGCCCCCGACTTCGTCTACGCGATCGATCGCATCGGCCTCCGCCACGCCGGGCCCGATCGCGCCGATACCATCAGTGGGACCACCGACTCTGTCGATGCCCCCTGGTGGGTTGCTCTTGCCGGAGCTGGCCATGTAGGCCACGGACGATAACATGCCGCCGGCTCGCTGCGTGCTACGCTTTGGCGCATCCAATGTTGGCGCATCCATTGTTGTCGCAACCATTGTTGTCGCAACCATTGTTGGCGCATCCATGAGTCGCGAGTATCGCTGTCCTGCCTGCCACAGCGTCGTCGATGGTGCGGCGACCGTCTGCTCCAACCCTGTCTGTCGGGTGGACCTTGCCTTTTGCTCTCACTGCCACGACGTCACCAGCTACGTGATGGCCGAGCCTGCCCGGACGCGCTTCGAGCGCGATCGCTATCGTTGCGGTCGCTGCCAACGTCTCGGTGTGAAGTGCATGACGTGGCTCACGGGGGGGTACTGCAACGGGCTTGCGCGTGCAAGCGAGAGCAGCCGCGTCGACAAGCCGTTGTGCGTGAAGTGCAACGGCCGCGCGGGCGAGCTCGGCCGCAGCGTGCTCGGCTGGTCCGTCATCGGCGCGCTCGGCGGGATCTTTAAACCGCGCAAGTAGCGCTCAGTTACCAGGCTCCGCGGTCGCAAGATGCGCTTCGAGCCAGTCGGCTGCTGCGGCAGGCGTGGCCTTGCCTCGGTCGCGGTCGACCATGAGGTTGGCCTCACGCATCGTCGCCACGTCGATGCGACCGACCAGGGACACGAGCGCTTCGCGGAAGCGGGTGTCGTTCGCGCGTCGCGGTGCGATCAGCACGACCGCATCGTAGGGCGGCAGCGCGCGCTTCGGATCTGCGAGCACCACGAGCGCCTGGGAGGCGATCCTGCCGTCGCTGGAGAACGCCGAGATGACGTCCGCTTCGCCACCTTGCAGGGCGCGGTACATGAACGTGGGTTGGTATTGCTTGCGGCTCTTGAACCGCAGCGAGTAGGCGGTCTCGAGGGACTTCCACTCCGCGCGACTCTGAAATTCGAGGTCGGTCCCGAGGTCGAGATCCGGCGCGTGGCGGCCGAGGTCGTCGAGTGTGGCGATCCCGAGGGACGCGGCCCGGTCACGACCCATCGCGATGGCGTACGCGTTCTCGAAGCCGAGCGCCCCCAGCAACGTCACCCCATCGCGCCGAAGCAGCTCGTCGCGCAGGGACGCGAGCAGCGCGTCACGCGGTGGGATGTCCCGATGCCCGAGCACCGCCGTCCACAACGTGCCGCTGTAGTCGACGTAGACATCGATCTCTCCACTTGCCACGGCGCGATAGGCCACGGTGGAGCCCAGGTCGTCCTTGATGCTCACGGCGAACCCGGCCTTGGCCAAGCGTTCGCGGAGCACGTGCGCGAGGATGTACTGCTCGGAGAACGTCTTTGCGCCGATGACACAGGTGGGGCGCTGCGGCCGCCGAATGATCGGCGCCAGGGCGGCCGCGATGCCGACGAGCAGCAACGCCAGCCCCAGCGCGACCCGTGGTCTGCGCCTCGTCGCTGCGCCGTTCTCCACGAGCCCGAGGAGCTGATCGACCGTCATCGCCAGGACCGCGGCTGCGATGCAACCGAACAACACGCTCACGGAGTTCTCGGTCTGGAGGCCGGAAAAGATGTAGTTGCCGAGAGAGGTCTGTCCCACCGGCGTGGAGAGCGTCGCGGCACCGATGACCCACACCGCAGCGGTGCGAACGCCGGCCATGATGACGGGGAATGCGAGCGGCAGCTCGACCCCGAACAAGCGTTGCCGATCGGTCATCCCGACGCCTCGCGCAGCCTCTACGACGGCCGGATCGACGCCCATGATGGCGGCGGTCCCGTTCCGCAAGATCGGCAGCATCGAGTACAGCGTGAGCGCCAGCAACGACGGCAAGAACCCGAGCGCCGAAAACCCGTGGCCTAGCAGTCGCTGGCTCAGGTGTGACAGGGCGAGGAGCAGCGGAAAGAACAAGGCGAGCAGCGCGAGGCTGGGGATGGTCTGGACCAGGCTCGCGATGGCGAGGACGGGCCAACGAAGGCGCGCGCTGCGGCTCGCCGCCACCATGAGGGGCATGCTGATGAGCACGCCGAGCGCGAGCGCTGCCGCGCTGAGCAACACGTGGTGGCCGAGGTAATCCGGCAGCACGGCCCATGCTGCGGTGAAGCGCTCATCCACGCGTGTTGCTCAGCCGCCGTTGGACGCGTTCGGCCTGGCGGCGCGGCAGCTCCATGAGCTTGCGCACGGCCGGATCGTCGCTCGTGCTCGAAAGTGTCGACGGTGTCCCATCGGCCACGATGCGGCCCGCGCGCACGACGACGATGCGATCCGCCAGCAGTACGGCTTCCAGTATGTCGTGCGTCACCATCACCGTCGTGAGGCCGAGCTGGTCGTGGAGGTTGCGATACTCGGTGCCCAGGTCCTCACGGGTCACCGGATCGAGCGCGCCGAACGGCTCGTCCATCAGCATCAGCTTGGGGCGAGCTGCCAGGGCACGTGCAACGCCCACGCGTTGCCGTTGTCCGCCCGACAGCGCGGTCGGTGGACGTGCCGCCACGCTGCGCGGAAGGCCGACCAGATCGAGCAGCTCTTCGGTGCGGGCGACGCGTTCGGACTGCGACCAGCCGAGCAAACGCGGCGTGACGGCGATGTTTTCACCGACGGTGAGGTGAGGAAACAAGCCGACATCCTGAAACACGTAGCCGATGCTGCGCCGCAGCACGTGCTCCTCGACCTCGGTCACCGCGCGCCCGCCGATGCGAACGGTTCCGCTGTCGGGCTCGAGCAAGCGGTTGATCATCTTCAGCAGCGTGGTCTTGCCGGAGCCGGACGTGCCGACGAGGGCGATGAGCTCGCCTTGCTGCACTTTCCAGTCGGTCGGGTGCACCACGAGCGTGCACCCACCGTCGAACGACTTGCTCACGCCCTCGAGCTCGATCATCGGTGCGAATCTACTCCCGAACGCGGACGGCGGCGTAGAAGGGTGTGCCGTCGGCGAGCTGGCCGGTCGCGACCTCGACGCCGAACACCGCCGCGATGCGCTCCGGCGTGAGGATGTCGCGCGGCGGGCCGATCGCTGCGGTGCCGTCGCCGATGAGCAGCGCGATGCGGTCGCAGTAGCGGAGCGCGAGGTTGAGGTCATGCACGGTGAGGAGCACGGCCGCGCCGCGCCGCGCCCGTCGCTGCAGCAACTCGAACAGTGCCAGCTGGTACGCGAGGTCGAGGTTCTCGGCCGGCTCGTCGAGCACCAGGGCGTCCGTGCTCTGGGCGAGCACGCGCGCGAGGAGCACACGGCGTCGCTCGCCGCCCGACAGGGTCTCGAGCGATCGATCCGCGAGCGCGGACACGCCGACTTCTTCCATCGCTGCGGCCGCCGCTGCGAGGTCGGCCTTGGACTCGAAGCCATGGGGTGGCAGGTGCGCGACGCGGCCGAGCAACACGCACTCTTGTACGGTGAGCGTGAAGGCTAGCGGCTCATCCTGCGCCATGGCAGCCACGCGCCGTGCGATCTGGAGCGCTGACAACGTGGCCAGATCGACGTCGGCGATGCGTACCGTGCCGCGTTGTGGCTTCTGAAGGCCCAGCGCGATGCGTAAC
Source organism: Myxococcales bacterium (assembly GCA_043741435.1). Classification (GTDB taxonomy): domain Bacteria; phylum Myxococcota_A; class Polyangia; order Palsa-1104; family Palsa-1104; genus JBDTCO01. The sequence goes on from JAYUBF010000113.1 coordinate 40,929, forward strand.
AAGCTCGTCTTGCCGACGCCGTTGCGTCCGAGCACCCCGAGCACCTCGCCCGCCGCCACGCGCAGGTCGAGGCCGGTGAGGAGCGCGCGCGGACCGTAGGCACACGCGATGTCGCGGAGGTCGATCATCGCGTCCCGCCGTCGCTACGGTTGGGGTGCAGGAGCGCCGCGACGAGCTCGATGCCATCGATGACCCGGGGTCCTGGACGGAACAGCAGGTCGCCATCGACGAGGTGGACGCGATGGTCGCGCACGGCCGGGATGGACGTGAGCTGCTCGAGGGGTGCAAGCGCCGGAGCGCCCGTCGCGTGCGTGCCGACTAGCAATACCTCTGGGGCCTTCTTCACGAGGCGCTCCAGCGAATACGTCGGAAACGCGACGGGGGAGTCGTCGACCACGTTCTTGCCACCCGCGACGGCGAGCAGATCGTTCACGTGGTTGCCGCCGGCCGCGACCACGAGCGGCGCCGGCCAGACGATGACGGCGCACGAGACCGATCTGGCGTCGATGCGCTGCTCGACCGCGGCGAGCCGCGCGTGGAGCTGCGCCACCAGCGCTTGCGCCTGCGCTTCACGACCGAGCGCGTGTCCGATACCGGTCACGTCGGTGAAGATCGCCTCGAGGGACTCCGCTTTGCTGACGTACACCGTGAGCCCCACTTGCGTGAGCTGGTCCACCACGCGCGGAGCGTTCGCCGAAGTGGCCACCAGCACCACGTCGGGCTTCAGCGCCAGGATGCGCTCCAGGCTGGGCTCCATGTTGCTCCCCACCTGCGCCACCTGCGTGGCTCGCCGAGGATAATCGCTGAACCGATCGACGCCCACGACGAGATCGCCGGCGCCGAGCGCATAGACGATCTCCGTGGAGGAGGGCGCGAGTGACACGATGCGTTCGACGGAGCCGAGCGTGATGGTGCGAGCGGTGGCGTCCTCGATGACGCGCGCGCGCGCCGGGCTGGGCTTGCTGGAGGGGGCGCAGGCGGCGAGCGCCACCAAGACCAGCACGAAGCGCGTCATAGCGGCGCACCCTTGCGACCACGCCGCACCAACAACACCAGGAAGAACGGCGCACCGATGAGCGCGGTGATGACACCGACGGTGGGCTCCACGCCGACGGCCAGCAGCGACAAACGCGCGATGGTGTCGGCTCCGACGAGGAAGATTGCGCCACCGATCGCGCTGGCCCACAGCATCGCGCGGTGATCGCCGCCGATGAGGAAGCGCAAGCTGTGTGGCACGACGATGCCGACGAACCCGATCGGGCCGACCAGCGCCACGGCGCCACCCGTGAGAAGCGACGAGGCGAAGAAGACGCGGCGACGCGCGCGCGCCACGTCGATGCCCAGGCTGCGGGCCGTGTCGGTGCCGAGGATGAGCGCGTTCATGGCGATCGCGTCCCGGCGCAACAACACCAAGCCGATGACGACGTAGACGCTGAGGCCCGCCAGCATGAGCGGCGTCGCGTTTGCCGACGAGATGCTGCCGGTGAGCCAGTACAGGACCTCGTGCGAGGCCGCGGGCGTCGCGATGAGCCGGATGCCGACGATGAGCGCGCTCGTGAGCGCATTCCACACGACACCGGCGAGCAATGCGACGGTGGGGATCAGCACGCCACGAACCCGGCCGAGCGCGAAGACCAAGGCAACGGACGCCAGCGCGCCGGCGAACGCCGCGACAGGAAGGACGAAGGTCGACGAGAAGCCGCTGGCACCGAACAGGACCAAGGCCACGGTGCCCGCCGCTGCTGCGCCGCCGGAGATACCGAGCACGTAGGGATCGGCCAATGGATTCGACAGCAGCGATTGGAAGGCTACTCCGGCGGGAGCGAGGGACGCGCCGATGAGCGCGCCGAGCACGACCCTCGGGAGCCGGGCCTTCCACAGGATCGTGCCGTCGATGGAACCGGGCTCGCGCAGAGCGCGCAGGAGGTCGACGTGCTCCACGCCGATGAGCGCAGAGCCGACGAGCGCGAGGGCGAGCGCGAGCAGGAGCCAGGCCACGAGCCGCGCCACACGAGCGCGCGACCAGGTGGAACGAAGCTCGGCGATCATCCGTGACGAGAGGGGCGCGCTACTCGCAAAGGCGCCGAGGCGACGCGCCCTGGCGATGAATCAGCGAGTCTCGGCGGCTCCGCCGCTGCTCGGGTTGTCGAGGTCCGTGGGAGACACTCGATCGAGGTACGCACGAAGTGCTTCTCGCTTGCGGTCGTCCATCTCGACGTAGCGGATGCCCATGTCCATCGGCGGCTCGCGATTGGCCCACACGACCTGGCCACGCAGCGCGAGCGAGCGACCCAGATCCGGGAAGTTCACCACCAGCTCGACGACCGAACCGAGCTCTTCGATGCTCGGGCTCTGGATGCAGATGCCGCCCATCGAGATGTTCTGGATGCGGTGGTGAAGTAGTACCTCTCCGCCGGCATAGTCGACGAAGGCGCTCACTTCGTAGCGAGGGAAGGCGCGGTCTTGTTCGGCCATGGTCTGCATCCTGATTGACCGACGGTATAGCACGAGGCCTGGCACGCCGCACAACCGAGCAAATGGAGGATTTTTGCGCGCCTCTCCGGCGTGGTATGGGAATAGGGCTCGCGCCAGTCGCATTTACCCGCAGTGCCCATGAGAAGGCTCCCCCGATGACCGTATCGTCCCGCAGCATCTGGTCGTTCTTGTTGATGTCCGCCCTGGCGGCGGGCGCCGGCCTTGCGACGAGCGGTTGCGCCACCGTCCGAACCATACCGGGCACCACCGTCGCGGACACGCGGCTGAACCACGAGATCCTCGACGTGTGCGAGCGCTACCGACACGCCCTCGAAGACCGCGACGGTAGCCAGCTCTTGGCCCTTGCCCACCCTCAGTACTACGAGGACTCGGGCACGCCCAAGGCCGACGACGACTACGGCTACGAAGGTTTGAAAGATGTCTTGGGCCGTCGCCTGGCCGCGGTCCGGGCAGTTCGCTACAACATCGAGTACCGGAAGATCGAGGTCAGCGGCTCGCGTGCCCGAGTGGACATCCGCTACGACGCGTCCTTCCAGATCGCGACCGAGATGGGCGACCGCTGGGAGCGCAAGCAGAACGACAAGCGCATCGAGCTCGACAACGACGGTGGCCGCTGGCTGATCGTCTCCGGCATGTAGAAGCTACGTCGTATATTCCCGTTTAACTCCGTCTCGAGACGGTGATGGAGGCGCGAATAGAGGGAGCGGTTACGGCGCAGGGCGAGGCGATCGCGAAGCTCGGGGAGGCCGACGAGCACAAGCGAGAGCAGGGCGCGGCTGTCCCACTGGTAGTTGAGCAGGATGTGGAGGTGGTCGAGGGTGTCCTGGTGGAGGAGGTGGGCCTCGTCGAGGAGGAAGACGGGATGGACGCGCTCGCGCGCGAGCTCCTCGACATGGGTCGACACGGCGTAGAAGAAGTTGCCGGCGGTGGCGACCGGCGCCAGGCCGAGCGCGAGGCAGAGCTGGCGGTAGAAGTCGCGGCGGCCGAGGGTGGCGTTGTGATAGTAGGTCAGGCGGTAGCCGGCGGCGGCGACGCGGTGGCGGAGCGCGCGCAGGACGCAGGTCTTGCCGACGCCCGGTTCACCGACGAGCACCACCGAGGCGCGCTCGGTGAGCGCGTCGAGGAGGCCGTCGGCGACGGCCTGCTTGGAGGTGGGCAGCCAGAGGTCGGCGTCGGCGATCTCCTTGGAGAACGGCGGTTCCTTGAGTCCGAAGCATTCGAGGTAGGTCACGGCTTCTCCTTGCGGTGGCGAGGGGGACGGCCGGCGGTCTTGTCGAGCAAGGCGCCGGCGGGATCGAACGGGATGGTCGGCGTTGGGGACTCGCCGCGACGGCGACGCCGGGTGCGCGAGGCAGCGACTGGATCGGCGAGACGCAGCGGATAGCGGTGGCCGTCGTGGAGCGCGACGGGATCGCCGGCTCGTCGACGGCGCGGCAGCTCGCGCTGGCCCACGCCTCGGCCGGGGTCTTGCCGAGCAGCCCGCCGTGCGGGGCGCGGTGGTAGTGCTCGTCGAGGAAGGCGCCGAGGCGTACCTGCACGTCGTGCAGCGAGGTCAGGCCGCCGAGGTGGTCGAGGCAGCCGGCGCGCAGCGTGCGCCAGAACCGCTCCATCTTGCCGCGCGCCGGCACGTCGTAGGGCCGAGCGTGGATCAGCGTGATGCCGAGGCGCTCGCAGCACAGCCGCAGCGCGACCCCGCAGTAGGTGCTGCCGTTGTCGAGGTAGAGGCCGTCGGGCGCGCCGTGGCGGCGCAGCGTGGCCAAAAGCAGGTCGAGCATGTCGACCTCGCGCTCGGTGTGGTGGGCCTCGAGCGCGACCACGTAGCGCGAGGCGTCGTCGAGCATTGCGTGGATGCGCAGCGGTCTGGTCGTCGTGCCGATGCGCAGCGTCGGGCCGTGGCAGACGTCGCCGTGCCACAGCGCGCCGGCGTGGTCGGCCTGCCAGCGCAGCCGGGTGTGGCCGTCGGGGCGCACCCCGCGCTCGAGCCCGGCGTCGCGGTACAGTCGCGTCACCGTCGTCGCCGACACCACGTCGGCGGCCAGCCGCCCGTCGGCGACCAGCGTGCGCAGGATCAGCGGCAGCGACGCGGTCGGGTGCTCGCGCCGGATATCGAGCAAGAGCTCGCGCTGCTCCGGCCTCAGCTCGCGGGCGCGACCTCGGTCGGAGCGCGGTGCCGGGCGCAGCCCGGCGAGGCCGTCGGCTCGATACGCGTAGAACCATCGCTCCAAGGTCGAGGCGCCGAAACGTCGCGTGCTCGCGTGGCCCGGCGGCCGGTAGCTCTCGGCGGCCAGCGCACGCATCGCGGCTGCCAGATCGCCGCGGTCGAGCTCGCGGCGGGTCAAGGCGCCGATGATCTGGGCACGGAACAGGGCGACCGCCTCGGCGTGGTCGCGTGGGCGCAGGGACTCGTCGTCGGACATGCGGAATTCTCCGGCGCCGCCGGGTGAAGGGGCGGCAGCGCTCTCTCTCACGTCTCACGGCGCGTCCTGGGCGCGCAGAGTCCAAACCGGGTGGGACGCTCGGTCATCGACGAGCGCGGCCCGGTGGCCATCACGGCATCGTCGAGCCTCCTGCGAATGCCTGCGCCCACAGCGCGGCGCCGCGCGCAGACGGTGGTGCCCGCCCGACCGCGATCTGCGCCGCCCGTCCTGCGATCGCGCGCAAGGTCAGCCCGGCGCCGCCGCGCGCCGCCTGCGCCCACCGCCGCAGCGTCGACCACCCGGCCGACGACGGCCCCCGCACGCGCCAGGCGCACACCCGCTCACGCACCGTCGTCGCCGGCATCGCCATCAGCCCCCACAGCACCAGCGCCATGGAGATCGCCGCCTGGCTGTAGTGCCGGCGCGGCGCCACCCCGCGCGGCACCACGAGGAGGATCGCCCCGCAGCCGGTGCAGCGGTACCTCCGGCAGCCGACCACCGCCGTCGTCGGCTCACCGTCGGCCGCGAGCGGACCGCGAAGCTGGCGTTCGCGGAGGCCGTGCCCGTGTAGCCCGAGCGCGCCCCCGACCGGCCGGCTCGCCCCATGGCATCCGGGGCACTGCCCCGGCCGCGCCTCTGCCGCCGACGGCGGCCGTGCCAGCCACCCCTTGACGTCGAGGGCGTTGTAGATGATCCGTGAGGTGCTGCTGGTCGTCTTCATCAGGGGGCCGACCGGGAGCACGACGCCGACGGTGTTCCACCATCGTCGGCGTCACCTACTTTTGGCGGGCACCACACCCAGCTCCGGAGAGGTCGTGAGGCTGGTTTTACCTCAGCGGGCCGGACCGCCGCCGGTCACCGGCCACGATGGCGTCCACCGCCTCGACCCTCACGCATCCCGCTCCATCCCGCAGTTGTTCCCGTAGGCGGGGCCGCTCCCTAACAAGATCGCCGTCGCGATCATCGACAGCAGGTCCGGTGCCTTCTCTTCGGCGTAGGTCAGCAGCTTGATCACCTCGTCGCGGCTCAAGTAGTCGAGCGTCTGTTTCGCCTCGGGGTAGTCGGCGCCCTTCACCGGATTGCTGCACGAGACGTAGCCCTTGCGCATGGCCCACTCGTACAGCTTTGACAGGCGCGCCATCGTCACCGCCACCGAGTCCCGCGCGTAGGCACGGGCCGTGGCGTGGCCTCGAGTAGCGCGTCGCGGAGGTCTTCCACCTCGCTCGTCTTCACGCTCGCAGCGGCGCGGCTGCCCAGCGTTGGCAGAATGCGCATGTTGAACACCGCCTTCGTCTGCGCGTGATATTCGTCCGGGTCCTTCAGCTTCGGTGGGCGATACTCGACGACGAAGAGATCGAACAGCCACGAGATCGTGATCGTCGCCTGGTCTTTCTGCTCTGTGGTCGCTTCGTAGATGCCCACGCGACCGTTGGCGACGTTCGCCACGATGGCGGCTAGCCAAGTCTCGGCGCCGTCCTTGCTCGCCTGCCCCGTCGCCTTCGCGCACCATTTGCCGTGATGGTCTTTGTACTTCGCCCACCAATTCGGCGCGTGCTTGGTCCCTCGGTTGTAGACGCACCCAGCCACGCTACAGCGCCCCCTTCGCGCGCTTCTTCGGCTTGGCGGGGGGTGCGGAGACGACCACGACGAGTTCACGCAGCTGATGCGCGTCGGCTAGGACTTCCTGCGGGATGTGGATATCGAGCGTAGCTGTTGTCATGGTTGACCTCCTGACACACGTCTCCCCTGGTACCGCTCCGTGTGCCTTTCGGAACGGCGGCGTGCGCCGACGGCGCTATTGCACGCTCGGTCACGCTAACATTGCCGCGGGGCGACAACGCCGGGAGCGTGGTTGCTACTTTCTCGCGCGGTGCTTCAGACAGGGACTTCGGCCTGAGGGGGAAGCTGAGCTGAGCGCGAGGGCATTTGGGTGACGACGATCCGATCTGGCCAGCGAGCTGTTGACTTGGAGC
>JAYUBF010000114.1:0-19751 GCA_043741435.1 Myxococcales bacterium
CTGCGTGGAGGTCGCCCCCGACCCGGCCCGACGCGCGCGATCGTGGAGCTGTCGCCCGACGCTGCGCGGACCCTTCCGCCGGGCGTCGTGCGCATCGACGTACCCGCGCTGACGCACGACGAGAGCGCGCAGATCTGTGAGCGTGCCATCGGGCTGCGGGCCGAGGATGCGGTGAACGCAGCCTCGCGTTTGGCGGGTGGCCGGCCCGGCGTGTTGCTCGAGGTGTTGCGTGCTGCCCGTGCGCGCGCACGGCGCGAGGGGCGCACAGTCCCCGAAGCGGACGATCTCCGCCAGGTGCACACCGAGGGTCTGGCGCGCGAGATCTCGCGCACCGTGTCGAGCTTGCGGCCGAGCGCTCGGCGCTTGCTGGCATCGATCGCCCTCCTCGAGCGACCGATTGGGGTCGACGAGCTTCGCGCCTCGCTGGGAAGCGAGACCGCCGTCGTGATCGCCGAGCTGCAGGTCGAGCGCCTCGCGGAGTGGGATGGAGCCGTGCTGCGCGTCGACAGCGAGATGGCGGCACGCGCTGCGTGGGAGGTCCTGCCCAGCGGTGAGCGTGCGTCGCTGGTTGCCGACTTGCTGCGAGCCGCAGAACGACACGTTGCTTTGATCGATGGTGCGCTGGTGTCCTCGTTCGCGGAGCACGAGGATGCGGTGAGCTGGGCGCGCCGCGCGCTGCGTGCGTTCCTCGATGGTGCGGCCGACCGGGCCGTTCGACCGTCGCTGAAGCGACTCGCCGCGCTGGCCGCGACCGTGCCCGGACCCGAGGGTGCGCGCCTGCGCGGTGAGCTGGCGCTGTCGGCCGGCGACTACGCCGAGGCGGTCAGCGCGCTTGGCGTGGAAGGGTCCACGCGTGCCGAAGCGACGCGTCGATTGCTCCTCGCGAAGGCGCTGCGCCTGGGGGATCGCGGCGAGGATGCCGCTGCGGTCGCCCATTCGCTCCTCGATGATCCGCAGGTGGGCGATGCCGCTCGCGTGTTCCTCGCGCGCCTTCGCGCCGATGCGGGCGCGTACGCCGAGGCCGCGGCGCTACTGGCGAAAGACCCGCCGGCCGGAGAAGACGGCGAAGCCTGGCTCGAGGTGGCCGGGACCGCAGCGCTACACCTTGGCGACGCAGCCGGGGCTCGCGTTCGGTTCCTCGCGCTACGCGATCGCTCGTTGCCGAGGCCGGCGCAGCGTCGGGCGCGCGCCGAGGGGCTCCTAGGGATGGCAGCGCAGAGCGAAGGCGCGCTCGACGATGCCGCCATCGCATACGAACGCGCGCTCGCGCTCGCCGACGAAGCAGGCGATGTGCACGGCGCTGCGATCTACGCGCAGAACCTGGGAGGCACCCTCCGCGAGCTGGGCGAGCTCGCGCGGGCGCAGTCGGCGCTCGAACGAGCAACCGTGGCGCTCGCGCGCGTGGGCCGCGCCGGCGAGCGCGCGATGGCGTGGGTGAACCTCGCGAACGTGCAGCTGAGCCTGGGCGACGGCGAGGGAGTCGCGCGCGCGGTGGCCACGGCCCGTGCGCATGCGCCCGCCGACCCGCCGACCTTGTTGTACAGCGAGCTGCTCCTCGCCGAGCTCGATCGACGCGCCGGTAATCCGTCCCGCGCCCTGGCACGCTACGCGACGTGCGCGGTCACCACCCACGATCGCGTGCTGCTCGACTCTGCTCGCGCCGAGGCGTTGGCCGAGCTCGGCCAGGTCGACGACGCACGGGCGCAGATCACGGAGCTCGCGAGAGCGCGGCAGCGGAACGCGCTGACCCCAGCGCTCCAGCTGCACGCTGCGATGTCGGAGGCCAAGGCGCGCCTGCTGGTGGACCGCAATCAGCCGCTGCCGAAGGAATTGTCGTCGCTGCTCCGTGCGGAGCTCGACGCCGCGCAGCGCGGGCAGCGACGCGAACGTTTACTGCGCGTAGCCCTGTTGCTGGCACGCAGCTCGATCCGCAGCGGTGACGGCAAAGGCAGCACGCGCTTCCTCGCAATCGCGAACCAGGCCTATCAGGAGATCTCGATGCGCACCCCCGAGCTACGACGTGACGCCTTGGGCGACGATCCCGACATCCAGCGCCTCACGAGGCTGTTGGCGGCGGAGCCGAGCGCGGGCGCGGGCGACGGTTCGCTGCGTCGCCTCGTGGAGCTCAACAAGCGGCTGAACTCGGAGCTCGATCTCGAGCGCCTTCTGGAGCTCATCCTCGACACGGTGATCGAGCTGTCGCGCGCGGAGCGCGGCTTCTTGTTGTTGCGAGCGCCGGCGGGCGAGCTCGACATTCGTTGTTCGCGCAATGTCGACGTGGCTTCAGCAGACGAAGCGGCCGCATTCTCGCGCAGCATCGCGGAGCGCTCGATTGAAGAGGGCGCCATCGTCACCGTCGATGCGAGCGGAGACGAGCGCTTCGAAGCCGCGCTGTCGGTGTCTCATCTGCGGCTGCGCTCCGTGCTCGCCGTACCGCTCGCGGTGAAGGGTAGGGTGGTGGGCTGCGTGTACGTCGATCACCGTGCACGCACCGGCCTCTTTCGGCCGTCCGATGTCTCGCTGGTGACCGACCTGGCCGAGCAAGCTGCCATCGCCATCGAGAATGCGCGCCTGCTCGCCGACAACCGCCGCAAGGAGAGCGAGGTGCGCGCGCTGAATGCGCAGCTCGAGCGGAAGCTGGAGTCGCAGACGGTGGAGCTCGAGGGCATGCACCGGGAGGTGCGCGAGGCGCGACGGACGCTCGGCGTCCGCCACGACTATGCTGGCCTCGTCGGACAGACGCCGCGCATGGTGGAGCTGTTTCGCCTGCTCGACCGGGTCACCGACACGGCGTTGCCGGTGGTCATCTACGGTGAGTCGGGCACCGGCAAGGAGCTGGTTTCGCGGGCCATCCATCACAACGGTGCGCGTCGCAAGGCGGCGTTCGTCTCGGAGTCGTGTGCTGCGATCCCGGAGACGTTGCTCGAGGCCGCACTGTTCGGACATGTGCGGGGTGCGTTCACGGGTGCGCAGGGTGAACGCCGCGGACTGTTCGAGATCGCCGACGGTGGCACCTTATTCCTCGACGAAGTCGGAGAGATGTCCCCCGCCATGCAGGTGCGCCTCTTGCGCGTGCTGCAGGAGGGAGAGTTCCGCCGCGTCGGTGGCGAGAAGCTCCTGAAGGTAGACGTTCGCGTGCTGGTCGCGTCCAACCTGGATCTGCAAAAGCTCGTCGAGAAGGGCCGTTTTCGCGAGGACCTGTTCTATCGCCTCAACGTCGTGCGTGTCGCGCTGCCCCCGTTGCGCGAGCGGGTGGCCGACATCCCGCTGCTCGTCGAGCACTTCCTCGCCGAGCGCAAGTGCAGCACCATCACGCGAGGGGCGCTCGACCTCTTGTGCCGCTACCCGTGGCCCGGCAACGTGCGCCAGCTGCAGAACGAGATCGCGCGCGCCGCGTCGATGTCGGAGGGCACCGGCGCGATCCAGGCGACCGACCTGTCGGCCCAGGTCCAAGCCGGCAGCGACGAGGCCGACACCACAGCGCCGGGGCCGCTCGATCTCCACGAACGCGTGGAGCGCCTGGAGCGCAGCCTGCTCAAGGAGGCCTTGGTGCGGACGGCGGGCAACCAGAGCGAGGCGGCGCGGCTGCTGGGCCTCTCGCGGTTCGGCCTGCAGAAGAAGCTGCGGCGCTACCATTTGCACCCGAAGGCCGGCTGACAACGAAGTTGGCGCGATCGCCAACCAAGGTGCGTCTGGTGCTGTCCAAGTCGGCGAGGTTCTTGAAGCCGTGGCTGGCCCGTCGCATGCTTCGAACTGGAAGCTGAGAAGCGCATGCGACGTCGTCTTCACCTTCGGTTCTTGGCAGCGCTCCAGCGGGGTGTCGTCACCGCGTGGCTCGCGCTCGCAGTCGCTGCGCCCATGCCGCTCATCACGCTCGGCTGCTCCACACCGTCGGTACCGTTGCCTCCGCCGACGGTGGACACCACCGCGCTCACGTTCAGCCAGAAGACGCCCGGCCAGATCGCGATGGTGGGCATCCCGCGTCCCTCGCACGCCAACGCGGTGTTCTACATCTTCGATCAGAAGAGCGGTGACGGCGTGATCGCCACCGCCGCCAGCGACGGCAGCTTCGCATCGCCGCCGTTCGCGTTCACCGTTGGTGGCACCGCCGAGATCTATTTCGTGCAGAGCGACGGTATCCGGTCCGAGAGCACCTGCGTCACGATCGAGCTGAGCGCCCCCCTGTTCGGCGCCACCTGCCAGTAGCTCCAACATCGGGACAGCTGGCGCTGAGCGCTAGCGGGTGATGCGTGCCTTCGGCGGGAGCACGAACGTGAGGCCGAGGGTGAAGAAGATGTTGTTCTGCGCACCCTCATCGGCCGAGGTGAGCTTGCGGTCGCCGTTCACGTCGCCGCCGCTCGGGTTGGCCTTCACGATGTAGTCACGAAGCTCGAGCTGCAGGCCGATCCAGTCGGTGAAGTACAGGTGAACGCCGACGCCGATCATCGCGCCGACCTTCATGCCTGCGAATTGCGACGTGTCCTGCAGGTTCGGATCCGGAATCGCGCCTTCACCACCGACGACAGGGTTGCCGTCTTGCTTGTAGCTGACGAGGCCGAGTCCGAGCTTGGCATATAGGTCGTACCAGGCGAACGCCGACGAGAAGAGGGCGAACTTGCCCGAAAACGGCGTGACTTGAACGAACGGCGACATCGCCGCCTGGATGCCGAGCACGCGCTGATCGTGCTGAGCCAGCGTCGGATTTGGACCGGGGGTCACGTAGCCGTTCGGGTAGCGCGACTTTTCCTTGCTCGAGATGGCCTTACGGACCTCGTCCTCGAGCGGGGTGTTGTTGTTGAAGAGGTACGAGCCCTCGAACCCGATGCCGAGCCAGTCGAGGAAGTTGAAGGTGATGGTACCGCCGACGCCGATCGCGTTCTTGTAGTCCTGGTTGATGCCGGCGGTGAACGACGGGGTGATCTCGAGACGCAGACGGCGGATCTCTCTGCGATAACGGATCGCGGGCTGGCCATCGAGCGGATTGCGACGCTCGGCGTGCGCGGTGCTGCCGAGAGCCATTAGCGCGACCGCGCCAAGCAGGGAGCGTGTGATGTGGGTTCGCATCTTCGTCATCCCTTAGCGCGTGTACTTGTAGTCGAAGCTCGTCGGCAGGAACATGCCGACGCCAACTCCGAACACCATGTTGTGGACGAAGCGACTGTCACCACCGTCGAAGGTGGCGGCAGGCTGCGTTGGGGTGCCGCGGTCGGCAGGCTCGTACTTGTCGGCGAACAAGTAGCCCTTCAAGTACGCGTGGATCACCAACCACTTCGTGAGGAAGAGGCGCGTGCCTAGGCCCCAGTGGCCTTGCGCCAGGAAGTTCGAGGTGGAGTCGTTGGCGGGATCGCGTGGAATCCACTGCGACTGCATCGCGCCAATGCCAGCCTCGATGTACGCCTCCCACTGCATGATGTAGCGGTTGAACAAGGCGAACTTGCCGTAGATCGGCACATACGAGAAGTTCACCGACGCGTTCCAGAAGTAGCGATTGATCGACGGCAGGACGCGATCATCCAGGCCGCGGAGTGTGTAGTGCTCGAGTAGCTGGGGCTGCAGGTAGTTGGCTTCGAGGCCGAGCGCCAGCGTCTCGGACAGGAAGAAGTTGAGGATGCCGCCGAACCCGTGGTGACGAACCAACGTGTTCGAGATCGAGACGTTGTAGGTGGGGACGAGCTCGATGCGGTGGTACTTGAGGATCGGCCGACGCGGAACGACGAGGATGTCTTTCCACTGAAGGGAGCCCAGCTCGCCCTTCTTCTTGGCCGCGGCCTCGGCGTCGACCGCCTTGACCTTGTTGTCCCCTTCACCCGGCGGAGAGCCCTCGCCCGGGGGAGAGCTGTCAGCAGGCGGGGGAGATGATGTTTCTTCACCGGGCGGCGTTGGCTCAGCGGCGTGCAATGCGCCGGAGCCTCCCCAAAGCCCAGTCCCTACGCAGAGCGCCAGGAAACCCGCTCGCAGATCCGTTCGTCTCATACGCACCTCAAGTCCGACGCGCGAAATGCAGCCGTTCTCATGAACGACCGCGGCAGCAAAAGCCCATGGATATCAAACATTTATGTGTCGAACTCAAAAGTTCGCCGACTATATCACGCACTTTTTTCCCCAATCAAGAAAAAATCCCGTGTTGTCGTCGCTGATTGGGTCGGGATCAAGGTCAAACGCGGCGGCAACATAACCCATTTGGGCCTATTTCGGGCACCAAAGGTCGCCCAAGTCGGGTTTTCTCCTACTCGTAACAGAGATCTCGTCTGGGACTGCCTTTCCGTAGATTGGGTGGAGGCGCTCACAGCCGTCACTTATGACCCGGGTGATCCGGGCGCCCCGGGCCCGTCCGCGCGCTCGGCCTCGATCGCGGCAGCGATGGCTTCGTCGAACAGCGCTCCTACGAACTCGTCCGGATCGAACACGCGGAGGTCGTCGACCTGCTCGCCGACGCCCACGAAGCGAACGGGCACGCCGAGCTCCTCGCAGATCCCGAGCACCACGCCGCCCTTGGCGGTGCCGTCGAGCTTGGTGAGGACGATGCCGGTGACTGCAACTGCATCTTTGAACAAGGTGGCCTGCGCGATGGCGTTCTGTCCGTTGGTCGCATCGAGCACGAGGAACGTCTCGTGCGGGGCCGCCGGATATGCCTTTTGGATGACGCGACGGACCTTCTGCAGCTCCTGCATGAGCTCGGTCTTGGTGTGGAGGCGGCCTGCGGTGTCGAGGATCACCACATCGGCGCCGTCGGCGACGCCGCGCTTCACGGCGTCGAAGAGCACGGACGAGGGATCGGTGCCCTCCTTGCCGCGCACGATCTCTGCCGAGGCGCGTTCGGCCCACACCTGGAGCTGCTCGGCGGCAGCGGCGCGGAACGTGTCGCCAGCACCGAGGAGCACCCGCTTCCCGAGCGCACTCCACTTCGCCCCGAGCTTGCCGATGGTGGTGGTCTTGCCGGCGCCGTTCACCCCGATCGTGAGCAACACGAACGGCTTGCCATGGTTGCCGACGTCTTTCATGTCGAACGGCGCCGCGGCCTCGGTCGCGCGCTTCAAGATGGCGCGTGCTTCGTCCTTCAAGGCCCCCAGCACCGCGCTGCCGCGTTCGAGCTCACGCTTCTGCAAGCGTTCACGCACGCGGCTCAGCAGGCGCTCGGCCGTGCGCGCGCCGATGTCGGCGGTGAAGAGGACTTCCTCCAGCTCCGCCAGCATCTGCTCGTCGAACTGCTTGCGGCCGAACAATCCGCCGAGGCGGGCGACGAAGCCTTGGCGCGTCTTCGCCAGGCCTGCGCCGAGAGCACTCGGGCCAGGCGCTGCCGTTCGGCCCTCCGGTGCGGGTGCAGCAGCAGGCCGCGAGATCTCCGCTGCGGGCGCGCGGGAGCCGGCCTTCGGCCTCTGGCGCAGCGCCACCACCAGGACGGTCAGCACGAGCACGAGGCCCGCGGCTGCGGCCACGATCAGCGGCAGGTCGAGCGAGCTCAGGAAATCTTGCATGGCGGCGGATGATAGGAGCCCCGACCGCGCGCGAGCAAGACGTCAGTGCAGGTTTACAAACCGAGACGCTCCAGCGTGCTCGTGACTTCTTCGTACGAACCGCGCGCGGCAGCGGCCGCACCGAAGCAGCGCGCCTCGACGAGGTGCTGCAGCGAGCGAAGGCCGGCGCGATCGCCGAACTTCCGCTCGGCCAGCCGCGCCAGCTCCCGCGGCGTGCGTTCGCCCAGCGTCTCGTTCGGCGGCAGCAGCGGCGCGAGGGCTTCTGCGTAGCGCCTCAGGATCTCGGCGCGCCACGGCACGAGCGTGATGGTGAGCGCGGCGGCCGTGCCCCGATGCGGGATCGAGGACTCGCGGGTGTCGGGCTTGTAGCCGGGGTGGTCGACGCTGATCTCGGCGTGACCATCCGGCACCTGAGGAAACGAGAAGTTGCCCGCAGCGTCGGTGGTGCACGACAGCACCTCGGAGCCGACCCGCACGGAGACGAGCGCACCAACGAGCGCTCGCTTGCGATCGGCTTCTTCCACGCGACCGCCGACCCGACGGTCGCTGGCCTGCCGCAGCGTGCCGAAGAACCCGCGCTCCGGCGCGACGACCGCAGCCGCGATGGGGGCGACCGGTCGCGTGGCACTGGCGCGCAACAACGAGCCGAAGCGCAGCCCGAGGAGGCCCACGACGAGGAGCAGCTCGACGAGGAGCGCGAGACCGGTGGGATGGCGCGCACTCGCCCAGAAGGAGAAGCGTGGGTTGATCGCGAGCACCACGATCTCCGAGGTGGCAGCAGCGACGTGACGCGAGCCCACGATGCTCTCGCTCACGCTGGCCTGGAAGCGCGCCTGGGCACCTTCTTCGGGGGCGGCGATGGCGACTCGATACTCGCCCTGGTCGTCGGTGGTGGCGGTGGTGTTCCCGACGGGCACCCGGCCATCCTCCGACGGGAGGCGCGTGAGGGAGATCGCGACGCCCGGGACGCTTTGGCCACGCAGCCGCAGCGTGCCGTGCAGGGCGACGTCTCTGCCTTGCGCCGCTTCCGTGGCGTCGCTGCGCAGCGCGAGCTCGAAGCGCTCCACGATGCGTACGCGAACGCTCGCTTCGGCGGGGGCGCGCTGTTCGTCGCCGGCGAAGCGAGCCCGCAGCGCTATCTCCCCCCGCGTGCTCCCGACGGGGAGTGGCAGCACGAGCGAGCCGCGGCCGTCGTGCAGCTGCATGCTCACGCCAGCGCTCGCGCCGTCGACCTCGAGGTCGACCGCGAGGTCTTCTCCACGCTGCGGATCGATCACCGCGCCTTCGAGCGGCACGGCCTCGAGGACGAGGGGCAACGTCGTCGCTGCGGCGCTGATCTCGTTGGCCACGATGATGCGCAGCTCGAGGTTTCGCCGCCCGAGGTCGACCTCCCGGTGCACGGGCGTCGCGTCCCCGTAGTCGCGGACGCCGCGCGCGAACAAGCTCACCGCGTACCGGGTGTGCTCGCGGGCGGGCACGCGGAAGCGAAACGTGCCGTCGGTGCCGACCGGCTCCGCGTGGTCGTAGGCATCGGTCCTGATGCCGTTCTCATCGAGCCGATCGACGTGGAGTGCCACCGTCTGCCGGCTCATCGGCTCGAACGAGGTCTCGTCGAGCAGGGCACCGCTCACCACGAAGTCGTGGCTGCTCCTCTCGATCCGGTCGAGCTCGAGGCGCATGCGCCCACGCACCTCGATGCGGAGGTCGCCGAGCGCGGGGACCGGCACCGCGACCAGCACCGCGGCCCAGGTGAAGACAGCAAACGAGCGCGCGAGACGGAGCACCGCCACCACCTTTGCACGAACAGGCTCGATGCGGAAAACTTGCAATCCGGCCAGTTCCGAGGAACACGTCCGAGGAACGCGTCTTTACAGGTGAGATCCCCCCTGATAGGGTGGCCGCTTCCAGTGACCCTACGTTACCCTACGTAAAGGGCCGTACGAGTGAGCCGTCCAGGCGAGGCAGGGAAGCATGCGGATCAAGCGACTCGAGGTCATCGGCTTCAAATCCTTCTGCGACCGGTCGGTCCTGAGGTTCGACGATCCCATCACCGCGGTGGTGGGGCCGAACGGTTGCGGCAAGTCGAACATCGTCGATGCCATCCGCTGGTGCATGGGCGAGCAGTCCGCCAAGCACCTGCGTGGCAAGGCGATGGACGATGTCATCTTCTCCGGCTCCGACTCGCGTGGCCCGCTCGGCATGTGCGAGGTCACGCTGGTCTTCGACAACGACGGCAACGTGCCGATCGAGTACCTCGCGTATTCCGAGATCGCGGTCACCCGCAAGCTCTACCGAGACGGAACGTCGGAGTACTACCTCAACAAAACGCTGTGCCGCCTCCGCGACATCACCGACTTCTTCATGGGCACCGGCGTCGGCACCAAGGCCTACTCGATAATCGAGCAAGGCCGCGTCGGCATGATCGTGTCGTCGAAGCCGGAGGATCGTCGCTTCCTCATCGAAGAAGCGGCGGGCATCACCAAGTACAAGGTCAAGAAGCGGGCGGCCGAAAAGAAGATCGAGGGCACCCGCCTCAACTTGCTGCGCGTGTCCGACGTGGTGGCCGAGATCGAAAAGCAGCTCGCCTCGCTGCGTCGTCAAGCGCAGAAGGCGGAGCGCTATCGCGAGTACAAGGGCGAGCTGCGCGACCTCGAGCTTTGGTCCGCCGCGCAGAAGTTCCTCGGTCACCTCGCGTCCGATCAAGTGGCTGCCGCGGCGCTCCTCGAGGCATCCACACAGCGCGAGACCGCGGATCACGCGCTCGAGCTGCGCCAGACCTCCATCGAGACGATGCGTCTCGACCTCGCTGCCGATGAAGAGCGCCTGTCGCGCCTGCAGGAAGAGCTCTACGGCCTCGACAACCGCATCCGTCTCGCGCAGGCGGAGAACGATCATGCGCGCCGTGAGCGCGAGGGCCTTGCCGAGCGCGAGATCGCCGAGCGCGACGAGATCGGTTCCTTGGCGGACAAGGCCGATGTCGACGCGCTCGAGCTCAACCGGCTCGGTGCCGAGCTGGAAGAGCTCGGACGGGTGGTGGCGGCGCAGCGCACGCTGCTCGCAGAGAAGGAAGCCACGCTCAACGCGGCTCGCCAGCAGAAGGGCGAGCTCGACCGCAAGCTCGACGAGGCGCGCCGCCTCGAGTCGCAAGAGAAGTCCGAGATCGCGCGACAAGAGTCGGAGCTGAGCTCCGCGGCGCGTCGTCGCGACGATCTGCAGCTGCGCGCCGGTCGCCACGGCGACGAAGAGACGCGCCTGTCGCTGCGCACCGACGAGCTACGGAGCGAGATTCGGCGTGGCGAAGGCCAGGTGGGTGAGCTGCGTCAGCTGAAGCTCAACCTCGTCGAGGAGAAGGAGCGCGCGCAGGCTCGCCTCGACGAGCTGCAGTCGCTCGACAAGGGTCGCGCAGCGGACGTCGAGCGCTACAACGGCGAGCTACACCAGAAGCGCTCGCGCCACGCATCGCTCGAGCAGCTGGCGCAGAAGTACGAAGGTTTCGATCGCGGCACCGCGGCGATCATGAAGGAGAAGGACAACCGCTGGGGCATCCGCGGCCTCATGGCCGACGCGGTGACCGCCCCGCCCGAGCTCGAGGCTGCCGTCGAGGCAGTGCTGGGTGAGCGCCTCGGGGCGATCCTGTGCGAGAGCCAGGAGGTGGGCGTCGACGGCGTCGCCCATCTGCGCGAGACCGGCGAAGGCCGCACCACGTTCATTCCGGTGAATCGCTTCGGTGATTCGGAAGCGCGTCAGCGCGTGGTCCCCGATGGCGTTCGTGGCCGTCTGTGTGATCTGGTCAACTTCGCCGAGGAGTACAAGGGCCTCGGGGAGCGCCTGTTCGGTGACGTGTACGTCGTCGACGATCTCATCACCGCGCTCGATCTGTGGCGCGCGTGCGAAGGGCCCGTCGGAGAACGTCCCGAGTTTGTGTCGCTCGAAGGCGAAGTGGTCGATCGCTTCGGTGCCATCTCCGGCGGAGCGGCCGTCGAGGGTGCTGGCATCCTGCAGCAGAAGCGCGAGATGCGGGAGCTGGCCGACGCCATCGCGTTGCTCGAGACCGCGCACGCGGAGGCCGCCGAGGCGCTCGCCGCGATGCGCAGGGAAGCCGGTGGGCTCCGCGAGACCGTTGCCGAGCTCGGGAAGAACGCGCACGACCGTGAGATGCAGCTGCTCACACTCGACAAGGATCAGGAGCGGCACCGCCACGAGCTCGACCGGCATACCGAGCGGCTGAACGTGATCGGGCGCGAGCGCGCCGAGCTCACCGCCGATGCCGAGCAAGCGGCGCGCGAGGTCGAAGAAGGCCAGCTCACGCTGCGCAACCTGCGCGACCGGCTCGTGGCACTCGAGGATGAGAGCTCCGGGACCGGTCGCGAGCTCGTGTCGGCGATGGCGAGCCTCGAGCAAGCAGCCGAGGCGCACACCGCATTCCGCGTCGAGGTGGCGCAGGCCGACGAGAAGCGGATGCAGCTCGAGCGCGCGAGCTCACGGCTCGAGCACGATCGTGACGAGCGTCACTCGCGACGTATCCGGTTGTCCGAGGCCGTGGAGCGCAGCGCGGAGCGACAGCGCGAGCTCGACCGCGACATGGAGCAGCGTCAGACGTCCATCGTCACGGACGTGGAGCAGCGCGCAGGGCTGTCGGATCAGGTGAGCGCGGGTCGCGCCGTCTACGAAGAGCGGCGCTTGCTCGTGCAGCGCGAAGAGGGCGAGCAGCGCACCGAGAGCAAGGAGCGCGATCGCCTGCTGGCCGAGGTGTCTCGCCTCGAGATGTTGCGCCACGACATCGCGTCGCAGCGCAGGCACCTCGAGGAGGTGATCGCCGAGCGCTATCGCCTCGATATCTCCACCGAGCTGCAGGCGCATCACCTGCGTCCGCTGTTCACCGCGGGCGAGGAGCAACGCGTCAAAGAGCTGCGTGGGCTCATCGAGCGCATGGGCGAGATCAACCTCCACGCCATCGAGGAGTACAACGAGCTCGACACGCGGTATCAGTTCCTCACCACGCAGAAGGCCGACCTCGAGAAGGCGATGTCGCAGCTCGAGGAAGCCATCGAGCGCATCAACAAGACGTCGAAGGAGCGCTTCCGCGAGGTGTTCGACCTCGTGAACTCGCGCTTCCAGGAGGTGTTCCCGCGCTGCTTCAAGGGCGGCACGGGGCGTCTCGTGCTCACCGACGAGGAAAACATCCTCGAGTCGGGCATCGAGATCATCGCCCAACCACCCGGCAAGAAGAACGTGACCGTCGAACTCTTGTCCGGCGGCGAGAAGGCCATGACGGCCGTCGCTCTCATCTTCTCCATCTTCCTCATCAAGCCGTCGCCGTTCTGCTTGCTCGACGAGGTGGACGCTCCGCTCGACGAAGCGAATGTGGGTCGCTTCAACGACCTCATCCGCGAGCTGACCGATCGGTCGCAGTTCATCGTCATCACGCACAACAAGCGCACGATGCAGATCGCGGACACGCTCTACGGCGTCACCATGGAGGAGCCCGGCATTTCGAAGCTCGTCTCGGTGAACCTGTCTGCGCTCGGCGACAAGCGCGGTGGTGGCCAGCCCGAGCAAAAGCGCGCGTTCCAGGTCGTGTAGCGACAGTCGAGGGGGCCCCCGCATGCGGCCCTTACTCTCCAGCGACGAGATGCGAGGCGCGTCCGAGGTCTGCATCGCTGGCGACACCTGGGTCTACTTTCGCTGGTCAGCGTCGCTTTCGGGCATGGCCGTGTTGCGCGAGCGCAACGCTCCCAAAGTTGCCGTTCGTCGACGCTCAAGCAAGACTAGACGCGATGCGCTCACTCGTCGTTGGTATCCTCGCCATTGCTTCGCCCGTACTGTGCTCCGTTGCGCTCGCCGCACCCAGCGAACGCGAGGTGGCCAACACCGAGCTGGGCGGCAAGCCGGCGCTGACACTTTCGTTGCTGCGTACGCGCCAGCCCGATGGAGGGCTGAAGCTGCGGCTCGTCGTCACCAACAAGGTCGACAAGAAAGCGAAGCCGCAGAGCGTGACCGTCTACGAAGGCGGTGGTGACGACGATGGTCCGTCGGACAAGGCCTTCCGCTCGGCGTCGATCGAGCCCTACACGCTACCGCGCGGGGTTCGTGGCGCGCGTGTGGACTTCGAGTTTCAGGTCCCCGGCTCCAAGAAATACCGACAGACCGACACGTTCCTCGTGGCCCTCGGCGAAGCGCCCAAGCTGGTGCTCGAGGCCACGACGCACCGAGAGCACGATCGAACGAAGGTGTGCCACGAGCTGGAAGAAGCCACGCTGACGCTCGACAAGGACGGTCGGATGTTCGTGCGACCCGTGAGCGTGCTCGAGTCCGAGCTGAACGACGACGATCTGCCCGTAGACAAGACCTGCAGAGGCAAGCACAACGGCCAGCAGATCACCTACAAGTTCGACGGGGAGACGTTCCTGCAAATCGATCCGCCGCCAGCGCCTACGAAAAAGAAGCCGACGGCGGAAGACGAGTCCGACGACTAGCGCCAGGAACTTGCGGTCTACTTGCGGAAGCGCGAGAGGTTCGCGGGCAGCACATCGAGCGACGGGAATTGTTTCTCGGGGTGCAGCTTCGTGGCGCGACCGTAGAGGGTGTCTTCACTCTCGGCATTGTTGGGATCGGGGACGCAGCACTCGACCGGGCACACGGCCTGGCAGGCTTCGTAGTCGTGGAAGCCGACGCACTCGGTGCAGAGGCTCGGGTCGATCACATAGATGTCGTCTCCCTCCGAGATCGCCTCGTTCGGGCACTCCGGCTCGCAGGCGCCGCAGTTGATGCACTCTTCGGTGATGGTGGTGGCCATTTCGATGCAACTCCAGGTGGCGACTCGTATAGGGCATCGCCGGTGACAGGTCAAATGGTATGCGTAGCGAGCTCGACCAGCGCTGCCCGCAGGCCCTCGGCCACCTGCTTGGCGCCCATGTGGCGGCGGCGCGACGGCACGTGCACGAAGGCGACCCTCGTCGCTGAGTGAGGCGTGGCTGGGTGTAGCTTGGTCAGGGCCCAGTACAACGCGGCATTGCAGCAGAAGGTGCCCGCGTGGGCCGACGCCTCCACCGGGACGCCGCGTTGCTCGATGGCGAGGATGAGCTTCGGCACGTCGATCCCGACCGAGAGCGCCAGCGGCCCACCGGGTAGGAGCACTTGGTGCCGGGGTTGCGCCCCGTCGTTGTCCGCGAGGCCGGCGTGCGCGAGGTTCAGCGCGAAGCGCTCGACGTGCAGCGTCTTCGCCGTGCGTGATTCCCCGACCAGGAAGAGCACCGCAGGACGTTCGCGCAGGAGCGCATCGATCGCGGCAGGAAGCCGCGCGAAGGAGACCGGCAGCGTCTGCACCTCGACACCAGGGTCGGCGCGTAACAGGCGTGCAGCGCGTTGCGCGCGGTTCTTCTTGCGCCCCCCGAAGGGCTCGAAGGCTGCGACGACGAGGCTCATGCGGCGTGGCGGCGCTTGCGCAGGCCGATGTGGTCGGCGCGGAAGTGGGCAGCGTCCCGCACCGTCTGGACCGAGGCGCCCAACATCTCGCCGAGCGCTGCCAATGCGACGTGTTGCCGGCCGGCCTCGAGCGCCAGCAGCTCGTCGACGGGATCGTTGGCACCGCTTGCCGGAGCGAACACCGTCGGTGCCACGATGGACACGCGCGCGCCGCGGCGCCGCAACCGCCCCATGAGCTCGGCGAGCGTGTTGCGCAGGAGGGAGAGCTCCGCCCGATCGTCGCGCTCGATGCCCTCGAGCAGCGAGAACACCACGATGCGATCGGGCGGCCGTCCTTTCCCCAGCTGCGTCAGGGCGGCTGCGATGCCGTGCGCACCGCGAGCGGGGGCGAGCAGCGGTGGCAAGGCGATCGCTCGCTCACGACAATAGCCCCGCAGCTCGACCATGTCGGGATCCTGCGCGCGCGGCGGGGGCGGCGTGCTGCCGAGCACGCGGCTCAGCTGGGGATGCCGCTTGCGCGAGGCGCGCATCGCATCGAGGAGCTTGGCTTGATCGTACAGCTCGCCCGTGGGTGCCGTGACCAGAAGTCGCCACGCGGGATCGTCGATGAGCGGCGGCGGGACGCGTGAGTCCGCGCCTTCTTGCAACAACAGGTAGCGACCCACCGTGGCGCACAGCTCGGAGTCGGACAGATCCGTGGTGTTTTCGTCGTACGCCATCGGCGCGAGCGTGAGCGCCTCCATGAGCTTGCGGCGCTGCCCCGGTCGATCGGAGAGCGGCACTTGCTGGACGGTGCGGCCATCGACGGTGACGAGGCCAACCCGATCGCCAGCGTCGAGCGCGCCGCGCAGGTAGCGTGCAGCGAGATCGATCGCGAGATCGAGCGGCGTGTTGCCGGGCTTGCCCTGCCGCATGGCTCCCGACACGTCGAGCACCACGAGGTGGCTGGTCTGCGTCTCGCGCTCCAGCTCGCGTACCATCAGCCGACCCCGTCGAGCAGAGGCTTTCCAGGCGATCTGTTTCCACGGGTCACCGGGGCGATGATCGCGGAGCTCGCGCAGCTGGCCGTCCTGGCCGGCGAGCCGCGCGGCCGATCGTTGCGCACGCTCGGGGCCAGCACTGAGTGGTGCGCCGCCCGGCAAGAGCGGCACGCCGAGGCGGGGCACGACGGGCAGTGCGATGGGGCTCGGGAAGTAGGCTTCGATCTCGGTGAGCCCGAGGGCATCGCCGAGGCTCACAGCGGCACCGTGGAGCAGCGCGATCCCCACGCCGTGTGCGGTGAGTGGCAGTTTCACCGACGTCACGGTTCCTGCCACCGTCGCGACGCGTCGTGCCTCCACGGAGAGCGTAGGCGACACGATCGGTCGGAGCGTGGCGATGCCGAGCGAGCGCGGGCTCCGGTTGCGAAGCTCGATGGAGAGCATCAGCGCTCGTCCGGGATACAGCGCCGGATCGCCCGTCGGCCGGTCCACCCGCCACGCGAGCTCGACGTGACGCCGCCACACGAAGACCGCGACGGGGTAGCGTGCGATGATCGTGGCCAGCAGCAGCGCGACGAGTGACGCGCCGAGCACGACCACGTCGGAGCGATCGGCCAGCACGCCGGCTGTCACCATGCAGAGCGCACCGATGCCGAGATACCCACCCCGCTTGGTCAGCGTCGGCGCACGCCCGCGCGACTTGTTGCGCGAGGGCCGTTCACGCGGTGCATGTGGCTGCGCCATACTTCAGCGGTTGGCGGGCCGGAACGACACTCGCTCGACGGCTTCGCGCACGGCGTGCTCCGGCGCGCCTTCGACCTCGCTCTCGGTCGATGCGATCAGCCGGTGCGCGAGCACCGGGCTCGCCAAGGCCTTCACGTCGTCGGGCAACACGTAGGCGCGGCCTTGCAACAGCGCGCGCGCCTGACACGCCTCGAGGAGTTGCAGGGCTGCACGCGGGCTCGCACCGAGCGCGATACGCCGGTTTTGGCGCGTGTGCTCGGCCAGCGCCACCACGTACTCGATGATCTCGTCCTCGAGGTGAACCCCGCGCGCGAGCTCCTGCAGGTGCATCACGAGCGTGGGCTCCAGGACCTGCGCCACCATCGACGCCGAACGCGCACCTGGCGTGGTGTAGTGCCGCAGCATGGCGCGCTCGGCCTCGGCGCCGGGATAGCCCATGCGCACGCGCATCGTGAAGCGATCGATCTGTGCCTCGGGAAGCGGATACGTGCCTTCGTGATCGATTGGGTTTTGCGTGGCGAGCACGAGGAACGGCCGCGGCAGCGCGCGCGTCTCGCCTTCGATGGTCACCTGCGCCTCTTGCATCGCCTCGAGCAGCGCCGACTGTGTCTTCGGCGGGGCTCGGTTGATCTCGTCGGCGAGAATGACCTGCGCGAAGATCGGGCCCTCGCGCAGCACGAACTGGCCCTTTTGGGGCTCGAGCACGTAGGTGCCCGTGATGTCCGACGGCAGCAGATCCGGCGTGAACTGGATGCGGCGAAACGCACACCCGAGCGCGGTGGCGAAGCTCTTCGCGAGGGTGGTCTTCGCGACGCCCGGGATGCCCTCGATGAGCACGTGGCCACGCGCGACCAAGCTCGTGAGGATGAGATCGATGGACGTGGCAGGCCCGAGGTACACGGCGCTCACGCGCGTTCGCACCTCGGCACCGAGGCGTGAAGCCTCGGAGAGGGTGGCTTGGTCCATCAACGTGTTCTTGGGTTCAGCCGACGACAATCGGAAGCTCCTTCATGACCTGGGATGTTGCGCCGTAACTCGCAGCGGAGATCGGCAGCCGAGCCAGGAGCGGGCGAGCATACGCCAGCGCCGTGGCGAACGCGCGACGTGAGACTGCACGGTGGCCGGGGGTATCGAGGTGGCGTGGACCGACGGCGAGGAAGCGCTCGAGGGCAGTGCGCATCGTCGGTCCGAGCTTGTCTCCCGTGCGGCGCAAGAGCTCGGCCCGTGGCGTGGACGCGGTGATCGCGCCCAGCGATGCGCTCAAGCGGCGCGAGACCTCGGCGCGCAGCAGTATCAGGGCCAGCGCGTGGTCGGCATCGCTATCGCCACGCGGCAACGCATCCACGAGTGCCAGCGTGCCCTGGCGATGCTCGCCCTCGGCGCGGACGAAGCGACCATCGGCGTGGCCCGCACCGCTCAAGCGACCGACGGCCCGCCAGCCCACCGCGGTGGCCGCGATCACCAGGACCAGCGCGATCGGAAGCCCCGCCGCATCGAGCGCTTCGTCGGTTGCGCGGTTGAGCGTGGTGCAAAGCTCGTTGAACAGCGTATGCGCGTTCGTGGACGAAGCCGTGCGCGGCTCGCCGCTCGAGAGAAACGGCCCGCTCACGAGGTGGACTCGATCACCGTCTGGCCCCGGGAGGCACAGGTCGGCCAGCAGCGCGCGCACGAACGCGCGATTCCCCGGCACGTCGAGCATGTTGTTGATGAGGACGCTCGGGTCGGCGAGCGCGACGAAGTGACCGCGGCCCACCTTGCCTTCCACCACGAGCGCCTGGCCGGCTGAGAACACGAACGTGGCAGGGAGCGCGGTCTCGAACGCTGCGGGGTGATTGGCGAGAAGCTCCGGGGTCGATCGACCGAGCGCGGTGAGCAAGCCCGCTCGCGCGACCGGCAGCTCAGGGTGCCGTAGATCGCGCGGCACACTCTCGAGGCGGGCGGGATGACGCCGGATCTCGAGCGCCTCGAGCGTGGTCGACGCAGCACCGTAGTCGTCGGCGATGAGGACACGGCCGCCGTTGGTAAGGAAGGCGCCGAGGGCGGACGCTTCGATCGTGCTCTGCGGGTACACGAAGAACAACACGTCACGCGAGCTCAACTGCGACCAGTCCAGGTGATCGGTGGTGGTGAGCGCGCAGCCAGCGGTGTGCGCTTCTTCGACGAAGCTCGAGAGCCCATTCCACGCGGGCGAGTCGGCGCGGTAGTCGCGACTATCGGTGTCGCCATGCGCAGCGCCGGCCAGCAGGATCAGCGTGGCGGCCAGCGCCCAGCGCATCACATCTGCACGCGCAATGAATCGACCGCCTTGCTCAGCTCGCGGCGCATCATGCCGAGCGGCGACTCGGCAGACGCCTCGAGCACCACGAGGTAACGGCGCTCGACGGCGAGCACCAGCATGATCGCTCGCTCCGCTTCGATGCACAGCTCGAGGGGCTCACCGAGGAAGCTCGCATGCTCGCGCACGAGCGCGACGAGGATGCCGAGATGTGCACCGAGGATGCGGATCTCCGTCGTGGGCATCTGCGCGAACTCGTCGATCGCCTCACCTTCGCAATCGAGGAACACGGCGCCGCGCGCGCCGGGTACCCGCAGCACCACCTCGCGCAGGGCCTGGGTGAAGGCGGTCTCGAGGCGGGAGCTCTTGTGGACCGTGACCTCCGTGATGATGGGGTCGGTGAAGTTGCAGTCAGTCATGGATGGGCGGCTTGGCCCTCGGCAGCGACGAGTCGCTCGGGAAAGACCTGCACGGAAGCTTGCGCCGCCAGGCCACGCACGAACCGATCGAGCTCCGACTTGCGCCACGATGGAAACACGAGCGTGCGCAGCTCCGGCCTCACGGCATCGAGCGGCACGTGGCGCTCGGGCAGCTTGCGCACGAGCCGGATGAGGTGGAAGCCGTAGCTCGTCTCGGTGACTGGGCTCGTGTCACCCGGCGAGCCGAGCTTGAATGCAGCGTCGGCGAACGAGTCCTCGACGATGCCGCGCTTCGGAAACGTGAGCTGCTCTGCCTTGAGCGGTACGGCCGGCGAGGGTGTGTCCGCGAGCTTGGCAAACGCCTGATCCGAGTCTGCAGCTTTGGCCGCCGCCTCGATCGTGAGAATCATCTCCTTCGCCTTCTGATGAAGCT
>JAYUBF010000115.1:0-19694 GCA_043741435.1 Myxococcales bacterium
ACCCCTACGACGCACGTGCCCGGCGGCACGCCACCCACGCCTGCGACGCCGGCAATGTCAGAGCATTCGATCAAGCTGGGGTCGAGCATCCCGGTTCCACGCGGGCAAAGCACCCCTGGGCAGGTATGGAACGGACCCGAGCTCGTCGGCACGGTGCCCGGCTTGATCCGGATGAAGCACTCGGAGCACGAAGTGAAGCTGCGTTGCACGTGGCCGGGCTACAAGGACTACTGGCTGACCGTGCTCCCCGACGCCGATCGAACGTACACGCCCACGTACGAGATCCTCCAGAAGCGAAACCTCGGTGGCAAGACCAACAGCGCTCGCCCGCCCATCGGCAACACGCTTCATCCAGTGCAGCCGAACAAGCCCTGACATGATCGGTGGTGCCATCGACGTGTCGGCCGATACCGATGCGTTCCATCGCCGAGCGCTGGTGCTCGATCTCCACAACGACCTTCTCACCAAGCTGGTCCTGCGCGGTGGCGATCTAGCGCGGCGGCATGGTCCTCAGTGGTTCTACGATCCGCTCGCGTTCGACATCGACCTCCCGAAGCTGAAGGAGGGCGGCGTGGACGGGCTCGGCTGCTTGCTGTTCGCCGGCTTCGGCCTCATGGCCAAGCAACGGTTCTGGGCGCAGTTGAAGCGCTTCGGCGAGCTCGTCACCGCACACGACGAGCTGCGACAGATCCGCAACGCGGACGAGATCCGTCGCTGCAAGGCCGATGGCAAGATCGCGCTGTGGCTCGGCGTAGAAGGCGCGCTCCCCATCGAGGACGACCTCGCGGTGGTCGATCGCCTGGCCGAGGCCGGGGTCATCTTCTTCGGCCCGTGCTGGAACAAGACCAACCGCGCAGGCGTGTCGTCGGCCGATCGCAAAAATGCTGGCGGCCTCAGCGAGCTCGGTCAGGAGCTGGTCACGCGGCTCGACGAGCGCGGGATCGCGATCGACGTGAGCCACGCAAACGTGCGCACCGTCGACGATCTGCTGGTCAGCGCCAAAAACCCGGTGTTCTCCTCGCATTCTGGGTGCATGGCGGTGCATCGCCATCATCGCAACCTCGACGACCGACAGCTCCGCGCGATCGGCGACAAGGGGGGCGTGATCGGCATCATCTTCGCGTCGAATATGCTGGGCGGCACGTTGTCCGCGTCGCTGGAGACGCTCGCGAACCACATCGTGCACGCCGCGAATATCGCCGGCGAAGATGCGGTCTCGCTGGGATCCGACTTCGACGGCTTCGTTCCGCTGGTGCGTGGGATGCGCGACGTGGCCGACCTCCCGCGCATCACCGAGGTGCTCACGCGCCGGGGCTGGTCGCCGCGAAAGCTCGAGAAGCTCCTCGGCCACAACTTCTTGTGCTATCTGGACCGCCATGCAGCCGCCCGCCCCAGCCGCTAACGTGCGTCGCTTGCCCGTGGCCAAGCCGGCGCCAGTCGCGCCCTCGCCGCGCTATGAGCTAACGGCTCACTGTCCGGCCTCGGAGAGGTCGTGAATACGCACACGCGCGGCCGGTATTGCGCCTCTTGCGAGCTCCACGATTCGTTCGTGATGCGTGAACAGGATCACTTGGGTCTTTGTTGCCAGTTCCGCGAGCGCCTGGAGCCCGGCACGCGCGCGCGCATCGTCGAAATGTATCAGGACATCATCGAGCACGACGGGAAGTGCGACGCCGCGTTGGGTATGGTGCTCGAGGCTCGCGAGGCGTAGCGCGAGGAACAGTTGATCTCGTGTGCCATCGCTGAGCGCACTGACGTCGACGGATCGCTCACCACCTGCTTCAGCTCGGACGCACGACAGGACGGGTTGATCGTCGTCGCCGAAACCCTCCTCCAGGCGGACGTAGCGCTCGAGCGTGAGCACCTTGAAGATCGCGCTCGCCCGCCGCAGCAGCGGCCCTTGGTGACGCTCTCGGTAAGCGTTGATCTCGCGTGTCAGAAGATGCCGTGCGAGGTGCGGACGGAGGTACTCCCCGGTGAGCTGACGGATCGTCGCAATCTGGTGCTCGAGCTGGGCTGCGGACGAGGCCGCGGCGTCGCGGCTCCCGTCCAGCCTCGCGAGGTCATTGCGCATCGCACCGCGTTCCTGATCGAGCTCGGCGCGTGCACCATCGAGCTCGGTGAGCTCGCGGCGCACGGCGGCCAGCTGCTCGGGGAGCCGATCAATGGAGAAGCCGGAGGCCTCCGCCCGGAGCTCCTCCGGAGGCCGCCCGTTGCCGATCCCAAGCAGGCGCTCAGCGAGCTTCTCCCTCTGCTCGTCGAGGCGTCGGGCCTCTGCGGCCCGCTCCTCCGCCACTTCGAGCGTCTGCAAGTCGGTGGCGCCCGCGTTTGACACCAAGACCTGGAGCGTCGCCTCGGCGGTCGCGCGTCGCGCGTCGAGTTCGTGCGCGCGGCGCTCCTCGTCGAGTACGGCCTCGTCCGTGGAGACGCGCTCCTGCCGATCGCGGGTCCCCTGCGCCACGCGTTGGAGCAGCTCCTCCGCGGCTGCCTGCCACGGCAGGTTGGCGAGTTCGGGAGCGAGCTCGGTCGTGAGCTCGCCCAGCTGTCGGCGGCGGGTCGCCGCGTTGCGTTCCATCCCTCCAACACGCCGCTTCCGGTCGGAGACCGTCTTCATCGTCTCCACCAGCCTCGCGCTCCGAGCCAGGACCTCCTCGACCTCCTCCACGGTCGCATCTGCAGCCACCGAGAGCACGGCGACGGTCTCCATCCATTCGGCCGTCCACGCCGCGCGCGCGAGCCGCTTCTCGGCGATGGCGGCCTCGACATCGACCAGCTCGGCTTCGATTCGAGCGATGTCGTCATCGAGCCGGGTCCGGCTCGACTCAACGCGTTCGCTCTGCGTCGACAACGATTCTGCTTCGTCGAGGAGTGCGTTCAGTGATCCGCCGCTCGCGCCTGGCAGGAGCGCACGGAGCTCCTGCGTAAGCGACTCCAGCTTGCTCGCTTCCAACTTCCGGGTATCGCGCAGGGCGCAGACCTCCGCTTCGGTCTGCGCGGCTCGTTCGAGGCGCGCGAGCCAGTCGACCATCTCACGCGGAGAGAGCGGTGAGACGCCGGCGGCTCTCCAGTGCGCCTCCCACTCCGTGGCGGCCTCCTCAAGGGCGCGCTGCGCCAGCGCGCGCTCCTCGCTCAGCGAGGCAACCCGCCGGCGCGTCGCCTCGGACTCGGCCTGAATCCGAGCGTGCTGTGCGACGCGATCGGCTTCTCGACGCAGGCGGTCCGCCAGCGTGTCTGCTTCGAGCACGTCTCTCTCGTGCTGAACCGCGAGCGACGCGAGCGTGCCGGAGGACCCGGCGGACCACGCGGCACGGATCGCCTGCCAGCTTCGTTCACGCGTCGCGCGGGCATCCGCGAGATCCTCCTCGGTCGGGGCCTTCCCCGCGATCTCGAGCGCGCGGAGCTCCTGCTCGTGCGCGGAGGCCTGATCCTGCTGCTTCGCCAGCTCATCGTGGACACGCGCACGCCTCTGCTCCAGTCCAGCTCGCACGTTGGCCGCCGCCTCACAGGTCTCCCGCGATGGCACCGGCAGCGCCGCCAGCTGGTCGGCCCGTTGGTCTGGCCGTCCGGTCCAGCGCCCGAGCCTGCTGAGCTGGGCCGCGAGCTCCCGCTCTTTCGCTGCGACGCGCATCGTGGCCTCGGCCAGTTTCTCCTCGAGGTCCCCATGCTTCCTGATCCGGCGCTGGCAGGCGGTCAGCGTCGTCACGGCAATGGGGGCAGCCAAGTCCGCCTTCTGCTGCTTCGCCGCGCGCAGGAGCCCGATCCGTCGCTCGCGATCGTGGACGAGCGAGGCGAGCGGCGCTTCGATGCCGCTCTGCTGCTTGGCGAGCTTGCTGACCCGCGCTGCCGTACGCGCATCGACGAAGACCGTGTCGGCCTGGTCGAGAGACTCGCCGCGGCCGAGCTCCTTCAGGAGGCGACGCGCTTCGTCTTCTGCGCCGCGCAGCTCACCTTGCACCCTGGGAAGGTCCCGCGATTCGGACTCGTGATTCCCGATCTCCTTGCCGAGGACCGAGATCGTGGCAGCGTGGGCCAGCAGCCGTTCGGGGACGACGAGGCTCGCCTGCCGCACGCGCAAGCTCTCGAGCCTCGCCTGAGCCGTCGCCCTCGCCGCGATGGCCTCCGCCTGGGCCTGGACGGCGGAGATACGCTCCGAGGTCGCGCTCGTGCTCAGCATCACGACACCGCGGAGCGCCAGGCGGCGGGCGTCTACCTCTGTAAGCCTGGCGAGCGGCTCAAGCGCCAGCTGGACTCGCTCGAGCTGCCGGGCGGTCTCGCGGAGCTCTCCGAGCTTTTGAGTCAGGTCATCGCTCTCGGCGTCGCGCCTCGCCAACTCGGCGGTGCGTGCCTTCCAGTCGGAGGCGGCGATACCTCGGTCGAGGTGCTTTTTTGCCTCGGCGAAGGCCGCGATCGCGGCGTTGAGCCTGGGCTTGGAGGCACCGGCCTTGAAGATCCCTTCGGCGTCCTCGGCAAGCCGGTCCAGCACCTTGCGGATCGCGGAACCGCCGAAGGCGGCCCCGAACAGTGACTCGCCCATCGCGCCGTTTCCATCGAGGAGCATCTGCGCGCCCTCGCGCAGCGCCTCATGGTCGAGGCCGAACATCAGGCCGAACATGCTCTGGTCCACGCCGCCGAGCCACTTGCCCAGCTGGGACTCGTTGATGGGCTGGCCGCTGGAGTCAAGGAGGGTGTTTTTGTTCCCCTTGCGGCGCAGCATCACGAGCGTGTCGCCGTCATGCTCCAGCGTCGCGCCGATCAACAGCTTCTTCTGATCGTGCACGAATGCGTCGGTGGTCTGCCCGTGGATGCCGAAGAGGAACGACGTGACCGCACGCAGCGCCGTCGACTTGCCCGCCTCGTTGGGCCCGTACACCAGCTGCAGGCCGTCCGCCGGCGCGCTGAAGTCCAGTTCCCGATCGGTGAAGTGCCCGAACGCGCGCAGCTGAAGGTTGCGCAGCCTCACACTTCGCCGCCCGCCGCCGCCAGGTGGGCCACCAGCAGCGCCTCGCTGGCATCAAGGAGCTCGCGCAACGACTCGAGCGACTCGAGGTCGATCGCGGAATCGCCCTCGAGGAGCGCCTTGGGTAGCTTCTTCGAGAGATCGGCGGTCAGTTCGGACGTGAGCGCCCTCAGGCCGGGCTCATCGTCCCGGAGCGACCGGAAGGCCCTGAGGAGCCCGCCGAGGGGATCGTCCTTCTGGATCAGCGCCTCGAGGTCGACATGCGCGCGGGCCTGCAGCTTAATTTTCTCGATCCAGAGGTTGTCCGAGGCGATGTCCGTGGCATCTGCGCGGAGCTGCTGAGTCCATCGGTGCTGATCGGTTGTGACCTCGGCGTGCGCTTGGGCGAGGCCGGTGATGGACACGCGCAGCGCGACCAGGCGTCCTTCGCCTCCGTCGAGCGCGTCCGCAAAGCGTCGACGACAAAGCTCTCTCAGGTCGTCGGCGTTCGCCGTCCCCGTCGCATCGATCTGGAGGTGCTGCCAGCGGACGACGTCGAGCGTGCGTGGGTCGACCGTTGTCGCGCGTGCGTCGTCCACGGACACCAAGACTGCCCCCTTCGGGCCCAACTCTTTCGCATGACGTCCTTGCAGGTTGCCAGGAAAGACGATCCAGGGTGCCTTACGGAGCACTTCGTACTGATGCACGTGGCCGAGCGCCCAGTAGTCGTACCCAATTCCGGCAAGCGCGGCGACCGTGCATGGGGCATACGACTGATGGCCGACGCGGCCTTCCGCGGCCGTGTGCAGGACGCCGATGTTGTAGGCACCCGGGATCGGCTTCGGATAGCCCTGCGAGAGATCGCGAGTGACATCGCGCCGATCGTAGCTCTGCCCGTGGATGGCCACGCCGTGCTCGGTGAGTTCGAACGTGTGGGCCCGGTCGTGCGCGAAGACGTGCACGTTGTCCGGCAGCTTGAGCTGCTTCGTAAACTGACACCCAGCGTCGTGGTTGCCGTACAGGAGGTACACCGGGATGCGCTCTTTTCCGAGCAGGGAGAGTTGCCCGGCGAAGAACAACCCGGTGCCGTAGTCCCGCCAGTCATCGTCGAAGATGTCTCCGGCCAGGAGCAGGAACTGCGCCTCCTCGTCGATGCACAACCGCACCAGGTTCTCGAACGCCTCGCGGCTGGCGTTGCGCACGCGAGCGACCGGCGCACCCTCGTAACGCTCGAGCCCTCGAAGGGCGCTGTCCAGGTGAAGGTCTGCAGCGTGAACGAACTTGAACATGATCCCTCCACCCCTCGACGGGGTCGTGAATGCCACGGGAGTGTGAGGTGCGAGGTCGGAGTGCGTTTGGCCTCGCCGCGCGGGTACCAGTCACGGAGCGCGATCTGCAGAGCGCGGCCAGCTGACGAGTTGTAGCGTCGTGCGCGGCGTCATCGTTTCAGGGCTGCGCAAGTTTTGCTAGCAGCGCACTGCCGCTTCGATCGCCGCCACGTCGATTTTCTTCATCTTCATCATCGCTTGGAACGCACGGGCGGCGACATCCCCGCCCTTGGCCATCGCATCGGTCAGGACGCGGGGCGTGATCTGCCACGAGATCCCCCACTTGTCCTTGCACCAGCCGCACGCGCTCTCGGTGCCGCCGCTGTCGACGATCGCGCTCCAGTAGCGGTCGGTCTCGGCTTGGTCGTCGGTGGCGATTTGTAACGAGAACGCCTCACTGTGTTTGAACATGTCCCCACCGTTGAGGCCGATGCACGCCACCCCGCACACCGTGAATTCGACGGTCAGCACGTCGTTCTTCTTGCCGCTCGGGTAATCGGATGGCGCGCGCCGCACGGCGCCGACCGTACTGTCGGGGAACGTCTTGGCGTAGAAGTGCGCGGCCTCTTCAGCGTCACGAACATACCAAATGCAGACGGTGTTCTTCTTCATCGCGGTTCTCCTCGAGAGGGGTTGGCCGACGCCACGATCCCGAGGCGATTGTAGTTCCTCGCGAGCAGGGCGGCCAGCTCCTCGTCCACGCCCGTTTCGTCGACGACGATGCGATCGAAGAACGGGAGCTCGCGGCCTGCGAGGGACGCACGAACGGACGCCGACAGGCGCTTCTCGCTCTGGATGAGCTTGGCGTGACGCGCTCGCCATTTCATGGCGACGGCGCTCGCCGCATTGGTCGCTGCGAATGCTTCGAGGTTCGACGGGCTCACCTCGCTGTCCGTGATGCCCCGGTTGACCGCGTGCAGGCGCGTGAGCTCGCCGTGCAGCTCGTCGATGCCACGCGCCAGCTCCGCGACCGTCGCTGCGTGTCGAGGACCCGCGTGCTGCGAGACCTTCTCCGAGAGCTACGCCAGCGATAGCGCGGTGACACGCAGATCGAAGTTCATCGTGCGGGCCGTGAAGGCACGAAGTGGGTTCATGCCTTCAGCGTACCCAAGCACGGCGTCGAGGCTCTCCGCCCGATGCGAGCACGTGGTACTTGAGGTAGCGCCCGACCAGGAGCGACTTGAACTCCGGGAAGCGCGGGTGCGTGAGTATCTCGCGCGGGATCTCGCCGTCGAACTCGATCTTCATGAGGGCCCTGCGCGCCGCCTCCACCGACGATATCGTCGACCACCTTCATGCCCGCCTTGTGCGGCATCACGATGTCGGAGAACGCGGTGGCCTCCGCGTCGTCGCCATCGACGCCGCGATGGAAGTCCGCGTACGACATCAGCTCCACCTTGCCGCTCGCGTTGTGTGCCGGGATCGCGAACACTGGCACCGCCCGGCTGAAGAAGGACGACTCCTCGGGGTGCTGCAGGCTCATCGCCACCAGGCCGAGCTCGTTCTCGGCGTAGTAGAGCAAGCGACGATAGAACGGCGTGCGGCTGAGCTTGTCGTGCAGTGGTCCTACGTTCGACGCGAGCCAGTTGTGCACCGGCGAGCCGTCGTTCACCAGCGATTCGAACGCCGCCTCCGCTCCTCCTCACGCTGCAGTTCGACAGGAGCGTCGATGACGCGGCCCTTGCGTCGGTGGCGTCCATCACTATCGACGCTACCGTCGACGAAAGCTATCAAGGAAACGTGTCATCGCGCTCAACCGCGTGGAGCGGATTGTGTATGTCCCGAGCTCCGTTTCCCGCTCTATCGATATCTCGTTCACTCGCCGCGGTGATCGATGCCGTGATGGCGCGATTCGGCTGGTCGCGGCTCGGCGAGGGCGTGCCGATTCAATGCTTCCTCAACAACCCGAGCATCGAGTGGAGCCTCAAGTTCCTCCGACGCACCCCCTGGGCCCGCACGCGTGTCGAAGGGAAAACCGCCGCGAGGTCGTCGCGAGGTGACTACGTCGAGCCGAGCCGCGCGCGCAGCCGTGTGAGCACCTCGGGTGCCGTCTTCACCATGAACCAGCTCGCATCCTCGTCCGCGCGCTCCGACAGCACCTGGCAGCTCGCGAAAATCTCCCCGCGCATCGCTTGCTGGTCCCAACCGACGCGGAGCTCGTCTTCGACCAGCTGCGCGGAGAAGTGCGTCCGCAGCGCGGTCCGCAAGGTGTCGAGGTCGTCCGTGCTGCGTGCGCTCAGGGCGAGCGCCTCGGGCCATCTCGCCTTCAGGGCCTCGCGGGTGGTGTCGTCGACGAGATCCATCTTGTTGAGGATCAGCAGCCGCGGAACGTCGGCGGCACCGATCTCCGCGAGCACGGCGCGCGTCACCTCGAGCCGTCGCTCCCGCTCGGGGTCGGCGGCATCGACCACGTGCAGGAGGAGCTGCGCCTCGAGCGCTTCGTCGAGCGTGCTCTTGAACGAAGCAACCAGGCCGTGCGGGAGGTTCTTGATGAAGCCGACCGTGTCGGAAACCAGCACGCGCGGCACGCCTTCTGGCACGAGCGGCCGCACGGTCGTGTCGAGCGTGGCGAACAGCTTGTTGGCGACGTACACCTCGCTCCCGGTGAGCGCGCGCATCCATGTGGACTTGCCGGCGTTCGTGTAGCCGACCAGGGCGACGCGCGCCACGTCGCTGCTGCTCATGCGTCGCGCGCGCTGCGTCTGTCGCTCGGCGTCCATGGCCGCGATCTCGACGGTGAGCTCGGCGATGCGGTCGCGGATCTTGCGACGATCGAGCTCGAGAGCGGACTCGCCCGCACCTTTGCCGCCGATTCCGCCGCGCTGGCGCTCGCGGGCCTTGCCGCCCTCGCGGAGCCGCGGCGTCAAATACTGCAGCCGCACGATTTCGACCTGTGCGCGCGCGGCTCGCGAGCGCGCGTGGTGGTAAAAGATCTCGAGGATCACCTGCGTGCGATCCATGACCTCGCAGCCGGTCTCCTTCTCGAGGTTGCGGGTCTGCGACGGCGACAGCTCGTGATCGACCAGCAGGAATTCCACGTTCGGTGACTCCGGCGGTCCGACCAGCGCCTTCAGCTCTTCGCGCTTGCCACTGCCGAGGTACGCCGTCGAGTCGAACGAAGCGCGCTTCTGCGTGAGCGTGTCCACCACCGTGAGTCCCAGCGTGCGCGCAAGCTCGCCGAGCTCGGCCAACGAGCCGTTGAACTCGTCGTCATTCACGTCCGGCAGCTGTACGGCCAACACCACCGCGCGCTGCCTGTCCTCGGTCTCGAGCATCGCGCCTCCATAACACGACGACGGTGTGTTCTCGCGATTGCAATGGGACGACACCGAGCGTTAGCTGTTCGTAGCCGTACGAACCCACACGAAGTGCCCACCAGCAACTACAACGGCGACGGGTTGCCCGACGTGATCATCATCACTTCAGGCGCGCGAACTCGGAGCACAGCGCTGCTGCAGCCATCGCCACGTTCAGCGACTCGGCACGACCGACGCGCGGGATGGCGATCACCTGCGCGTGCATCTGGCGCAGCGCATCCGACAGGCCGTGCGATTCGCTTCCCATCACCAGCACCGCGGGCCGCGTGAGGGTCGCTTCGTACACCGACCTGCCGTCCATGCTTGCGAGGTAGATGCGCGCACCTTCTCGCGCGCACGCCGCGAGCTCCTCGGCGAGCGGGGCGTAGCGCACGCGCACGCGGAAGATAGAGCCCATAGAGGACTGCACCACCTTCGGATTGAAGATCTCGATGCAGTCCGGGCTGCACAGGATGCGCGACACCCCGAACCAATCGGCGATGCGCAAGAGGCCGCCCATGTTCCGCGGATCGTGCACGTCGTCGAGCGCGAGCATCAACTCTCCCGTCGTCGGTGCCGCGAAGGCGGGGTTCTCTCGCTGGACCGCGATCGCGACGAGCTCGTTGCCGGTCTCGAGCGTGCCGAGCCGTTCGAGCTGATGCGGTACGAGCACGTGCACCGGCGCCTTGGCGCGCGCCGCTGCGGTGGCGACGATCCGGCCGGCTTCTTCCGTGGCGAACACGGCCTCACAGCGCACGGTCGACGACAACAACTCCATCACGACCTTGCGGCCCTGAACCAAGAAGCGCTGCTGCTCGGCGCGATACTTCTTCTGGTGGAGCGAGCGATAGCTCTTCCAGTCGACCTGGCTCACGCGCCACCTGCCACGATGCGTGCGAGCAGTGCGTCCAGCGCTGGTGCGAGGCGATCGCGGTTCGGCGCGTCGGCCACGAACACGGTCGTCATCGCGCGTGAGCACATGTCCTCGTACTTCAGCACGACATGCTCGAGATAGAACTCCGAGGCTTCACGATGCTCGGGATCGTAGAGCGGGTCGCCCGGCAGCGGAAGCCCGAGGTGCGCGCACATGGCGCGGATCTGGTGATAGCGCCCTGTCAGCAAGCGAACGAGCAGGTGCCAGCGATCGGGCCGTCCCGGCATTTCTGCGATGCCCATGATCTCGAGCCACGCGGGCTTGCCACCCGAGCGGACCACTGCTGCACGGCCCCTCGTCTCGGCGAGGAACACCCGGTGTGTGCCGAGGAAGTCCTTCGGCGCGCCCATCTTCGGTGCCGCCACACGGGCGAGGTAGTACTTGTCCCAGCGCTTCGCCTGGATGCTGGCATTGGCGAATGCGATCGACGCGGGGGTGAGGCACACCACGAGGATGCCGCAGGTGACGGCGTCGAGCCGGTGCGGGAGCTTCGCCTCGGGATGCTCGGCGGCGATGAGGGACAGCACGGAGTCGCCGTCACCGCGATGCTCGCTGGCGAGGCCGGCGGGCTTCCACACCACGAGCGTGTCTTCGTCGTGCGACAGGATGCGCAGGCGGATCACGCCCTATGACTTCTTGCCCATCGCCACCACGAACTGCTCGATGGACTCTTTGCGCGAGCTCTCCGGCTTCACCGTGCGCACCTCGGAGAAGTGCTCGCGTGCTCGCTTGATCAACTTCTGGAAGTCGGGCCCTTGAAACAGCTTGCCGACGAAGTGGCCGCCGCGAACGAGCGTTTGCTCGGCGATCCACAGGGCGCGCTCGAACAGCGCCTCGGAGCGCGCTTGATCTGCGTGCCGAATCCCG
Source organism: Myxococcales bacterium (assembly GCA_043741435.1). Lineage (GTDB taxonomy): Bacteria > Myxococcota_A > Polyangia > Palsa-1104 > Palsa-1104 > JBDTCO01. Next base: position 11,362 of record JAYUBF010000115.1, read on the forward strand.
GAGGTGTCGGGCGCCATGTCGGACAGCACGACGTCGAAGTTGCCCAGCGAGCCGACGAGGTCCGACGTCGCGAGGTCGTAGATGTCCCCGACGAGCACGCGACAGTTGGGCATCGTGAAGTCGAGTGGCGTGCGGTCGACGCCGACGAGCTGCGCCTCGGGCCCACTCACCTTGGCCGCGTATTGCAACCAGGAGCCTGGGCGGCAACCGAGGTCGAGCACCCGCGCGGCCTTCTTGAAGAGCCCGTGGCGCTTGTCGATCTCCTCGAGCTTGAAGGCCGAGCGCGCAGCGAAGCCTTCCTGCTTCGCACGCTTGAAGAACGCGTCGTGGCGCTTGCCGCGGTCACCGAGTTTCGAGCCCATCCTCGCACTTCTTAACACGCTCACCGAGGCGTGGTGTACGCGTTGCGCGGGTTCGCCTAGGGTGGCCTGAAGCGTCGGAGCCATCCGCTGAGCGAGAAGCGCTCCTGCTTCGCTGGCAGGACCTCGTGCGGAAAGCGCTCGCTCCAGAAGCACACCATGGTGCCCTCGCGCGGGGAGACGCGCGTCAACAGCGAGCCGCTGCCGTCGGCGTCGTAGATCACGAGCTCGCCGCCCGCGTCCTCAGGCCACACCGGGTTCAGATACATCACCATCGAGACCAAGCGCGTGTCGTCGTCCCGAAACGCATCTCGGTGCAGGTCGTACGATGCACCGATCGGGTAGCGCGCGAAATGCAGCTCGACCTCGTGGGCGCCGAGGTACAGGGAACGATTGAGCTGATCTCTGAAGCCGTGGATCACCGCGAGGGCCTCTCGCTCGCTCGCGTCGGTCGGCTCGTCGGTGATCCACTGCGTGTCATCGCCGCGACTTCGGCCGCCGGTATGCGCGCCCGGCCGGCGGACCTGCGCGCGGATCATGCCGCCCGCGATGGCGACGGCACGCTCTGCCAGACGGCGAGTCAGTGGAGCCGACAACAGCGAGTCGCCGACGTACCAACCAGACGTGTGCAAGGCTTCTACAGCGGCGGCCGCGGCACCGCATGCAGGGTGGTTTGTGCCGTCCGTCACGTCGCCATGAGCATACGCGCGACTGTTTCCGTTTACCCGCGCGCCGTCTCGTCGCATGCTCTCGCCGCGCCGATGATAGAGCCATCGCCCGAGCCGCAGGCACCGCCCCCCGTCGTCACGGGTCAACGCCGGCAGGCTGCGTTGGGCTTCATCTTCTTCACGGCGCTCATGGACGTGATCTCGCTCGGCATCATGGTGCCAGTGCTGCCGAACCTCGTGAAGGAGCTGTCCGGCGGCGATCTCGCCCATGCGACCCGCGTCACCGGGCTGTTTGCGACCGCGTGGGGCGTCATGCAGTTCGCGATGTCGCCCATCCAGGGAATGCTGTCCGACCGGTACGGGCGACGTCCGGTGCTGCTCATCTCCATCATGGGCCTCACCCTCGACTACTTGATGATGGCGCTCGCACCGACGCTGGGATGGTTGTTCGTCGGGCGCATCATCAACGGCATCACCTCGGCCAGCTTCTCCACCGCAGGTGCGTACATCGCAGACGTGTCGAAGCCCGAGGAGCGCGCGAAGAATTTTGGCCTCATCGGCTCCGCCTTCGGAATCGGCTTCATCATCGGGCCCGCGCTCGGCGGCTTCCTCGGGCGTCACGATCTGCGGTTGCCGTTCTACGTCTCCGCTGGCCTCGGCGCGCTCAACTGGATCTACGGCTACTTCCTGCTGCCGGAATCGTTGCCACCCGAGCGTCGGCTCAAGCGCTTCGACTGGGGGAAGGCCAACCCGGTCGGCTCGCTTCGTCTGCTTGGCGCGCGGCCCAGCCTGCTGACCCTCGCCGGCGTGTTGTTGTTGTACGACCTCGCGCACAACGTCTTCCCCTCCATCTTCGTCCTCTACGTGGGCCATCGCTTCGGTTGGTCGGCCCTCCAGGCGGGCGTGATGATGATGGCCGTGGGCGGGGTCAACGTCGTCGCGCAGCTCGCGCTCATCGGACCTGCCGTCGCCAAGCTCGGCGAGCGCGGCGCGCTGCGGCTCGGGCTCGTTGCCGGCATCCTCGGCTTCTCGATCTACGCGTTGGCGCCCACCGCGCAGGTCTTCTGGGTGGGAGTCGTCGTCTTCGGCTTCGCGTCGCTCATCCCGCCCGGGCTGCAAGGCCTCATGACCCGCAGGGTGGGCCCATCGGAGCAAGGCCAGCTGCAGGGCGCGAACTCCGCGATCATGGGACTCACCGCCATCGTCGGTCCGCAGATCTTCACTGGCGTGTTCGCATGGTCCGTCTCGGGTGGCCTGTCGCTCGGGTTCCCCGGTCTCGCCATCTTCGTGGCCGCAGGCCTCATGGTCCTGGCGTTCGTGCTCGCTTCGGGCACGTCGGATGCCGCCTCTTGACGGTCGTAGCATTGCTACATCGTGAACCGCGATCCCGAGCTGGTCGAGAAGATGCTCGGCTCCTGGTACCGGAAGGCCGCGCGCTGACGCGGGGCGCTCTTTGATCGAGCTGCTCATGGTGCTCGGCCTCATGGTCGGGCTCGTCGGCACCGGCGCGGTCTTGTCACGCGTGCCCTGGGATTGGTTGCTCGGCGGTGGTGCGCTGCTGGTCGTCGTGGGTTTGCTCGTCGGCACCCCGACGGGAGTCTGGTACCACCTGCGCCTGTACCGAGCGATGCGCAAGCGCGGCCCTCTCCCGAGCACGTGGTGGCTCCGTCCCGATCGGTTGCACGACGCCCTCGACGCGAGCGAGAGGGTGTGGGTGAAGGTGCCGTTCTACGCCGGCGCAGCTGGCTTCGTGGTGGCGGTGCTGGGTTGCCTCCTCGTGGCCTACGGATCCCTGCGAGCGCCACCCGGATGAGCATCGTGGACGTTCGCGCGCTCGTCACCGATGGCGCGTCACCCGAACAGCTGGCCGTGGCGCAGGCGGCGATCGCCGATGCCGCGATCGCGCTGCGCACGGGGGCGCTGGTGGGGGTACCCACCGAGACCGTGTACGGCCTCGCGGCGCGCGCGCTGGACGAGCGCGCTCTCGCCGCGGTGTTCGCTGCCAAGGGTCGTCCCAGCACGCATCCGCTCATCGCACACGTGCTCGATCTCGACGCTGCGCTGCGCGTCGCCTCCGACGTCACCGCGGCGCGCGCCTTGGCCGCGAGGTTTTGGCCCGGGCCGCTCACGTTCATCTTGCCGCGGCGCTCGGACGTGCCGGATGCTCTGTCGGGCGGCCTGCCTACCGTCGCGGTGCGTGCCCCCGCGCACCCGGTGGCGCGCGCTCTCATCGCGGCGCTCGGCGAGCCTATCGCGGCACCGAGCGCGAACCGCTATCAGCATGTGTCGCCGACGGAAGCGCACCACGTCGCCCGATCGTTGGGCGACAGAGTGTCCCTCATCCTCGATGGCGGCCCATGCACGCGCGGCATCGAATCCACCGTGGTCGATCTGGTCGGGCCGCCGCGCATCTTGCGTCTCGGCCCCATCACCCTCGGTGAGCTGCGCGAGGTGCTGCCGCAGGTCCGCATGGCCGACGTGCGTGTGGTCGACGAAGGCGCGCAGCGCGCCTCACCCGGCCTCGACGCGCGGCACTACGCACCGTCCGTACCGATGCACCTGGTCGACCTCACCCACGCGGAGCCCGCCACCGGGGATGGCCTCATCGCATACGGCAATGCCTCCACGTTCACGGCACGCGGAGTCCGCGTGGTGCAGCTTCCACGCGAGCCCGCTGCTTATGCGACCGCGCTCTACGCTGCGCTGCACACCCTCGAGCGCGAAGGCGTTGCACGAATCTTCGTCGAGCGTGTCCCCGATGGCGAAGCGTGGGATGCCGTTCGCGATCGGCTCAGCCGGGCGACGACCGCGTAGTCGGGACGCTCGGCGGCGCCCAAAAATCGTAGAAGTTGAACCACTGCGTCGGATAGCGGCGCACCCAGTGCTCGTAGATGCCGGTCGTCTTCAGCATGGCTTCGCCAAGGTCCCGCTCCCGGTCCTTCGTATGCGCCACGAGGATGGGCTCGCAGTAGGTCACCTCGACGCGGCGACGATCCCCATCGGGGTATGCCGAGAAGATCGGGACGATGGGGCAGCCGCTCATGCGCGCGAGCATCGCCGCACCGAGTGGAAAGCTCGCGGGGCGACCGAAGAACGGCAAGGTGGTGTAGCCCGCGCCTACCTGCCGGTCGAACTGCATGCCCACCACCTCGCCGTGGCGCAGCACCTTCTGCAGCTCGAGGAGGACGAACGGTGAGCCCGTGGTGTAGATGATCTTGAAGCCGCTGCGCAGCTCCTTCTCGAGCTCGGACAGCGCGCGGTTCGGCTCCTCGGCCATGGCCATCGTGACCGGCGCCATCTGGGTGCGGCTGCGCAGGAGGTACGGCATGAGCTGCCACGCACCGAGGTGTGCGGTGATCGTGATCACGCCCCTATGAGCACGGCGCGCGTTCTCGAAGTGATGCAGGTCCGCAAAGCACGCCTCGACCGGGAGCGAGCCGCCGCTGTGCATCGAGTAGAGGTACGCGACGGACTGGGCGTAGTGGACGAACAGCTCGAACGTACGGCGGTGGCGCTCGAGCTCGGTGGCCGGCCCCATCACGATGTCGAGATTGCCGGCGACTGCGCGTCGTGCCTCGGGGAGTGCCGCGTAGAACAGCGCCGTTGCGGGCGGGACCAGCGCGCGCTGGGCGGCGCCGGGCATGCGACGCACGATCTCCAGCAATGCACGGCGCAACCGTGGGCCTTCGAAGCGATGGCGGAATGCGCTGCGTGCTGGAGGCGGAGGAGACGGCGTCACGATGGGAACCGCGACACTTTAGCAGATCGCAGCCACGCCTCGCGCTCGGGACAAATTGGCACGCTGTGGCGGATCTGCGACGAGTGGGACATCGCCTCGAGCAGCCAATTGTCGATGGTTCTCGACGGTGAATCCTCGATCGACACGAGTGGCACGATGTCTGCTCTATCCCCCGCTCGACGGTGCTGCACGCGGCACTCCACGCGGCACTCAAGGAGAGACCCATGAAACGCTCGACGAAGACCAAGGGCAAGGCGAAGACCGCTGCCAAGTCGAAGGCCGCTGCCAAAGGCAAGAAGAAGACGCCCGCCAAGAAGACGTCGATGAAGTCAATGGCGACCAAGGCAGGCAAGAAGGTCATCGCAGCCGTGAAGACGGCCACCGGCGCTGCGAAGAAGGTCACCGCGAAGAGCAAGGGCGCAACCACCAAGGCCGTCGCGAAGAGCTCCGTCGGAAAGAAGATCGCTCAGCAGTACGACGCCGCGAAGAAGAAGATCGTCGGCTTCGCGAAGGACGCCGAGCAGGCCATCCAGAGCGTGGCGCAAGACGTCGCCGAAGCAGTTCACATCAATTGATCAAGCCGGCGGGCAACCGCCAAGGAGAGCGCTCATGACCAACGGCAACAAGCTCGTCACCACCGATTCACGTCTTCCCCGCTGGGCTGCACAATCCGGCAAGATCGGCTGGGCCCTGCTCTGGCTGCTCGGCGTGCCGCTCCCCATCCTGCTCGTCATCTACCTGATCCGCGGGCACTAACGGTCTCGCGTCATTGCACGGGCGGTAGCGGAAGAATGGTCCGCCGATGACGCGGCGGTGACAGAGTGTGTCGCATGATGGTGGCATGGACGAAAAGCCGCTGTCCTACTACGCGCACACGATCCGCCCTCTGCTGCCGGCGACGGCGTTTCAGCCCGTGAAATCGCGGCTGCTCTGGCTGGCGCTACACGTCGTGACCATCGCGGGTGGCACCTTCGCGCTCACCCGCCACGTCGGTGGTTGGTGGGCAGCACCTTTGTGGTCGTTGCTCATCGGCCAAGCCTTCGGCGGTTGTGCGTTCGTAGGTCACGAGACGATGCACGGCGCGGTGATCCGCAATCGCCGGCTGCGGCACGCCATCGGGTGGCTCTGCTTCCTGCCATTCTCACTCTCGCCCACACTCTGGGTGGCGTGGCACAACAAAGTCCACCACGGCCACACGGGCCAGGATGGCACCGACCCCGACGCGTTCCCGACGCTCGCGGACTACCGCGACAGCAAAGCGCTCCGCGTCGCCGACTACTTCGCCGTCGGTCACGGACGATGGTTCGGCTTTCTGACGCTGCTGGTCGGCTTCACCGGACAGTCAACACAGATGCTGTTGCGTTGGTCGCGCCGGACCGACGCGCTCGACGCCGGCCAGCGGCGAGTGGTCGCGCTCGAAGCGTTCTCGGCGCTCGTGTTCTGGTCCACGGTGCTCTGGCTCGTGGGCCCCGCGGTGTTCGTGTTCTGCTTCATCATTCCGCTCCTCATCGGCAACACGGTGGTGATGAGCTACATCCTCACCAATCACAGCTTGAGCCCACTCACCGACGTGAACGATCCGTTGCTCAACTCGCTCTCGGTGGAGGTTCCGGAGCTGCTGCACCGCATGCACCTCCACTTCGGTCTTCACGTGGAGCATCACGTTTTTCCCGCGATGAGCTCCGCGCACGCGCACCTGGTGCGCGCCGCGTTGAGGGAGAAGTTCCCCGACCGGTATCAATCGCTGCCGCTGCTTGCGGCCCTGCGGCGCCTGTCAGAGACGCCGCGCGTGTACGCATCGCGCACGCGGCTCGTGGATCCGCTCTCCGGGCTCGAGGCGGATACGTTGCTGCCCGCCGCCTGACCTACGCTTCTGATCCGCATGGCACCGGCGGACGACGATCTGGTGGAAGAGCTGACGAAGCTCGCCGACGATGCGATCTGATCCCGTCGGTGCGCGCGCTCCATGAGGCGCTGAAGGTCTACCGGGAGCGCCGCGACGGCGACATCTTGGCGGGAGAGGTTGAAGCGGTCCTCCTAGCCTTCCTCGCGCTGCGCTCGTAGCGCGGCGTGGGTGAGGGCTCAGCTCGCGCGCGACTCCAACTCTTGCTCGGTCTGCTTGAGCAGTTTCCAACCGGTGGGACCGAGCCGGAAGTCGAGCCGGAGGGTCGTGGGTCCGCGGCGGACCAGCTCGGCCATCTGATCGAGCTTCACCCTGTAGCCCTTGGCGATGACGGCCAGTGCGCGCAGCAGGAGATCGGACTTCTCGCCCATGTCCTGCTTCCCAGTTTCCCAGTGCGAGATGGTAAATGGCGTGGCGTGCATCTGCCTCGCGAACTCGGCTCCGGACCACCCGAGCGCCTTGCGCACGAAACGCACCTCCTCCGGTGTGAGGCGACCGAACTTCAGAACGACCGCTCGCGTGATTTCCTCGAACAGCGGCCCGATGCGGTCGATGCCCATCAGCTCTTCGCCGCACGCCGGGCACTTGCTGAAGACGACGTCCCGGAGATAGACGTTCGACAGCCCACTTTCGACGTAGTGGTGGGGCTTGCGCCGCACCTTCATCTCCGCCTTGCGACACTTGGGGCACTTCATCGTTTCCGTCCTTTCTTCCTCCAGCCGGTGACCACGAGCAGCTCCAGCTCGGCGACGAACTCCGCCACGATCACGTAGTCCATCGCCCCGACCTGATGACGCCAGCCGCCGTTTTCCCACTCGGCCTCCCGTCAGGTCCCGGCCTGATGGGCGAAGAAGGCGTCTTGGTCCACGAGTCCATCTTTCCGCATCTCGTTGCGCGCGTGGCCGGAGAACTCCAGACGTCCGCCGGATAGAATCCGCTTCGCGAGCAGCTTGGCTTCCCGCGCTCTGAGCGGCTGAAGCACAACTGCTATTATGGCAAGTGCCTTGCTATGATGTCAAGTACGCTGCTGGACTGCTGCCTGTCGCCGAGCCGCCAACGATCTGTGATGCGGCACGATAGGCTACACGGGTGGAGCAGACGCCAGGGGGGCTCAGCGCGTCCCAGCTTGCCGGGTTGAAGTGGACCCCATCCTTCGTACCAAAAACAGGGTCTGCGAAAGGAGGGTTTTGCTCTGCTCGTTGGAGATTTCTCGGTACCTGATTGGATGATCGGCGTCCATGAAAATGACCGTTGAGGTGCTGTTTCTTCTTTCTGCGCGAGCGCAAGCTCGACGAAGGCCGCGTCAAGCGACGGGGCAAGGCTGTGGTCAGGCGCGCTGCGCGGCTGTCCACAGCCTTAGCGCTGTGCGCGTCCCCGTCGCTGTTTGCAATGCGGACCGCGGTCATGCCGCCGTCTCCAGCACGTTCATGTCGAACATCGATGCGTAGTAGATCTGCGACGGCACAGAGTAGCCGAGCGCTTGATGAGGTCGCTCGTCGTTGAAGAAGTTCAGGTAGCCGCCGATTCCTCGTCGAGCATCGAGCATGCCGTCGTATGCGTGCAGGTATCTTGACGGTCGTCTCGATCCGGAGAAATCCGCGCATTTGGGTGGCTAGCGAGAAATGGCGACGGATCACGGGGTCTCGTAGAGATGTTCTCGCCCG
>JAYUBF010000116.1:0-1952 GCA_043741435.1 Myxococcales bacterium
GGCCCCGCGCGCGCCGCATACATCTGGGCCGGCGCGCTGCTCGCCGCGCAGTGTGGTCTCATGCTCGGGATCTTCTTTTTGTCGTTCAACGTGCAGCCGATCTTGTGGACCTTCCTTGGCGTGTGCGGCGGCTACTATCTGGCGGTGCGCCGCCACGATCCCACTTTCGAGGTGCGCCTCGGCCCGCGAGACTATGCGGTCGTCGGAGGCATCATTACCGTCATGATCACCGCGATGTTCGTCTACAGCCGCGTGAAGATGGCCGGAGGAGGCTGATGCGTCCACGACATCTCGCCTTCGCGTTCGTGTGCGTTTTCTCTCCGCCGACCGCCGAGGCCGCGCCTCCCACCTTGCCCACGCTCGGCGTCGGTGCTTCGCTCGGCGGCGCACGTGCGCTCTCGTCCGATGCCGCATGGAACGTACCCGTCGATCACCTGCCCGCGGATCCCACGTCGGGGCAGCTCATCGCCAGCATGGGCCTCGACACGCCACTTCATCCGGACTTCGGCACGCAGTACAACGGCGCACCGTGGGGCATCCCCTACGTCGTCGTCGCCGGGAGCACGCCTCGTTTTCCGGTGCGTTTCATGTACGCGGGCGAGAGCGACGGCGCGCTGTATCCCATCCCTGCGAACCCGCCGATCGAGGGTGTACCGCTCGGCAAGCTGCCGACCAACAACGAAGGCGATCACCACATCATCGTCATCGATCGCGACAACGCGAAGCTCTACGAGCTGTTCCAGACCCGCTACACAGACGGTGGCTGGCAGGCGGACTCCGGCGCGGTGTTCGACTTCTTCGGCGACACGCATCGCCCGCTCGGTTGGACGTCGGCCGACGCCGCCGGTCTGCCCATCTTTCCCGGGCTCGTGCGCTACGACGAAGCGGTCGAGCTCGGTCGCATCGAGCACGCGCTGCGCTTCACCGTGAAGAACACCCGCAAGGCCTACACGTCGCCGGCCACGCACTTCGCGAGCAAGCACACCGAGGCGAGCCTGCCGCCGATGGGTGCCCGCATTCGGCTCAAGGCCTCCATCGACGCGAATGCGTTCCCCGCGAGCGTGCGGCCGATCATCGTGGCGCTCAAGCGCTACGGAATGATCCTCGCGGACAATGGCGGCAACCTGTTCCTGTCCGGCGCACCCGATGCGCGCTGGAACAACGGCGAGCTCGACAAGCTCAAGAAGCTGCACGCGCGTGACTTTGAAGTGGTGCGCATGGGAGACATCACCGTTCCATGAGCACGCGCGCTCAGCGCATCGCGGCGTTCGTCGGCGTGGCGTACCTGCTATCGCTCGTGGGGGTCGTTGTGGCCATGCGGTTCGTGGGAGAGCGCTTCTGGGTGACCACGCTCCTCTTGTACCTGCCGCGCATCGGCTTCTTGCTGCCGATGCCGGTCGTGGCGCTCGCGTACCTGGTTGCCCGTCAGCCGCTGCGCGCGGTCGGCGCGGCGCTCGCGTCCAGCCTCGTCGTGTGGTTTCCGATCATGGGCTACTCGTTCGGTAGCACCGCGCCCGCGGAGCCCGGGCAGATCCGACTCATGACGTGGAACACGTACTACGGGCGCGTCGAGAACGAAGCGATCCGTGCGCGCGTGATGGAAGAGAACCCCGACATCTTCGTGAGCCAGGCCACCGCGCACCGCACCAAGGAGCTCTTTCGCAACGACCCGGGGGGCTACCACCTCGAGAGCGACCAGGAGTTCTTCCTAGCCACTCGCTTCCCCGTCGTCGAGAAAGATTCGCACGCCGATCTGCCCGATCACTACGGCGAGCACCGCGCGAACTACGTCCGCTACACGCTGCAGACGACTAGAGGCCTCGTCGACGTGTACAGCATGCATCCCAAGTCACCACGAACCGGCGTCGACCGGCTCCGCGGCATGGGCTTTCGTACGCGGCTCGCGCAAGGCGATCTGCCCGATGATGCGGCACCCGTCGACGAGAACACCG
>JAYUBF010000117.1:0-6593 GCA_043741435.1 Myxococcales bacterium
CGGCTCGCGCTTTCGAGTCTCCCGGGTGGCGGATGTTTCTCCGCCGGGCCAGCCCCACACCCGTACGGAGATCACGATGGACGAGCTGTGAGCTTGCGCAGCGTGGCTCTCGCGGAATCCGTACTCACCGAAGCCGCGGATCTGGTTGAAGATGGCCTCGGCGAACTCGATGGCGATGCCGGGCTAGGCACCGCTCGTACTCTTCCCGGACAGCGCGGTTCGCCCGAGCGCCACGCGTTCGATGACGCAGTCGATCGGCTCGCGTCACGCTTCGCCGTTCCGGCTGGCTTCATGCAGTGGCGGCTGTTCGATCTGGCCAAGATGCGCCAGTCGCACTTCGCCATCTAACCGGTTCCACAGCTACAGCGTTGGCGATCGCCCACGGACCGCGTGCCACACCGCGCGGATCAACACCAGGTCAGCCTCGACGGTGTAGTACCGTGGTATCCGGTTCACGGCAGCAGTACACGTCGCACGCCGGGTGGCTTGTCGACGGGGTACCGCCGCCCCGCATGCGGCGCATCGGCGATCAGAATCGACGCGGCTTCCAGAGGCGATTTTCATGCCACCACTCATCGGCGAGCAAGATCTGTCGATTGGCACGGGCGGTAGCGCGGACCTGGCGATTCACCGACCCGTTGCTCGTCGCTGTCGCAGCTCGGCGAGTACGTCGTCGATCGGATAGACAAGACCGAGTCGAAGGTGTCGGTCGCGGATGTCCTCCCGAAGAAGGGCTCGAAGGCGACCTACATCTACGATTTCGGCGATGACTGGCTCCACCAGATCGTTGTCGAACAGATAGGCGAGCCCGACCCGAAGCTCACTTACCCGAACTGCATCGAGGGCAAGCGCGCCTGCCCTCCCGAGGACTGCGGCGGCCCTCCCGGCTACGAACGCCTGCTAGAGATCTTGGGCGACCCGAAGCATGAGGAGCACGACGACATGGTCGACTGGCTCGGCAAGAAGTTTGACGCCGAGAAGCTTGATCTGGCGCGGGCGAACAAGGAGCTGCGGAAGCTGCGGTAGCAGGAGCCTCGGGGGGCCGCAAAGTGGTCAGCCCTACTCCTGCGACCCGTTCGTGCGTCGGGCGCTCCACTACTCCGTCGCGGTGAACAGGCCGAGGTGACGACCGAGCCAGTACGCGTGCAGGTAGTCGGCACCGGGGCTGAGCCTGAACGACGTGTTGCGGCTGTACTCGAAGGGACCACTGCGCCACAGGTACACGTCGATCCCCATCTCGAAGTGCGGATAGCCGTGAAGGCTCTGCGTGCGATCGTTGGTGGTCCAGTCCAGCTTCCACGGCACGAGTGGGTAGGGTGACATCACGAAGTCCGTCGCGACGCGGTGGTCCACGTCGAGCGGGATCTTCGGTGCGGCCATCTCGCGGAGGCGCCAGCGCGCATCGTCGACATCCACGGCAGAAGGCATGGGCGCAAGCTTCGCGAACAGCACGCTCCACAAGCCCATGCGGAACACCTGGAACTGATCGCGCATGGTGCCGATGCCCTTGTTGATGGAGGTCTTCGTATCGGTGCCAGGCAACGGCGCCCGATCGGAGAGCAGTGACAAGCCGATGAGCTGCACGAAGCCGAGGTGCGTACCGCTCCAGTCGGCGGTGGCCATTTCCCTGCGCTGGAAGTCGGCCTGCTCGATCTGCGCCTTCAGCACCGTGAACGAAGACACTGTATTCAGCAGATCGCCGATGCTCCCGTTGGCATAGCCGCTCAGCCACTTCGCCATGAGGTAGTTGTTGTCGGTCTGACTGCCTACGACGGAGAGATCGGACAGGTGCTTCGCGTTCACGCGCATGCGGGCGCACAGCGCCTCTTGTCCGGCCACCACCGGGTCGCACAGCACCATGTAGCCGGTGAGCGTTCCGTAGAAGAGGCCTTTGAACATGTCGTTGTTGCCGCCCTCCATCCAGTCGTAGGCGGTGTAGAGCCCCGTGCCTGCGTGCCACTCGTTCGTCGCGTTGCCCGACGCCGGGCGCAGGGTGCGCGCAAACGTCGTCTGATCGGGCACGATCTCCATCAGAATCTGGATGCCGACGACGCTCTTCACGACGTTGGCGAGCGCGGTCGCGTCCTGCGTCTGCAGATAGCGGAACGCTTGGCTCGCGACGTAGCAGGCGGTCCACAGCGCGCCGTCGCCGCTCGGCATCCACTTGCCGAGGATCTGGCTGTCGGCGAGCTGACCGGAAACCGGATCGATGAACGTTATCGGCGTCTCGGTGTCGAAGTACGCCGCCTTCTGCGCGAGCGTCTGCCCGTAGGCGCTGGCGCGGCTGAGCGTTTCACCGAGGCTGATGGCGTCGATGGTCTTGTTCACCACACGCAAGGCCAACGGGCGCGCTTGGTAGAAGTCGAAGTCGGTCTTGTCGATGATAACGTCGAGCACGCCGGCCTGGAACGCGGGGTCGGCCATGTACGGCGCCACCTTCGGCTGCGTCTGATAGGTGTTGTAGAGCGCGAACAGCGACGACTTGGTGGCGGCGCTCGGTGCATCGTTCACGGGTCGCGAGGTGCGATCGATCGCGAAGATCGGTTGCGCAGCGGAGTCGGTGCGATTGGTGAGCGTGTCGTCGAGGGTGAGGCCGTCGGCCACGAAGTGCGCGGTGGTGGTGCCGTTGCTCGGCGCGGCGATGGTTCCGGCGACCGCAAGCGGGATCTTGTCGGCGTCGGTGCGCCCGAGGTTGTCGCGGTTGAGGATGAAGTCCGCGCGCAGAAGAGACGTGGCGGTGGTGAGGCCGTTGCCCTGTGGGGTGGCGGTGCCGGTCCACGCCCACCAGAGCTCGCGGCCGTTCTCGACGGTCACATCGTTGTACTTCAACACGCGGATCATCGCGGTGGCGCCGGCGGCCGCGCGCAGCTCGAGCTGACCGGTATACGCGCCTCGCGCATCCGTGCCGGAGATCTGCCAGACGCCGAGGAGCGCGCTGTTGGCGCCCACCGCTGGGCCGTCGCCGCCGCCATCGTGATTGGCATTGCCATCGGAGAAGTCAGCGGAGCCGGCTCCGGAGAGGTCCGCGCCGACGCCCACGCGATCGGGGGAACAAGCGCTGGCGACGAGGGTGAGGGCGCAGAACACAAGGCGTGTGACACACCGCATCCGCGAATGCTAACAAGTGTGGCAAAGAGGCACAATGACAGCCGTGGCCACGCCCATCGACGATGCCCTACGGGTGGACCTCCTCACGGTCGTGGCGTTCTTCGAGACCATCATCGGTTGCGTGGTGGGCTGTGGATGCTGGGAGGCAGGCTGGGACGACACCGCGCGGGTGCGCGAAGCAATGGCGCGCTGGGATGAGATCGGCGCCATGCCTGACGGATACGAACGCCCCTCGCTGCCGGGTGTGGTGGCCGCTTTCGATCGCGCCTTCGCGCACGTCACAGACGACAACATCGTCGCGGTGTCGGGTGCGACGGATCTGCACTTCACCGATGCCGCCGACTTCCGGGCGTTCTGCAGCAAGATGTACGCGACGCTGACGTCGAGCGCCTGATGCCCGCTCGCGGCGCGCACTCGCAGCGCGTGCACTGCGCCAATTAGGCGCAACTCTCCTTCGAAGTCGCCGCCGAAAAGCATGGATTCAACCGTGCCCCCGTCGCTGGCGCTCGCGTTGCTTCACATCTGCACCCGAGCACGCGCACCGCGGCAACATTGCCGGTCGCCGGTTGCCTGTTGCCGGTCCCCTGTTTTCTCGGCTTCAAAAGTAGGCCTTCACCGTCAGCGACAAGTTCAACGGCACGCCCGGCGTGTAGTGCACGTCGGCCAGGCCGGTGCGCTGCGCCGCCGCGAGTGTATTGCCGCACACCGAGTAGCTCGGGTTGGCCGGGTTCTGCGTCTCGTCCTTCGTGCAGCTGTTGTTGCCGAACTGAGCCTCGCGCCAGGTGGTGTTGAAGAGGTTCTGGATGGAGAGGCTGGCCTCGAACCAGCGATAGCGATACGCACCGTAGAGGTCGACCACGAAGTACGCCTCGGTGTTCACCCGACGTGGGTTGGTGGCATTGAAGCTTTGATACACCTCGCTGTCCGTGTTGAACGCTGGGCGAGCGCCGAGGTAGCGAAAGCGCAGACCCGCGCGCAGGCCCTTCCAGTGCGTGGTGATCCCGCCGGTCATGTACAGCTTCGGTGCGAGCGCGAGCGCGCCCCCGTTGCCCGCATTCGGCACCACCGTCGCTGCGGCCTGCGAGAGATCGAAGTCGAGGTAGAGCCAGGGCAGTGGCTGCGAGCGAATCTCCAGATCGAGACCGATGCGGCGCGTCGGATCCGATGGCTCGAATGCGGCATCGTCACCGACGAAGACCGTCTCCGCCTCGAGGTAGCTGGCCCACACCGCGGCAGCGACCGAGAGGTACTTTTTGTACGTGAAGCGCGCGCCGATCTCACCCGCGTAGATCGCGGGCAGCACGTTGGTCACCGCGCCACCGGGCGTGTTGTGGTCGGCCTGCACCGAGATGCGCGCATCGTTGGAGTGGAAGCCCGACCCGTAGTTCAAGTAGAGGTCGAGCATGCGGTGCGGCGTGAAGACCACGCTCGCCTTCGGAGAGAAGCGCGTCTTCTGCGCGACGCCCGACGTGGAGGGCGTGCCGGCGCCCACCGTCTCGCCGAGATCGTTCACGTTGAAGCCGAAGTAGTCCGCGCGCAGCGCCACGATGGTGCGCAGCCACTTCGTCCACACGATGTCTTCTTCCACGAAGGCGGCAATGTTGATCTGATCGATGTCCGCGTCGTTGCCGAAGCGGAACGCCGAAGGGTCGCTGCGGCGCGACAAGCGCTTGCGGAAGTCGCCGTCCTGCGACGTGGCGTTCCAGATGTCTACATGCACGCCGTCGTAGCGCGCCTGCGCACCGACGGTGGTACGGAACGAGAGGTTCTTCCAGTGGCTGTGCCGGTGGTACGCGAGGTTCGCGCCGGTGAAGAAGCGCGAGTCGTCTTGCTCGATGAGGTCGCTATTTTTCGGATCCGCGAGAAAGAACGTGAAGTCGTTCCACAGCGAGAGCCGGTACTTCGTGAAGTACACGGTCGCGTCGAATTCGTTGGTCGCGTCCTTGTGCTTGAGGAAGCCGGTCACCATCTGGCGCTGCGTGATGCCGCCCTCGGTGGGATCGATCGCGCCGAACTGGCTCATGCGGCCACTGTCGACCTCTCGCGATGGAATCTGACCCGAGCCTGTCCAGCTCGAGCCGTACGCCTGGAAGAAGAGGCCCATCGTCGTCCGCGGGCCGAGGTCGTAGCTGACCTTCGCGAACACGTTGTAGCGGAGCAGATTCTCCGGCGTCTGGAACGGCCCCTGGTCACGCGCGAGCTCGGCCGCGAACCACGGGTGCAGCTTGGCAGCCCAGCCCGAGAGCTTGGGCGCGATCACCGCGGTGATGCGCTCTTGCGCGACGAGCTTGCAGACCGTCACGCCGCCCGAGCAGCCGAGCGTCGGGAAGCCACCGACGGTCATCGAGACACTCGAGCTGTCGAAGTCCTTGCGCGTGACGAGGTTGATCGCGCCACCGGTGGAGAAGTCCCCGAAGCGCGCGTCGTACGGGCCCTTCACCACGTCGATGCGCTCGACGGCTTCCGTGATGAGCCAGTGCAGATCGGCGAAGCCCTGGCCGTGCGCGTGGGACGGCAGATTCACCGGCACGCCGTCGACGAAGATGCCCACGTCCGTGCCGTGATCGGCATCGAAGCCGCGCAGGAATAGCTGGTCCGCCTTGCCACCGCCCTGGTGCTGCACCGCGAGGAGGCCGGGAACCACGCGCAAGATGTCGTTGGGCGACGTCTTCGGTCGCAGATCGAAGTCGAGATCGCGGATGGAGCTCGACGACGCCGCGCTCATGGGTCCGCGGCCGGTCACCGTGCTCGCGTATTGGGGTGTCGCAGCCGCCGTGATCACCGGCGGCGCCGTCGTCGGTGCCGGCTCGGCCGTGGTCTCCGCCGTGAGGTGCGGGCGAACGGTGAACTGTTGATCGAACAACACGCCGGCCACGATGGGCTTGCCGCCGCGCGTCGCGGGTTTGAAGCGAAAGCGATACGCGGCGGCGCTGGCCGCTTCGTCGAAGCCCTGGCCCGCGGCCCGCACGATCTTCACGTCGGTGACATTGCCATCGACACCAACGGTGATCTCGAGCGACACCACACCGCCGATGCCACCGAGCCGCGCGGCTTCTGGATATACGGGCTCGACGCGCTCGAGCAGCACGGGCGCCGTGACCCCGGTCGACGATGGCGCGACCTCGTCTTCTTCGTGCGCGAACGCTGCGCTGCTGACCAGGCACATCGCCAACGCGAGCGCCTCACGACGTAAATGCATACGTCCTCCTTCTCGCTCGCGAGCGCGAGCGCGGATCCAGATCGAATACGCGAAGAGATCTAGACGGAGCGAGCGGGCGGGCCGCGCGACGGATGCACGCGAACCGGGACGGCGAGGTGCTGGGTCCCCACGAAGATGAAAGGAACGAGCTCGAGCTCCGACACCGGAGGCGGCAGCGCGCTGGCCTGCGGCACCACCATCGCGGTACCGAGGTGCGAGAGGGATGAACGACCATGCTCGAGATCCGGAGCGCGCGGCACATGGCGATGACCGGCGAGGAGTAGAT
>JAYUBF010000118.1:0-6587 GCA_043741435.1 Myxococcales bacterium
CGACCGCCGCCATAGAAGATGCCTTCCGGGAGCGCGCGCACGAACGAGATCTGCTCGTCGGTGGCACGCACGCGGCCCGCTTCCTTGCCCGTCGCGCCGTCGAGCAACGATACGTTCTGGTACGCGAACGGAACGGCAACGAGCCCCCCCCGCGCGGCCGGCGCAGCGAGCGAGCCCGGCGCCGGCGTGCGCCACAGCTCGTGACCGCTGCGATCGACACCGACGGTGTAGCTGACGCGACGGCCGGCGGCCGTGCTCTGCACCACGTAGTAGAGACGCTCGTCGTCTACGGCGAGGCCCATGAGCTTCTCGTCCGCAGGCAGCTTGATCGTGAATGCCACGTTGCCGCTCTTCGGGTCACGGCCGACGATCTCGCGCTCGCCCTGGCGGTGCGCAACGAGGCCGCGGCCCACGGCGACGCGCGAGCGCACGTCGGCGGCGACCTTCCACACCACAGCGTTGGTCTGCAGATCGACCGCGGCCAGCTGTTTCTCGGGAGGCAGCGTGACGACGAACGCCATCGCGTGCCCGCTGCCGTTCTGCGGCCCCGCGGCCGGCGTCTTCGAGAGCGCGAGCGCACGACGCATGTCGTCGTCGTTGTTGTCGCGGCTGTGGGCAGAGAACGCCTGTTCGGCACAGCCAGCCGCGCACAGCAGGGCGGCAAACATCGAAAAACGGTTCCAGCACTGGCGCATCAGGTTCCACTCCGACGGTTCACGATCGCTTGGGCCTCTACGCGCGAGGGTCGCTTCTCGTCCTTCTGCGTCGCTTGGATGTACTCGAGCAGTGCCGTCGTCGACGAGTCGCCCGGGATCTTGGCCAGCGTCTTCACGATCTCGACGCGCACGGTGTCCGGGCCGAAGTCCGCGCGCTTCAAGATCTCGCCGAACGTGTCGCACAGCAGCGCATCGGGGATGGGGCCAATCTTCTCGGCGAGGCGATGTGCGAGATCCGGTGTTGCGATGGCCGCGATCGCTGCCGGTGCCGACGGGTCCTGACGCTCGAGCAGCTGCATGAGCTTTGCTTCGGCGCTGCGCTCCTTGCGCTTGGCGAGCGCAGCGGCCGCCGCAGCGCGGATCTCGGGCGCCGTGTCGGACAAGGCATCGACCAGCATCGGCACCACCTTCGGATCCGGTAGCGCAGCGACGAGCTCGATCGAGCGGCGGCGCAGCTCGGCGTTGCGGTTCTTCGCGAACACGGCGAGCACGGCAAGCGCCCGCGGGTCGCGTCTCCCGCTCAAGCCACCGAGCAGGACCTGCGCTTGGCGCGGAGGCACGCCCAGCGCCAGCACGTCGAGTATCGCGTCGACGGCCTTGCCGTCCTTCGACGCCGCGAGCTGCTTCGCAGCCTCGTCGGCGTGAGCGTCGTCGCCGGTCTGTAAATCGCGTTTCCAGGCTCCGATATCTTCTGCAGGCGCTGCAGCAGCGAGGCCAACCTCGAGGCCAGTCCCGAGCGAAAATGCGAACAGTGCTGCGATCCCGATTCGGTTCATTGTGGCTTGGTCTCCTCTTCGCTGAAGCTGACCTTGCCCGAGTAGTGCTCTCCCTCGGCGCGCAAGATGAAAGTGCCGGTCGCGATGGCGCGGTGCTTGAACTCGATGGCGAGCATGTACTTTTTGTTCCCCTCGATGTCTTGCTTGTCGAGGGCGACGGAGTTGAACAACACGCGATCACCGCGGTTCATGAAGTTCTCGCTGGAGACCTTCATGGTGTGCCCGCCGTTCGTGATGTCGTAGATGACGAGATCGACTTGCACGTCGTTCACCGGCTGCGCGAAGAACGCGGCGTACTGGACGGTGACCTTACCCGTCGTCTTGTCGTACCAGAACGTGCCCTTGTTGAGGCCCTTCAGCTGCGACACGTAGCTGCCCACGGAGCTCCAGCGCGTGGGGATCGACTTGTCGGACAGGATCACCTTGCCCTTCAAGACGTCTTCCGGCGCTTGCTTCGCATAGGCGGGGCTGGCGACCGCGGCCATGGTGACCAAAGCCATGGTGACCGTGGCGACGGTAAGACGTGGAAGCGTGACGCGCAGCGTGGACTTCATCGGCAGGGCTCTCCTGGTTGCGGCCGTGCCACGCTAATCCACTCTCGCGACGGGGTAAAGCCGAAGAAGCGCTTCGATTTCCGCCACGCCGTTCAGATCCCCCGTGCCCTGCGCTCGCGCGATGCGACACAGGACGATCGCCGTAGCGAGATACGCTCGCAGGGCCTCGGGCGAGGGCGCGAGCGCGTCGAGGTGCCGGCGCACGGTGGTCGCGTCACCACGCGCAACGGGACCGGTGAGCGCCCGCGGCAAGCCCTGGTCGACGAGGTTGCTGGCAACGCCGGCGAACAAGCTCGCGAGTCCCGCTTGCGCCAGCACGTCGTTGATCCCGAGCTCGACGAGCAGCTCGCGGCCGATCTGCACGAGGGCGAGCACGTGATTCGACGCGAGCACCGCGGCCGCGTGATAGCGCGCGAGCTGCTCGCCCGTCAGCCGTTGCGGACGGCCGCCGATCCGCGAGACGAGCTCAATCGCGACGTGCACCGCGTCGTCGTCGCCCTCGACGGCAAACAACGCGCCCTGCAGGGACGGCGTTCCGCCTGCGAATGCGACGAGCGGGTGCATGACTGCGGCATTCGTCGCACCGGCCTCGTGCAGAATGCTCGCCGGCATCGCGCCCGCCGTGTGCAGCAGCGTCGGCGCGGGCCCACGATGCGCTGCCACCACCGCGCGCGCCACCAACGGCAGCATCGCATCGCGCGTGGCGAGCACGTAGAGCTCCGCGTGCGTCTCCGCCGGCAAGGCGCGACTCGACAGCGACGACACGTCCACGCCCGCGACCCGCAGCGCCTCGTATAGCGCCGTCCCCACGCGACCTCTCCCGACGATCACGACGCTCATCGATACAGGTGATGCGCAGCGATGTACGCAGCCACGCGTTCGTCGAGTACGCCTTGGGTCGCTTCACCGGCAGCGATACGACGACGAGCCTCGGTCGAGCTCACGTTCGGCAGCTCGATGGGGACGCGGTGATCGCGAGGCGAAAGCGGGAGCGGGACCACGCTTTCGCGGCCGACGACGGTAAAGTCGATCAGCGCAGACAGCTCGTCCCAACCGTGCCAGCGCGGACGCTCCGCGACGAGATCGGTGCCGATGACGAGCGAGAAGTCGTGCTCGGGGCGTCGGTGCCGCAAGGCCTTCACCGTGCGCAGCGTATAGCTCGCGCCACCGAGCTCCTCCTCGACCCGGCTGACCTTCACTCGGCCGCCGAAGATCCGGGCCGACGCTTCGCACATCGCGTGCCGATCGGTGAACGGCGCGAGCGGTTTGTCGAACGCATGTTGGAACGTGGGGATGAGCCACACTTCGTCGACGGGCGGATGGGCCGCCGCGAGCACCGTGGCGCACGCGAGCTGGTGCGCGAGATGCGGTGGATTGAAGCTGCCGCCATAGAGCGCGATGCGCATGGGGAGATCCTTACCCCAATTGCGCAGCTTGATGTTGCTGCGGGACGCACTCCGTGTGAGCGTCGGCGTCGGTGTTCCCCGCCCTCGATCTACGCCTCTCGGCGCGCTTCCTCGCGGGGAAGGACCTCTACGAAGAGGTCATCCGCGACGGCGTGATGAAGGCCAAGCGCTCGGTGTGGATCGCGACGGCGAACGTGAAGGAGCTCTTCGTGGAGGGCGATGGCCTCAAGCGGAAACGCTTCCGCTCCCTGCTCGAGACGTTCGACGAGCTCGCGCAAAAGGGTGTCGAGCTGCGCATCCTGCACGGTGGGATTCCCTCGCGAAGGTTCCGCGCCGCGTACGATCGCCACCCCGCTCTCACCAAGGGAGGCCTGAAGCTCAAGCACTGTCCGCGCGTGCACTTGAAGCTCGTGATCGTCGACGGTGAGCGAGTGTACCTCGGCTCCGCGAACCTTACCGGCGCGGGGCTCGGCGCGAAAGGCGAAGACCGCCGCAACTTCGAGCTGGGCCTCGTCTCGGACTCGCCGCACCTGCTCGATCAAGTGCAAGCCTACTTCGACGAGCTCTGGCGCGGCGAACCGTGCGAGAGCTGCACCGTGCGCGATCTGTGTCCGGACCCGGGCCCGTATGCGCCGACGAAGAAGACCCGCAAGCGCAAGCCGACGAAGGTTCTGCGGCTCGACGACGCGGAGTAGTCGCTAGAAGCGTCCGGAGAGGCCGAGCTGCGCGCTCACACCCTGGCTCGTCGGGATCACCGCTGCACTCGGAATCAACGAGCCGAGCAACTGGCGATGACGGCGGTTCGCGTTGAGCACGAGCGCGAGATCGAGGGTGGTGTTGAACACGCCCTGCACGCAGCTCGCGATGCCGCCCCCGAGCCAGCGCGTATCGTGATCGGCGTGGAGCTGCGACGCGATGATCGCAGCCGCGCCGGCGAGCACGTAGCCGACGTCGAGGCCCAGGTTGATCGCGAAGAGCACGGTGTCCTTCTGGACTTTGTGCAGATCGTCGAGCTTCGCGCGCAACAGACCCGCGTCGGTGGTGCGAGAGGCATGCGATGCCAGGAACATTCGCTTTGCGCGCTTGGCCTGCCAGATCCCCAGCGCACCGAGCGCCACGTTCACCACGCCGAAGCCAGCGGTGATGCCACCGGCGATGCGCCATGCTTGGTCGTCGCGGTCGGTGGTCATGAGCCCAATGCCGACGGCGGTCGAGACGGCGCCGCCAGCGGTGAGGCCTTCCATCACGTGGAGCTCGAAGCGCAACGACTGCACGTGCTCGCGCTCGAAGACGTCGAGCGCGAGCGGCGCTGCGTCTTGAGCTCGTGCGCTGGCGGCGGCGAGCAGCACCACCGCCACGACGAGCAGCCGCGAGTGAATCAAGGAATCGGGATTGGCTTGAGCGTGGTGACTTTGTCCTTCACCACCACCTTGAAGCGCACGCGCGGCGTGCCGTACTTCGCCTTCTGCTGCTCCTCGTTCGCACGCAACTTCTGCCCGAAGTTGGCGAGCGAGAGACCTTCGATGGACTCGCCGTTCTCCTTGCGAGCCGCGATGTACTCGTCGAACGTTCGCTTCACGTACACGTCGTCGGGCTCGGCCGCGATGCGTGCGTTCTCGGGCGAGAGCTGCGGGCCCGTCGCCTGCGTGTTGTCGATCGGGACTTCCGGGCCCGTGGTGTTGGCGACACGGCTACTACCGCCACCGCCGCCACCGAGATCATCGTCGTCGCTGGGATCGGGGCGGCCCGTGAGCCGTGCCACCATGACGTTGAGCGCGTTCGCGACGCCCTCGAAGTCGGGGCTCGTGGTCTCGAAGGTGAACTCGTGGTTGCCGTTGATCACGTCGGCCACACCAGACTCGATGCCGTCGAGCGGACGAACGAAGCGCATCGCGGTGCCGACGGCGGCCCCGAGCACGCACAAGACCGCGAGCGCGCCGAGCCCGTAGAACATCATGACCACCTTCGCGACGCCGGCTTCCGCATCACCGACGGAGGACAGCACCAAGAATCCCGACTTGCTCCGCGTCATGTTGCCTGGCAAGGGACCGGCGGCAGCGATGTAGGGCTTGCCAGCGACGGTGAGGTTGAAGTTCTTCGAGAGCTCGCCGGCCGCTGCCGCCTCGGCTTGTTGGCCGCTGAACAGCTGCGTGCCGATGTCCTTCTCTTCGAGAGACTCGACGCCGTCCTTCGCGAACGACGACGCGTGGATCTTCCCGTCGAAGAAATAGGCGACGTCGACTCCGAGGCGTTTGTGGTCCGCGATGGCGTCCTTTGCCGAGGTCACGTAGCCGACGAGCACGGCGCCGACCACCTGCCCGGCCTTGGACCGGATGGGCGCAACAGCGACGCGGTACATGTGACCGTCGAACAGCCAAAGGTCTTTGATAGCGATGCCGTCGAGCGCCTTGCCGACGGCGGGATACTTGGCCTTGAGATCGTCGTCGAACATCACGCCGATGTTGAGGTCGCGCGCCACCACGTGACCGTTCGCGCCGAGGATGGCCACGATGTCGGCCTTATGGCCGTCCTTGGACAGGCGCGTGTTGAAGACCTCGACGGCGGCGAAGGCTGCCTGGCGCTGCGGATCGCCGGCGGCCTTGTCGAACACCTGCGCGCTCTCGTCCTCACGTGCGAAGCGCGCCGCATCGTTCGTCACCTCGATGCCGCGCATCCGCTCCAGAGAGGCGAACGCCTCTTGGGCCTGATTCACGCGGGCCGACACGCCATCGACCGCGCTGCTCTTGAGCGCGCTGCCGGCGATCGTTGCGCAGAGCACCGTCCCGCCGATTATCACCAACGCTGCTACGAGCGCGATCCGGGCACGAAATAGCATTCAGGAACCCCTCCAGCCCACCACGAGGTCGTTGTCCTGGAGAACCGTTGGTCCCCCGCTCGGATGAGCACGTTTTCGGAGGCGGACTATCTCACTCGTTCTTACAGGGAGTCAAAAGAAAGCAACGACCCGCTCAAGGACCATAAAGTTGACTTGGTGATCTCAAGCTGATCAAATGCGCTGATGTCGCACATTCGTTGGCCTGAGGGTGTCGAGTTCGAGCAGATCACGCTGGCGCCCGAGCCGGAGGCTCGAATATGTGGGCACTGCGGCAGCTTCACGTACGTGAGCGATCACAG
>JAYUBF010000119.1:0-6587 GCA_043741435.1 Myxococcales bacterium
CGCTCAACGAGCAATCGTCTCGGGTACGAAGGAAACAGTCGTTGTTGCGAAAAAGTCTTTGAGATCGATCGTTTGCGGCCGCTGAGATCAATGGCGAGATGTTGCCACGGGGTTGCCACGGGCTCGGGCTAGAAGATGGTGCGTTTCTCGCGCGCGCGCCCATCGGCGTTACACTGAGCGCACATTCCCTTGTCCTCTCAACCCAAGCTCGATCTCTACATCGTCGCGCCAGGCACCGACGAGAAGCGCCTCGATCTCACGATGGCGCTGTGCGAGCTCTATCCGCTCGACGGCGCTCGACAGCACGCCCTCGCGCGCGGTGAACGGGTGCTGCTGCGCGGCAAGCTCTCCGCCGACGACGTGCAATGCATCGCGGACCACGTGCAGTCCCTGGGCATCCGCATCGATCTGGAGCCATCGAACCCCGATGATCCCGATGCAGACGGACCGCAAGTCGAAGACATCGGTGCGTTCGCCGGCGCGGGCCGCGACCTCCAGCGTGCGAAGCCCGACGACTCGCTCGGCTCGATGTTCAACCTCGACGCAGGGCTGGTGGGGCTCGACGGCGAAGAAGACGCACCGCCGGCCTCCGCGCCGCGCGTCGCAAGACTCGCGCTCTCCGATCTCGACGAGCCGGTCGATCCCAAGCCCAAGCCCAAACCGGCACCCGTTCCACCGCCGCCGCGTGCTGCTGCGCCACCGCGCCTTCCGCCGGCAGCCGCACCGGAGCCACCGGCGGATCGCTTTCGTCCGAGTGGACACGACAGCAGCGCCCTCGAGATCGCGATCGATCGTCCGCCGCGCGACCCGATGCATTCGCAGCCTCCGCCGCCCGAGAAGGACGCCTTCGAAGTGCCGCGCTGCCCGACGCACAACGATCTGAAGGTCGGTGGGCGCTGTCCCAGCTGCGACGCGGAGGACGCCGCCGTCCGCGGCCGACTCTTCGGCGGCAAGATGCGCGACAACCCGCCAATGCGCGTCGGCATCGGCGTGGTCGCAGGTCTGCTCCTCGGGTGGTTGGTCACCGCGCCGATGGCACGCCGTGCCGAACGACAGGTCGACTACATCCGTGAGGAAGCCCGCCGCGAGCACCTGCGTCCACTCGAGGCGGCGCAAGCCCACGCCACCGAGCTCGATACGAAGGCCGACGACGAGTCGCAGGCCGCGTTCCTCCGCACGCTCGCCGTGTGGGGCCTCATCACCGCCGCAGTCACCGGCGTGTGGTTCCGCCTGACCTAGCGCTTCCGGCTAGGTTTTGGCGAGCGCTTCTTCGTCGGGCTTCTTCTTGCCGACGACCAGCGCCACCACGATGCTGAGGTTGTACAGCACGGTGAGCGATGCGGTCATGGCAAGCTGACCGACGACAAGATCGCCGGGCGTGAGCACCGCGCCGGCGACGGCAAAGATGAGGATCGCGTAGCGGTTGAAGCCCCATAGCTGCTTGGCGGACACGATGCCGAGGGCGGCCACCACCGATAGCACCAGCGGGAGCTCGAACACCACGCCGAAGACGAGCAGCAACATCGACGTGAGGCCAAAGTACTCGTCCATGGTGATCATGGGACGGATGGAGAACTGCTCCGAGAGCTTGATGTTGACCTCGGTGCCCTGGAACACCGAGTTGATGTGGCTCATGCTCTCGCCGGCGTACCCGAGGAAGTACTTGAAGCTCGCGGGCAAGACGTAGATGTACGCGAACATCGCGCCACCGACGAAGAGTAACACCGACACGACGATGAAGGACATGCCCCACTTGCGCTCTCGGTCGTACAACCCGGGCGAGATGAATCGCCACAGCTCGCGGAAGATGAAGGGCGACGCGAGGAAGATGCTGGCCAAGAGCGCGAGCTTCAGCTCGACCATGAAGCCTTCGACGGGGGAGGTGAAGACCAGCTCCGGCTTGCCGAGCCCCGACGTGGCCGCTGCCGCTTTCCAGGCCGTGATGAGCGGCTTGGCGAACAGGGCGAGCAGGTACGCGCGGAAGAAGTACGTGATGGCGAACGCGCCGACGATCGCGAGGCACGCGTTGCGCATGCAGGTGCGGAGCTCGTCGAGGTGCTCGAGGAACCCCATACGAGGCTCGCTGTCGGACGCCGCCTCCGGGTCGTCGCTCTCCGCCGCTGCGGCTGCTGCCCGGCCAGCCAAGCTAGCTGGCCTTGGGGGTGTCGGAAGCGGGCAACTCGGCGATCGGCGCTGATGGCTCCGCGGAGGGGGCGACCGTGGTGGGCGTTGGTGCCGTGAAGTTCTGGTCGACGGGCGCAGTCGCCGTCAGCGGAGGTGAAGTCGTGGTGACCGGGCGCGGTGCATTGTCGGCGGCCGGCGCAACGTACGGCGCCGGCGCGACGTATGGCGCCGGCTCGTCGCGCAGAGCGGCCTTTAGCTCGCGGAAGGGCGCCTTCACCTCATCGTCGATATCGAGCTGGTCGGTGAGATCGCGCGTGGCCTTGCGGAACTGCCGGATGGCCTTGCCGAGCCCGCTCGCCACATCGGGCAAGCGCTTCGGCCCGAGCAAGATGAGCGCGAGCACCAAGATGACCACCAGCTCCGTCGCGCCGAGACCAAACATCCAAGGTCGAGCATACGACGCCGATTACCGACGAGCAAGCGTTACGGGCTAGTTGCGCGCTTGGGGCGGCGGATGCGCGAGCACGACGTCACGCTCGAACCGCTGCGACTGTTCTTGGTTCAGCTGGCGCAGGTTCTCGACCGAGGCCAAGAGCCTCTCGGCGCCCTTCGCTTGCTCGCGTTGCGCCGTGTTGAGCTGCGACACCATCTCGGAGATCGACTCCACGGCCTTCGAGATCTGCTTGCCGCCGCGATTCTGCTCTTGGGAAGAACGTTCGACGTGCTTGGTGATGACGCGCATGCGCTCCGCCGAGCGGATGATCTGCTCCGAGCCCTTCGCTTGCTCGCTCGTCGCGCGCGCGATCTCCTGGGTGCGATCGGCGATGGACTGGATGGCGTCGGTGACCTGCTTCGACCCGCGTGCTTGCTCGACGGTGGCACGCGCGATCTCGCGCACCATCTGCGTCGATCGATCGGCTGCGTCGAGGATGCGGCGCAGCGCTTCTTCGGCTTGATGAGACACCTTCACGCCGTCGTCCACCGAACGCGCGCCGCGCTCGACGGCGCCGATCGCGTTCTCTGATTCCTTCTGCACGCTCTTGATGAGGTCGGCGATCTCCTTCGTGGACGAGGCCGAGCGCTCGGCGAGGTCTTTGATCTCGTCGGCGACCACCGCGAAGCCCTTGCCGTGGTCGCCGGCCTGCGCGGCGATGATGGCCGCGTTGAGCGCGAGGAGGTTGGTTTGCTCGGCGACCTCGTCGATGACCTCGAGGATGCGACCGATCTCCCCGATCTTGCCGCCGAGGCTGGAGATGATGCGGACCGTCTCCTCGGAGCTATCCTTGATCTTCTTGATGCCGTCGATGGTCTGGCCGATGGAGCCGGCACCGACGCTCGCCGCGCGCGACACTTCTTCCGACAGCCGCGCGGTCTCGTTCGCGTTGTTCTCTACCTGCCGGATCGACGAGTCCATCTCGGACATGGCCGAAGAGGTCTCCTCGGCGGTGTTGGACAGCGCTTCGACGTTCTTCGCGACCTCGCGGATGGAGAACGTCATCTGTTCGATCGAGGTGGCCGACTCCTGCACGGCGCCCGCGAGGTTGGACATGTTCTCGGCCACCTCGTCGTTCGCAGCCGACATCTCGAGGATGGACGACGACGACTCCTCGGCGGAGGCGGCGAGCGTCTCCACCGACGAGGCGATCTGCCGCAGCGAGGCCGACATCTCGTGCATCGACGACGAGGTCTCCTCGATCGACACGCCCTGGCGCTCGAAGCCCACGCGCGAGTCGGAGATGCCGCCTGCGCGGTGGTGCTCCGCTTGCTCCGTCGCCGCGGCGCGCGACTCGAGGGCAAACAGCGCCTCGGTGAGTTGCAAGGAGACGAGGAGGAGCGGCACGACCCCCAGCGCAGCGACGGCGAGCGCGACCATGACACCGCCGGGAAGCACTTGAGACACGACAGTCGCCAGCACGAAGGCGACGATCGCGCCGGCACAGGCGGCGACCCACAGGCGGGCGTTGCGATTCATTGGCCGCAAATCATAGTCCGCCCGTCGCCCAACTTGCAAAATCTCGCCTCCGCTGGGTCAGCCGAAGAGGACGAGCTGACGCGGCGCAGCGACGGCAGTGGCCACCACGCCACGCGCTCTCAAGAGGCCGACCAACAGATCGGCGCCGGCCTCTTGTAGGTGCGACGCGCCGACGCGGACCGAGACCCGGGTCGCCCCGGTGTCGGCGAGCCAACGATCGAGGTCTTGCGCGCTCGCTCGCAAACCGAGGCCCAGGCCACAGATCGAGCGTGCCCCCGGAGAGACGGGCAGCGCATCCTCGGCGCCACCCATTTCGATCACCACGTCGGCATCCTCACGTCGGGTCAGCGTCTCTCGCAACGCTGGCCACAGGCGTCGCAAGCGTCGCAGCTTCGTGCCGAGCGCGATGCGCTGCGCGCCGAGGTGCGTGACGATCGGCACCAACGCCTCGAGGCCGTCGAGGCTCACCGCCAGCGGCCCGTCGCCCCGCGCCGCCACGGCGGCCGTGAGACCGGCCATGCCATCGATCACGCCGCCTGCCATCGGTGCGTCGAGCACCACCTCGTCACACGCGCGGACCTGTGCAGGCTCGGCCCCGGGCAGCGCGAGCGGGTTCACCGTTCCCGCGTACAGACCACGCCACCCCGGCAGCTCGACCAACAACTGAGCAGCGCCGGACATCGCGCCCGACGGCAAGAGCTCGAGGCGCGCGCGCCCGAGCAGGAAGGGCCGGCCGAAGCGCGCGAGCAACGGCTCGTCGCACACCAGGCCCAGTGCGACCCGCACCGAGGCGGTGCGCTCGGTGGTCACGATGCGATCGGCACGCCCGCGCCCCAGCTGCGCGTCCGGGCGCGACACGAAGCACATCGCGCGGCGACGCGCGGTATCGCACCAGATCGCAGCGCCCACGACGCTCACACCGGCCGTGCCAGGCCTACACGAGAACCCTGCGGCCTCTCCCATGCTTTTGCCCACGCTTCCGGTCCGCCGCGCCACGGTGGGCAACCTACCAGACGCCACCCGGTCGCCACTAAGACTCCCGTGATCCACGTTCGTTGGTGGTTTTTCTCGTCAAGCACAGCTACAGCCGGGATATCGTAGAGGCTGGATGGCCGAAAACAAGGGAAGCGGGTCAGTCCTCGATGGGCGTTACCGTTTGGACGCGCCCATCAATCGCGGCGGTATGGGTGAGGTGTGGCGGGCCTTCCACGTGGAGCTCGATCGCGCATTCGCCGTGAAGCTCCTTCCCACCGGGAAGCACGTCGATCAGTCGTCGCGCGATCACTTTTTTCGTGAAGCGCGCCTGGCCAGCTCGCTGAGCCACCCCAACATCGTCTCGGTCACCGACTTCGGCATCGACGAGACCTGCGGCTACTTCCTGGTGATGGAGCTGCTCGAGGGCGAGACGTTGCGGCAACGCCTCGACGAGCGTGCGCTGCCCCCACGCATCGCGTGCGACATCCTCGATCAAGTCGCGAGCGCGGTGCGCTACGCGCATGGCCGCGGTGTCGTGCACTGCGACATCAAGCCTGACAACGTCTTCCTGGTGCGCGTCGCGGGCGAGAACCGCCGCGTGCACCTCGCCAAGCTGCTCGACTTCGGTCTCTCTTTCCGCCAGGACATGCGCAACAGCGGGCACGGCGGGACGCCGCCGTACGTGGCGCCCGAGCGGCTCAAAGGTGCCGAGCCCACCGCGCGATGCGACGTGTACGCCCTCGGCGTGATCTTTTACGAGCTCATCACCGGCCGCCGGCCGTACCAAGGCAACGTGCTCGAGGTCATCCGCCAGCAACTGGAAGGCATCCTGCCGACCGCGCCGTCGAAGCTCGTCGATGAGGACGTGAAGCTCGACACGCGCATCGACGACATCGTGATGCGCGCGCTCGCGCGTGATCCAGACGAGCGTCATCAAACCGTCGAGCAATTCCAGTTTGAGCTCCGTACGTTCATGAGCATGAGCGGCATGCGCAGCCGGCATGCCCCCGTCACGGGCGGCGCGGTGACCACGCAGTTGCCGGTGCAGCTGATGCAGAGCCCCATCCCCATCGCCATGTTCGAGATCGACGGCACGCTGCGCTATGCGAACCAGCGCTTCCTCGAGCTCACCAGCCTTCATCCGCGCAGCGCGGTGCGGACGTTCGCCGATCTGCCGATCTGCCAGGGCAAGCCCGACGTCGCCGGTGCGCTCGCGCGCGTGCTCGAGAAACGCTCACCGGTAGTCCGCGAGCTCGCACGCACCGACTCGGAGCGGCGCTACCTGTGGCTCGCGCTCGAGGAGCGTGGCTCGCGCACGAGCGGTGTGCACGCCAGCGTCCTCAGCTTTCCCAGTGCTGCCGAAGACCGCTCCGTGCCCGTGCCGAAGACCGCCGCGTCCTCCGACGAAGCCTGAGCCGACTAACCAGAGTCGCGCGGAGCGCGAGTCAAAACTGAGCAGCCAAAGGCTGCGTCGCGGCGAAGTCGCCGCGTGAGCAGGGTGGGACCCTGACGGCTC
>JAYUBF010000120.1:0-19623 GCA_043741435.1 Myxococcales bacterium
GCTCCGGACACACGAATACCGTCGAGCTAGCCAAGCGCTTGATAACCCTGGTACAGGAGCCGTGAACGATGGTCAACTTTGTGAGCGCTATTTCCGAAATGGACTACTAGCCAGAGTCGCGCGGAGCCCGAGTCAAAACTGAGCAGCCAAAGGCTGCGTCGCGGCGAAGTCGCCGCGTGAGCAGGGCGGGACCCTGACGGCTCGGCCGGCAGGGCGGGCGGCACGCCCGATGAAATAGACTAAACAGCAACGCAACCTTTGACCTCCGAACAATGCGTTGCTGTTTAGATCGCTACCAGCGGAAGCGGCGGCAGAGCTCGCCGATGTAGGTGCCGACGGCTGCGCCGGTGGTGAAGTCGAGGTTGCCCGACGCGATGAGCGTGCCGTCGGTGTGCTTCTCGAGCTTGGTGCCGCGGTTCACGTGGACCGTGGTCTCGAAAATCGCGTGGCCGAAGGCGTCCGGATCGAGAAAGCCATCATCGTCGCTGAACAGCTGGCCGATGAGGTTGGCGTGCGACAGCGGCGTGATGGTGCTCGTGCCCGTATAGACTTGACGGCCCGGGTGCGCCGGATCGTTCGCGTCCATCAGCGTGTCGGCGACAAAGTCGTAGGTCGCTTCGAGATCCCCGTGCAGAATGCCGTGGGTGCAGAGGCCGACCGGCGAGGTGCACGTCGGCGGTGGAACGATCGTGGAAGTGAAGGGGCCTTCTACGTCTCGGCAGTGATCGTGATTGCGACAACCGCGATCGTGCTGGTGATCGTCCTCTCCCGGACCGCCAGCGCCGCGGTGCTCGCCGCGCCCATTTGCCATCGCAGGTGCGCTCCCGGCAGCGACCGAAATGAGCGCCACGAAGATTCCACGAATGAAGCGACTTCGCATTCTCGTCCTCCCCTGATGCGGTTGATCGTCGAAGAACAACGGTAACCCAGCATCCGGAATGGCGGCTCGCGCGTCAAGGTGTTAAACCGACTACGTGTGCGATAAAGTAGCGAAAATTAAACCAGTTTCGGAGAAACTCGTGCTCCACGCTCACGGCGACCGCGTTGGGACGCAGCGTGAGCTCGCCCCTTGCGGTGCGCAGCCTGAGGTCACGTCGGTACGGATCCTTGGCGACGCTCTCCGTCCCGCGCTGTAGCGTCTTCACGACGTCGCCGGCGTGGGCTGGAACGGCGAACAAGAGGGCGAACGTCATGCCGATGGCTTCCGCGGTGAGAAGTCGCAGCATGTCGCGAAGAACCCCGGTTTGCTCCTCGCGCCGGGTGTGTTACGGACGCCGACAACATGAACACACCGACGATGAACCACTTTCTTCGCGCATTGGCCTTCAGGTCGCTCGTGGGGTCGCTCGCGCTCGCGGCATGCGGCGGAACGAACCTGAGCAGCGGAGCCGATGCCGCAGCCGGCGGCGAGGTCGACCGGGTCGGCCTGGTCAGCGGCCCACCCAGTTCTCCGTCCTCAGACCCTTCACGCGCTTGAACTCGCGCTCGTTGTTGGTGACGAGCGTGGCGCCCAGAGCAAGCGCATGCGCGGCAATCAGCAGGTCCATCGGGCCGATCATCAGACCGCGCGCCATCAGATCGCACTTTATGCGCGCGAAGTCCTCACGGGCCCCGTCCCCGAGCGGCAAGATTTTGAAGACCGACAACCAGGCCTGTACCGCTGGCGCGTAGGCGGGCGATTGCGCGCGCATCGCACCGACCTCCAGCTCCATCGCGACCAGAACCGACAGCGCTACATGGTCGGCGTCGAGGGAGTTCAGGCGCGCTTGCAAGCCAGGGGGGCGGCGGCGGATGGCGTAGATGCAGGTGTTGGTGTCGAGCAGGAACATCGGCTATCGCTTCGCGAGCGGCCGCTTCTTTCGTGCCGGTGCCTGGACGGGCGGATCGTCGAGCCAGTCGCGGACCTCTGGCGTGCCCTGGTCAGGGCGAACGAAGCTCTGGTCGTCGGGCAGTCCGTCGAGAATTGCCCACAGCCGATCGCCGAGTGGGCCTTGTGGCTTGGGGCGCAGCAACACGGCGCCATCGGCTAGGCGCTCGATCAAGACTTCGTCGGTGCTGAAACGATAGGCCTTGGGCAAGCGCACCGCCTGGCTTCGACCGGTCGTGAAAACTTTGGCGGAATCCATGAATGCAGGATGCCATATACCAACGGTATCGGCAAGCTGCTAGGGACACATCAGCGACGCCAGCAAGGCGAACACCCCGAGGACAGCCGTCAATGGGCCGAAGAAGTAACGCGTCAGCTTCACCGCGCGCGCCTCTCCCAGCAGGCGCGCCCAGATCGCGCCGCGTCCGTCCGTGACATCCCAGGGTGCGACGCCCTCGCGAAGGGTCATGAGGACGCCGAGGACGAAGAACGCCAGGCCGACGCAGGCCATAACCAGGGTTTCGGTTTTCACGCAGCCTTCATCCGCCGTCGAGCCAGATGCGGTACGCCGCCACGTCGTACGGGCGGCCGAGGAAGCGTTCGCACAGCTCGGCTGCGGGACGTGAGCCGCCGGGCGCGAGCACCTCATCGCGATAGGCGCGGGTCTTCTTCGCGTCGAAGAGGCCCGCCGCGCGGAAGGCGGAGAACAGATCCTTCGCGATGACGAGTGACCACATGTACGTGTAGTAGACGGCGGAGTAGCCCGACAGGTGACCGAACGACGCCTGGAACGCGGTGCCCTCGATGAAGCGATAGGGCGTGTAGCGCGCTTGCAGCTCCTTCATCAGCGACGTGGTGTCGAACGTGGCCGGATCTCGACGGTGATACTCGAGGCTCAGCGCCGCGTAGAACATCTGCTGGCGCACCCACAGGCCTTTGCCCAGCTGATCGGCTGCGCCTGCCTTGTCGAGCAGTGCCTTCGGCAACGCTTCGCCCGTCTCGTGGTGCTTCGCGAACGCGCCGAGCGTGTCCCAGTCCCAGGCCCACTCCTCGAGCAGCTGCGACGGCGCCTCGACGAAGTCCCACTCGGTGGCCACGCCACTCACGCCGGCCCAGGGCGTCTGTCCCCCGAGCACGTGGTGCATGAGGTGACCGAACTCGTGGAAGAACGTGCGCACTTGATCGAGCTCGAGCAGCGCGAGACCCTTCGCCGGATCGGGGAAGTTGCACAGCAGCGCACCTTCGGGGAGGCGTTCACGGCCCGGACGATTGACGCCCGAGCGCAACGTGAATTGCGCGTAGTGCTTGTACTTGCCGTCGCGCGGATGCATGTCGAGGTAGATGCGACCGAGCGCACGGCTATCCATCCCCGTCGCCTTGCCATCCGCCTTGCCATCCGCCTTGCCATCATAGACATCGAGGATTTTCACCGAGCCGTCCCAGCGTGACGCCAGCGACTGGGCGCTCGTGGCCGGGACGAACTGCACGTCGAACAAGCGCTCCATCGTGGAGAGCACGCCGCACTCCACACGCTGATACTCGAGGTACGGTCGCACCGTCTGCGCGGAATAGTCGGCCTGCTCCTCGCTCACGCGATCGGACAGGTACGCCGCATCCCACGGATCCACCTCGGTGGCCGCTGCGCAGCCCGGCTCCTGGCGCTTGCGATCGAGCATCTGCGTGTAGTCTCGGGCAGCGCGTGAGCCCGACGCTTGCGCGATCTCCTCGATGAACGCGGCGGCTTTCTCTGCCGAGCCGATCATCTTGTCTTCCGTCGCATACGCTGCGTACGACGCGTAGCCGAGCAGTGTGGCCAGCTCGTGGCGACGGCGCAGCAAGCGATCGAGCACCGGGAGGTTCTGCGGCTGCGCCCGCGCACGGTATGCCCGCCACAGCTTCTCGCGCGCGCCCGCGTGCTTCGCATAGGTGATGAACGGAACGTAGTCGGTGTTGTCGCTGGTGAGCTTCACCTTGCCGTTCGCGCCGGGCGGATGGCTCGCGACGTAGTCCGCGGGAAGTCCGTCCAGCTCGGCGGGGGCGAGCTCCACCGAGCGCACGTCCTCGACGATGTTCTTGCCGAACTCCTGGCCGATGAGCACCAGCTCCTCGCGCAGGCGGCGCACCTCGGCACGCGTCTTCTCGTGGCGGTCGACGCCGCCGCGGCGCATGTCCTTGATCGACTTGGTGAGCAGGTGCTTGCCGGCGGCATCGAGCGCATCCGGGCGAGCCTGGCACTCCGCCTCGGCCTTCGAGAGCGCGTCGTAGATGCCGCGATCCAGGCCGATCTCCGTCGAGAGCGCTTCGATCTCCTGCTCGGCGGCATCGGCGGCGTCACGCATGGCGCGATCGGGATGGCCGTTGCGCATCACCGACGTAATCGACGCGGCGTCACCGAGGAGGAGCGAGATGTCGTCGTAGTGCGAGAGCGTGTCGGACGCGGAGTCGGGCTTCGTCTTCAGCTCTTCGACGACGGCCCGCGCGGCGTCGAGGGCGCGCCGGATGGTTGCGCTGTAGACGCTGGGCGACTTGCCGAACAGGTCGGCAGACAGGGAGACGAGAGCGACATCTACGTCGAGTTGTAGTCCGGTCTTGGTGAGCATCATGAGGTCCTCGTTCCCGCTCAGGCGTTGCCCTTGTGGCCAGCTTGCCGCTCGGCGAATTGCACCAGGTCTTGCTCGCGCTTCAACAACACGCCGAGGAAGGGCAGGCCCTTCTCCAGCTCCACCGAATTCATGCCGGCGCGACGCAGCGCCGCGATCCAGTCGATGAGCTCCGACGTGGATGGCTTCTTGCGCAGCCGCTCCTCGTCGCGCAGCGCATAGAACGCCTGCATCGTGCTCTCGAGCAGCTTCTTGTCGAGCTGGCCGTGGTGCACCTTCACGATGCGCGTCATCAGCTCACGGTCCGGGAACTCGATGAAGTGAAACACGCAGCGACGGAGAAAAGCGTCGGGCAGCTCCTTCTCCGCGTTCGACGTGATGATCACCACCGGGCGCACCTGCGCGACCACCTGATCTTGCGTCTCGGTGATCGTGAAGCGCATGCGGTCGAGCTCGTGCAGCAGATCGTTCGGGAACTCGATGTCGGCCTTGTCGATCTCGTCGATGAGCAGCACCACGCGCTCCTTCGCCGAGAACGCCTCGCCGAGCGGTCCGAGCCTGATGTAGCGACGGATGTCGCTGACTTTCACGGAGGGATCGCCATCGCCGAAGCGCGAGTCGTAGAGGCGCTGCACCGTGTCGTACACGTACAAGCCGTCTTGCGCGCGCGTCGTCGACTTCACGGGCCAGTGGATGAGGCGGGTCTGCAGGCCCGCTGCGATCGCCTCGGCCAGGACCGTCTTGCCGGTGCCGGGTTCGCCGCGCACCAACAGTGGGCGCTCGAGCGCAATGGCGCAGTTGACGGCGGCCTCGAGACCCGACGAGGTGAGGTACTTGTCGGTGCCGCGGAACTGCCAGAAGTCTGGAGGTGTGCTCACGGGGCGAAAAGTTTAGCACGCGTGCTACCGTGCGCAGATGCGCGCGCTTCTGGTGTGTTGTGCTGTGCTGCTGACGGAAGGGATGGCAAAGGCTGATGCGGTGGAGCTCACGCTCACCAACAACGTGCCCGTAGGCAGCAAGCCGAGGCTGACGGTGCTGGCGAAGGAGAACGTCTCCACCATCACGCTGGAGATCGACCGGCTCGAGGACAAAAAGCACTTCCGCGTCGTGGCCGGGCCGATCGTGGCCGGTGCGCGCGCCGAGCTGCTCGTGGGCGATGGAAAGGCAATCCATGCGCACTGGAAGGGACGCTTGGTGGTAAAGACCGCGGGCGGCGAGATCACGAACGAGGTCACGTTCGAAAGCTGGGTCGTCCCGCACGATGCGGTGGGGCTGCACGTGACCTTCGATCGCGCGCACCTCGACCTGGAGCACGGGAAGCTCGAGGTGCAGGTCAGCGCGATCGCCAAGCAGGTCGAGCTATCCGTCGTGGGAGAAGACGGTAGCGAGCAGGCACGAGTCGAGCGGTCGCTCGTGGGGGAGCGCCCCGGCACGTGGGTGGCGCTGCAGTGGAAGCCCAGCGCGCAACCGGTGCTGCGCCTCGATCTCGTGGTGACCGGCGAAGGCGGCGACACGACGACGTTGAAGCTGATCCCGTGGTCGGTCTCCATCGCCCACGAAGAGGTGATCTTCCCATCGGCCCAATCCGCAATCCCGCCATCGGAAGAATCGAAGCTCGACGCCAGCTACGCGAAGATCGTCGCGGCCGTGGAGAAGGTGCGGAAGAACGAGTCCTCGCTCGCGGTGCGTGTGTACGTGGCCGGGCACACCGACACCGTCGGTGGCAGCGACGACAACCGCAAGCTGTCGCAAGCCCGCGCCAAGGCGATCGCCGCGTGGTTTCGCGATCGCGGGTTGCCGCTGCCGCTGTTCTATGCCGGCTTCGGTGAGGAGCAGCCGAAGGTGAAGACGGCCGACAACACCGACGAGGCCCGCAATCGTCGCGCCGACTACGTGGTCGGCGTGGAAGAGCCGGTCAATGGTCGCGGAAAGTACACGGTGTTGAAGTGAGGGCGTTGCCGGACGCACAACCCGCCTTCGATGCCGAGGCCTTCCTCGGCCTTTGGCACGCCTGTCAGGGGGGGACGTTCCCGTCCCCCCTCACGCAGCAAAGCTGCGTGAGCCTCCCCCACCGCGCGGTGCTCGCGCGAGTGGTGACCGCAGGACGATGGCATGAGCGCGATCGTCCCCGACGCACAACCTGCCTTCGATGCCGACGCCTTCCTCGGCCTTTGGCACATCCTCGTAACCAACTATGGCTACTGGCGAAATCGAATCGATCCCACGGTGACGTACGAGCCGCTGCCCGATCGCGATGGCAAGCGTGCGTGGCTTGACACGTTGCGCTTCGGCGCGAAGAGCTTCTTCGGGCGCGACGTGAAGCCCGACACACTCGGCGGTGTCGACGTGGAGATCTCGCCGGGACGCTTCCTGTGGCGTGGCGACGGGCTGCTCCACATCATCAAGAGCCCGTGGTGGGTGCTGATGGTGGACCCCGGTGGCAAATGGGCCGTGACGTACTTCGGTCGCTCCAACGTGGGCACCGCGCCCGGCATGGACATCTACTCGCGCGAGCCCGATCTCGACGACAGCACGCTGCAAGGCATCCTGCGTGACGTGCGCGAGCATCCGTTCTTGAAGACGCGCTGCAACGGCCTCTACGCCACCGTGCAAGGCGCGCTCGCCCTCGATCGCTACCGCTTGTGACCGCGCCGCACCGAGCTCAGCTGCGCAACCACGCTTCCCACTCCTCTGGCACGTAGCCGAGCGTGGCCTGCGCACCGTTGCGCACGATCGGCGTGACGAGCAGCAGAGGTTCTTCGAGCAAGATCTTCTCGAGCATCGCCCCCGCGTAGCTCGACACGTGCAGCCCGCGCTCGCGGTAACGCGGTGACTCTCTGTCGACGAGCTTGTCGAGCCCGCCCACCCGTTGCGCCACCGACTTCAGCTCGCCGGGGGACATTGCTTTCTGCTTGAGGTCCACCGAGTGCACCTTGATGCCGCGCTCTTTCCACCAGCGCTCTGCCTTGCGCGTCTCGGCGCACTTCTTGGTACCGAAGATCTGGATCGTGCTCATTCTGATTTACCTGCCACCCACGTCGAGGATTTGATCGCGCTGCGCAGAGAAGCGGATGAGGCGCGGTGCTTGGTGAGCGACCTCCACCCGCAGGGTGTGCACCTCCGGCGAGATCGGCAGCACCAGCCGGGTGGCATCCGTCGGCGTATCGTCGAGGCTCAGCTTCGCGCCGCGCGGGATCATCTTCAGCTCGATGGTCACGTTGGCGGTGCTCTTCTTGGCGCGCAGGAAGTAGCCGCCGAGGGACGCGAGCAAGAGCGCGAGCACGCCGAGGATCGGCAGGAACGACTGCCACGACGATCCGTGCGAAGCGGACGCGGGCCCCGGGTCCGGCGGAGGCGGCCGGTCGAGCTCGAGCGCCGGCGCATCTTCGGGCGAGAACGCCGGCGGGGGCGCCGGCGCTGGCGTGGGCACGCGTCGCCGCGGTTGTCCCCACACGGGCTCGGGCGAAGGGGGCGCTGGCTTCGTGCTGCCGAGGTCGGTCACTACGAGCTTCGACGGCATGTGGAAGCGCTGCGCCTGGGGTGGGAGCGCAGCAACGGGCACGCCACGCAGGGCTTCGCGGAAGTCGGCTGCGCTGTCGTACCGGTCTTCCGGTGACCGCGCCATCGCCCGCGTCACGATGGCGTACAGCACCGGCGGGAGGCCGAGGCGCAAACGCAGGAGCGGCACCGGTTCACCGAGGAGGATCGCGTGCAGGATCTGGTTGTAGTTGACGCCGGGGTACGCGGGCTCGCCGGAGAGGAGCTCGTACAAGATCGTGCCGACCGCGTAGAGATCGGTGCGCGCGTCGACGGGCTGGCCCATCGCTTGCTCGGGCGCCATGTACGCGGGCGTGCCCATCACGGCGCCGGTCTGCGTGAGCTTCGTGGTGTTCTCGTCACCGCGCACCGCGGCGATGCCGAAGTCGAGGAGCTGGACGTGCTCGCCATCCTTGCCGAGGACGAGCATCACGTTGTCGGGCTTGAGATCGCGGTGCACCACGTCGCGCGCGTGCGCGGTCTCGAGCCCCGACAGGACTTGATCGACGATCGAAACGGCGCGTGCCGCGGTGAAGGCTTCCCCGAGATCGAGCATGTCGCCGAGGGTGCGACCGTCGAGGAGGTCCATCACGAGGAACAACAGTCCGTCACTGGTTCGTCCGAAGTCGATGACACGAACGATGTGCGGATCGCTGAGCTCGCTCGTCGCGCGGGCCTCGCGCTCGAAGCGCGCCGCGATGCCCGGCACCTCGGACACCGCGGGGTGCAGCAGCTTCACCGCGACGCGCTTGCCGAGCGCGAGCTGCTCGGCCTCCCACACGGTTCCCATCCCGCCGGACGCGAGCTCCTGCACGAGCCGATACCGTCCATCGAGGGTCATGCCCGCTGAAACCATGGCCGACGATCGTACTGCCAATCGTGGGACTAGGCCGAGCCCGTCCCCAGGTCAACAGTCCCCAGTTGCCGTCAACTAACCAGAACCATTGGTGCCAATTCCGGCACGGCACCTGCTCTACAGACACTCCATGCGCACCTCCTTTGCCCTCCGCATCGCCCTCGGTCTCTTGCCGCTCGCCGCCACGCTCACGGGTTGCGCGCCTGGCGGCGATGCCGGCGATGGCACCACCACGGTCACTGGCGAGGTTCGTCCGGGCGGTACCCTCGACCCCAGCAAGAACCAGCTCGGCCACATCGAGCTCGCGGCCGGGGCTCCGTCCTTGCCCTACAGCTTCGACTGCACGGGCCGCTCGTCGTGCGCGATCGCGGTGGGTGTGAGGTTCGAGGCGCAGACGCTACTCAACGCTGATCTCAGCGGACTCGATGGGATCCTCGACCTCGTCATCATCGATTCTGTAAAGGCGAAGACCTACGCCAAGGTCGCCCTCGGGATGCAGGGCGGCAACGTGACGAGCACCTACGTCAGCTCGCAGCTTCCGCCTGCGAACTACGCGGTGATGATCAACTTGCGCAGCAACCTCCCGCAGCCAGACTTCTCCCTTGTCCCCATCGACTACTGCATCGGCGGACAGAACGCCGCTTCCTGCGATGGCGTCGCGTCCTCCTCCTCGCCGTCGACGCGCGTGACGCTGTCCGGGCGCCTGGTCACGCAGACCGTGACCGACATCATGACGGGTACGGTCAACACGGATGGGGTGCCCGACCAGGCCATCGAGCTCGTGCGCAAGAACGGCTCTTCCATCGCGGGCCGTTTCGCGATGAAGACCGACGCTGCCGGCTACTGGAGCGCGTCGTCGGTGTTGCCGGACACGTACGCGCTCAAGGTGAACGGCACGCTGTATCCGATCTCGGTGAACGCGCACGATGTCGAGCAGCAGGCGCAAGACATCAGCTTGTAGGCCAAAGACAAAGGCCAGGTCCCGGAGCGGGAGCCTGGCCTTTGTCTATGTGCTGCGTGAAAGCGCGACGGCCTAACGGCTGGCCTGCTCCTTTTCCTTCTTCTCTTTGTATTGCGCCATGAGGAGCTCCTGCTCCTGCTTCGGCACCGGCGCGTACTTGAGGAACTCCATGGTGAACTCGCCCTTGCCCTGGGTGCCGGAGCGAAGGTCGGTGGAGTACCCGAACATCTCGTTCAGCGGAACCTCGGCGGTGGCGACCACGTAGCCCTCTTGGTTCTCGGAGCCGATGATCATGCCGCGGCGCTGGTTGATCTGACCCATGACGGCGCCCTGAAACTCCTCGGGCGCCTGCACTTCGACCTTCATGATCGGCTCGAGGATGGTGGGCTTCGCCTCGGAGTAGCCATCACGGAAGCCCATGATGGAGGCCGTCTTGAACGCTTGCTCGGACGAGTCGACCGCGTGGGAAGCGCCGTCGTTGACCGCGATGCGGACGCCGACGACCGGGAAGCCGATGAGCGAGCCCTTCGAGACCGCTTCCTTGAAGCCCTTCTCGCAGGCGCTGATGAACTCGCGCGGGATCG
Source organism: Myxococcales bacterium (assembly GCA_043741435.1). Lineage (GTDB taxonomy): Bacteria > Myxococcota_A > Polyangia > Palsa-1104 > Palsa-1104 > JBDTCO01. The sequence continues at coordinate 10,406 of JAYUBF010000120.1, forward strand.
AGCCGCCGACGGTATCGTCGACGAACTCGTAGCTCTCGACGGCATCGGCCGGGAGCGGCTCGATGTAGCCCATGACCTTGGCGAACTGGCCCTTACCACCCGTCTGCTTCTTGTGGGTGTAGCTGAACTCGGCCTTCTTGGTGATGGTCTCGCGATACGCAACCTGCGGCTTGCCGGTCACGACCTCGCACTTGTACTCGCGCTTCATGCGCTCGACGTAGATGTCGAGGTGGAGCTCGCCCATGCCCGAGATGATGGTCTGGGCCGACTCTTCGTCGCGGTGAACGCGGAGCGTCGGGTCTTCTTTGGTGAAGCGGTTGAGCGCCTTCGAGAAGTTGACCTGACCGTCCTTCTCTTTCGGCCACACCGCGAGCGAGATGACCGCGTCGGGGATGTGCATGGAGGTCATCGTGTAGATGACCTCGCCGGTGGTGAACGTGTCGCCCGAGGCGCACTCCACGCCGAACAGCGCGACGATGTCGCCGGCCTGGGCCTCGCTGATCTCGTTCATCTCGTTCGAGTGCATACGGACGAGGCGCGGCAGCTTGACCTTCTTCTGGCCCGCCGAGCAGTTCACGATGAACTCGCCCTTGGTGATCCTGCCCTGGTAGACGCGGACGTACGTGAGCTGGCCGTACTTGCCGTCTTCCAGCTTGAACGCGAGACCGACGAACGGCTTGCTGGCGGTGGACTCGAGGACCACCTTCTCCTCGTTCTTGTTCTGGTCGTGGGCTTCGTTGACGATCTCGGTCGGGTTCGGCAGGTAGTCGACGACGCCGTCGAGCAGGACCTGCACGCCCTTGTTCTTGAGCGCGGAGCCGTGGAACACCGGCGTCGCCTTGAGGGCGAGCGTGGCCGCGCGGATGACCGACTTCAGCTTCTCCGGCGTGACTTCGTGACCCTCGAGGAAGGCCATGGCGATCTCGTCGTCGAAGTCGCCCAGCTGCTCGAGCATCTCGTGGCGGCGCTGCTTGGCTTCCTCGGCGAGCTCTGCCGGGATGGCTTCCTTGCGGACGTCTTCGCCGTTGTCGCCGTCGAAGTAGTAGGCCTGCATCATCACCAGGTCGATGACGCCCTTGAACTTGTCTTCGGCGCCGATCGGCATCTGGACGTTGATCGGGTGGTGGTGCAGCTTCTCCTTCAACATCTGGGAGACGCGGTGGTAGTTGCCACCGGCGCGGTCCATCTTGTTGATGAAGGCGAGGCGCGGAACGCTGTAGCGCTTCATCTGGCGGTCGACGGTGATCGACTGCGACTGCACACCAGCGACGGAGTCGAGCACCAGGATCGCGCCGTCGAGCACGCGGAGGGCGCGCTCGACCTCGATCGTGAAGTCGACGTGTCCAGGCGTGTCGATGAGGTTGATGTTGATGTCGCCCCACTCGCAGAACGTCGCGGCGGACTGGATGGTGATGCCCTTTTCGCGCTCGAGATCCATCGAGTCCATCTTGGCGCCGACAGCGTCCTTGCCGCGGACCTCGTGGATGGCGTGGATCATGCCCGTGTAGAAGAGGATGCGCTCGGAGAGCGTCGTCTTCCCGGAGTCGATGTGAGCGGAGATGCCGATGTTGCGAATTTTGTCGATCGAGTGAGCCATGACCTACCTGTGTTTTGGCGACGACGCGAGGCCGTCCTGGATTGAGGCGCGCAAGATACCCAAAGTCCCGTCAAATGGAAGGCACTTCGGCGCGCGACGAATAGAAACGGGCCAGGCAGAGGTAGCCGGATCACGTGCCTTCGCGCTGATTTTCCGAGCGCCCACCGGTTGGTCTCTCTCGAGCAACCCGAATGGGGCTCAAATGCCCCCGGCTCTGGGGAGAGGCGGCGGGGGTGAGGCCAAGCGCGACGCAGAGCTGGCGATAGAAGTCGCGGCGCCCGAGGGTGGCGTTGTGGCAGTAGGTGAGGCGAAAGCCGGCTTGCGGGATGCGGTGGCGAGGCGCGCGCAAGACGCAGGTCTGCGCAGCTTGGCCAGGGCGCGGAGTGCGGACGCGAGCTCGCCGCGCATCAGCTCGCGCCTGGCGAACGCGCCGACCACCTCGGTACGGAACAGGGCAACCGCCTCGGCATGATCGCGCGGGCACAGTGGGTCATCGGACATGGGGCCTCCTTGGGCCGCGGCAGCACGTTTCGAAAAACCGTGACGCCGGGCCGGTCTCGGAGGTCTCACGCAGCGCGCATGCTGCCGACGATCAAACGTGGCGGGAGCACCATCCCCGAACTCTCTAACAGGCAGAGGGGGCGTGAACGATCAATTGCTCTGCGCTACGCAATGTGCGCGAAAATATTCGTCAGCATTGTTGAGGTTCATGTGTTTCAACTCGCCATCCGCGAAGTACCAGGCATCCGTGCCCCCATAGAGAGTGGATGCCCAGAAGAGAACTGCTTCAATGCTGCGAAGGACGCTGCGTATGCCATGGCTTTCAGCCGCTTTGTACTCGTCAAGTGTCGGCAACCGATAAGAGACCAAGAGACTGCCCTTCACATCTTTGCCCTGTTCAGGATCCTCGCAGAAGGCGAGAAGTGTGGGCTGGTTTCCGACTACAAAAAGCGAATCATCGCTCCATAGAAGTTTTGCATCTTGATCTCGCCATACTTCGTTTTTCTGCGTGGTCCTCACGACCAAATCCCAGACGAAGTCATGCTGTTCGTCGCAGGGTACGGTGGCGCTTCCGGTGGGCTGAACGCGAATACACTTTTGTGTAGCGCAATCTTGGCGTCTTTCGGTCACCGTCCCACTTGCCCCGCAGACGCCGCCCGTGACCATATCCACCTTCCCGCCGACGAAACCTGTATCTGCGTGTGACAGATCGGTCGTCTCGGTCAAAAGGTGGTCGCCGTTCCCACCACCGCAAGCAAGCAGCTGACTAAATATGCCAAATATGCCGACCAGAAGCGAAACTCGACGCAACATGAAGCCCTCCATATGCACGGATTCTAGTCAGGATCACAGTCTAGTAAATCGATATTGTTGTTACACCACTGTTCGATTTGTTAATATAATCCGGCCGATGCTATCGCTGGAAAGCTTGAATTGAACTGCTTTGCCGAGGCCGCGCGCCTCCTCAGCTTTTCTTTTCGAGCGCGTACCACGAGCCAGCCCGAGTTTCACCCCGAGGGTGTGCTCGCGCCGAGCGTAGTAGGATTCGCGCGTGATGCGGCGAACCGTAGCGCTGTTGCTGCTGTGCGGCCTCGTGGCGCACGGCACGCTCGCCATCGCTGACGACGCGGGGGATGCCGCCGACGCACGCGCGCACTACGAGAGCGCACAGCGCCTCTACGACGAGGGACGCTACCGCGACGCGATCGACGACTTCCAGGTGGCCTATCGCAAGAAACCGCATCCCAGCGTGCTCTACAACATCGGCCAGGCGTACGAGCGCTTGCTCGATTATGGCTCGTCGGTGACGGCGTTCACGCGCTACCTCGCCGAGGCCGAGCCGTCCGATCCGCGCCGGAAGATCGTCGAGAACCGGCTGCGCATCCTGCGTGCTCTACCCGCGCGCATCTCCGTCAGCAGCATCCCCGATCGCGTTCACGCGGTGCTGCGCGGCGAGCAGGGTGCGGTGCACGTAGCCGAGACGCCACACGAGTTCTCGGTGCCGGCGGGCGACTACACCCTCGAGCTGACCCGCGAGGGCTGGCAGACGGAGAAGCAGCGCGTCCACGTCGAGATCGGTCAGCCGTACTTCTACCAGTACCGGCTCGAGCGCTCCACGGTCGAGACCCGCATCGAGACGGACCCCTCGGGTGCGCGGGTATTCATCGACGAGCGTCTCGTCGGTGAGACACCGTATCGCGGCCGCCTCGAGGTGGGGCGCCACGATCTACTGATCGAGTATCCGAACTATCCGTGGCGGCTAGAGGTGATCATGGCGCGCGACGGGACACCGCTCGTGCGCAACATCCGCCTCGATCGCCCGTCGCGCTCGGGCCGCACCGAGCTGGTGCTCTCCGCGATGGCTTATGGCGGCGTCGTCGGCCCTCTCCTCGTCGGTGCGCTCTCGGGATCGACGCAGTTCACGGAGTCCGGCCAAGGCGTGGCCACCTTGTTGCTCTCGTCGGCCGCGGGCATCGGCGCCGGCTTCGTCGGTGCCTTCCTCACCACACGCAACGGTGTTTCCGTCGGCACCAGCTCCCTGGTCATCGGTGGCGGGGGCTTCGGCAGCGGCATGGGCGCAGCGCTCGCGCTGGGCCTCAACACGTCGGAGCGCAGCATCTATGGCATCACCCTCCTCGGTGGCGCGGTGGGCATCACCACCGCGGCGCTCGTCGCGCACTTCGCGAAGGTCTCGGAAGGCGATGCCGCCATCGTCAACTCCGGCGGCCTCTGGGGCACCGGCGGCGCCGCGTTGCTCGCGCAGGCCATCCCGTGGAACGGGGAGCGCGCCAACGCGTCGATCACCGGCTGGTTCGTCCTCGGCGGCTCGGCGCTCGGCATCGCGGCCGGCGCGCTGTCCGCCCGCTTCCTCGAGCGCTCGCGTGCGGAGGTCGCCATCGTGGATCTGTCGGGTCTCGTCGGCACCGGCCTCGGCTTCGCGCTCGGGTACGCCGTGGGCAGCAACAATGGTGGCGACGCCATTGCCCAGGGCTCGCGGTTCGCGCTCGGCGGCATGGCCCTCGGGCTCGTGTCCGGCGCGTTCGTCGCGCGCGGCTGGGGCAAGAAGCGCTTCCATCTGCCAGCGACGAAGCAGGTCCAGCTCGACATGCCGCAGCTGCGCTTCCGTCGCGACCGCACCGCTTGGGGCGAGGGCATGACTGTCTCGCTCGATCTGGTACAAGGACGTTGGTAGCTCTACGATGCCCGCGTGAGCGTCCTCGACAATTACATCCTCAACCTCGGCAAGTTCAACGCGACGGCGGTCACGCTCGAGAGCGGGCGCCCCATCGTCTATCGCGTGCCGAGCGGCGACCGTCCGACCAACCAGACGATCTCGCACGATCAGATCGAGGCGATGCTCGAGGAGGTCGCACCCATCGATGTCATGACCTCGCTCATGGTCGAAGGCAAAGCGCGCTTCGATCACAAGGGCCCAAAGCCCGTGAGCGTCTTCGTGGAAGCGGGCGCCGGCAGCTTGCGCGTCGTGTTGGTGACCGCGGAGGGGATGGCCGCAGCCTCGGCGACGCCGAGCCCAAAGCCGCAACCGTCTCCCATCCAGCAACCGGGTCCGGTCCCCATCACGCAGCCGGCCTTCATCGAACCCCCACCGGTTGCCGTGTCACCGCTGGCGCATGTCGCCTCCGGCAGCTCCGCATCCATCGACAAGCTCCTCACCGCGATGAAGAAGCTGGGCGCGTCCGACCTCCACATGTCGTGCACGATGCCCCCGCTCGTGCGTCTGCACGGCGAGATGCAGCCCGTGCCCGGCTTCGACAAGCTGACGCCGGACAGCATGCTGCAGCTCCTCTATCCGATCGCGCCCGAGAAGAACCGCAAGGAGTACGAAGAACGCAACGACACCGACTTCGCGCACGCGATCCCGGGGCTGTCGCGCTTCCGCGTGAACATGTTCCGCGATCGGCATGGGCCGGGCGCCGTCTTTCGCGCGATCCCGTTCCAGCTGTTGTCACCGGAGCAGCTGGGTCTTCCGCCGAAGGTGCTCGACCTCTGCTACCTCACCAAGGGCCTGGTGGTGGTCACCGGCCCGACGGGCTCCGGCAAGTCGACCACGCTGGCGACGCTCATCGACTACGTGAACGATCATCGCCACGATCACATCATCACGATCGAGGACCCGATCGAGTTCGTCCACGAAAACAAGAAGTGCCTCGTGAACCAACGCGAGGTGCACGTTCACACGCGCTCGTTCAAGGACGCGCTACGCGCCGCGCTGCGTGAGGATCCGGACATCGTGCTCGTCGGTGAAATGCGCGACCTCGAGACCATCGCGATCGCCGTCGAGACCGCGGAGACGGGTCACCTGGTCTTCGGCACGCTGCACACGACCACCGCACCAGGAACAGTGGACCGCATCATCGATCAGTTCCCCGCCGACCGTCAGTCGCAGATCCGGCAGATGCTGGCCGAATCGCTGCGCGGCGTCATCGCACAGACGTTGTGCAAGAAGATCGGCGGCGGTCGCGTCGCTGCCTACGAGATCCTCGTCGGCAACAGCGCGGTATCGAACCTAATCCGCCAGGCGAAGACGTTCCAGCTGTTCTCGCTCATGCAGACCTCGAAGAACCTCGGCATGGTGACGCTCAACGACTCGCTGTTCGAGCTCGTGAAGAACAAGCAGGTGGAGCCCATCGAGGCCTACATGAAGTCGGTCCAGAAATCCGAGTTCAAGGGGATGCTCCAGAAGCTGGGCGTGACCATCAACCTGCAGGAGCAAGAGTAGCGCTCGCCCGAGCGTCTCGAGTCACCGCAGCCAGAGCACGCCGAGCTCGAGCTCGAGCTCGATCGCGTCGAAGGGCACCGCTCGGATCTTGGCCTCGCCGGAGAACACGTCGAAGACGCGGTATCCTTTTTGATCGAGCTCGAGGATCTCGAGCGTCTTGGCCTCGGGGTCGACGAACCAGACGTGAGGCACTCCAGAGGTACCGTAGACCTTGAGCTTGTCGCCGCGATCGAGCGACGCAGTGCTTGGCGACAAGACCTCGCAGACCCAGTCTGGGCTCAGCTCGAAATACGCCTTTTCGACGGGCATCTCCGGCATGTGCTCGCGCCGCCACCCGGCTAGATCGGGTACCAGCACGTTCCCGCCGAGGTGAAGCTCGGGCTCGTCGAGAATCACCCAGCCCCCGGGCCCGCCGCGGCCACGTTTGAAAGGAGGACCCAGCTCTTCGCCGAGCGTCGACGCGGCCTGAGCGTGCTTGGGCGCGGGGCGAGGCTGCGCGTACAGGGTTCCCGCTACGATCTGCCCCACCATATTGGCCGGCAGCGCGAGGAGATCGTCGTAGGTCGCCGCCCTGGGTGCTGCCTTGGCCATGGCTCAGTCTAGCGCTCGTGCGTTGCACGCCGACGAAGATTTGCGACAAGTGCGACAAGCATGTCAGGAACCCGACAGGTCGCGGGGCCAGCTCGTACACAAACGGCGGGAATCGGAAGGTGCCCGCGCGTGGCTCGCGAATTGCTCAGGGCGAGGCCATGATGCCCTTCCGAGTCCTCCTCGTTGTCGTATCCGCGAGCCTCGTCCCATCGCTCGTTGTCCTCGCGGATGAGCGCCCGTCGCTTCCGCCAGCGGTGCTTGCGCCGATTGCCGCGCCGTCGTCGGACGGACGGACTGCGACCATCGCAGGCGCCGTCTTGTTGGGTGTGAGCGCGACCTTCGTCCTCGGCTCCATCCCGCTGTGGACACGTGGCACGGGGCCCATCGGCGGCGCGCTCGCCGGTACCCTCGATGCCATCGGAATCGCCACCTTCGTCCCGGGCGCGATCCTGCTGCCGATCGGCCTCGTGCAGGCATCCCGTCACCGTCGCTGGTACCGGCAAGGCAACCCGCAGGCGTTCCAGTGGGCCCCGACGGCAAGCCCGTCAGCGACGGGCCTCAACGTCGGGCTGCAAGCCAGGTTTTGAGCGCGACGCGCTCGGAACGCCGAAGTCGTGTTAGGGCTGGATCTCTGCCCCCGGACGTAGCTACGTTCCGGCCGTTCGAACGGAGGTCCCCATGAACCGCGTTGTTCTCGTTCTGCTCGCTGCCTTGTTTGCGACCGCACCGCTGTCTCTCGCGCATGCTCGTGCGAAGGCACCAATGAAGGAGTCGGGTCAAGAGCCTGGCCCGGCGATGACGGCGCAACAGGCGCTCGATCGCGCGGAGCAATTGCTCGACGCGGGCGGGGATGCCTCGGAGATCTCGGCCAAGCTGCATCGGTCGCGCGGGCTCACCAAGGACGAGAAGGCGCGGCTCGATTTGATCGATGCGCGTTGCTCGCTGCTCGTCGGTCAGTATGCGAGCTCACTGAAGGTGTTCGGCTCGCTGCACAAGACCACGCCGGATGATGCGCGCATCACCGAGTGGTACGCACGGGCGCTCGATGGCTCGGGCAAGGGTGACACCGCTTTGCCGCTCCTCAAGGAGCTCGCCGACAAGGACAGCATCAAGGACGGCGACAGCTACTGGACGCTCGCACAGATCGAGCGCACGAAGGGTCAGGACAAGCTCGCGCTCGAGCACGCAAAGGCTGCGCTCACGCACCCGATCGTTCTTCAGTCCGACGAGCTCGACAAAGAGATCCACAAGTTCATCAGCGAGCTCAGCGCGACGAAGAAATAGGGCTGAGCCATGAAGCGCACTCGGTCGGTGGCAAATAATCATACCTGCGGTATGATTATGGTATGAAGACCTCTGAGAAGGTCGCGGTGAGCATACCCGCGGAAACACTGCGGGCGACGGAACGCCTGCGCCTGCGACTTCAGCTCTCCCGCAGCGCAGCTGTCACCGAAGCGTTGCGCGCCTGGTTGGTATCGCACGAGGTGGAAGCATCCGATCGAGGCTACGCAGAGGCTTATCTGCGGCAACCCGATCACGTCGATGAGCTGGCGGCGACGGCTGCGGCGGTCATCGCCAGCTGGGCGCCCTGGGAATGAGGCGCGCGGAGATCTGGTGGGCGAAGATGCCGCTGCCAGCAGGCCGCCGGCCCGTGGTTTTGGTATCGCGCGATCCGGCGTACACAGTGCGGTCTGCCATCACGGTGTCCGAAATTTCGACGGTGATCCGCAGCATCGCATCCGAGATCCCGCTGAGCACGCGCGATGGCATGCCCCAAAAGTGTGTCGTGAACACGGACAACCTAGCGACGATTCCGAAGACTTGGCTCGAATCGAAGATCACGAACCTGCGCGCTTCGAAGCTCGCGGCGCTCGATCTGGCGCTCAAGTACTCTCTTGGCATCGCCTGACTGGCGGGCGTTCTCGCGCTCGGGCTTGCGCACGGACACCCTCGGCGGGCGTCGTGCCTCGGGCTACTCGGCGCCGCCTTCCGTGAGGTCGATGACGTCGCCGTTCGCGACGCCTTCTTGCGCGCGTGCAGTCTCTTCGTCCAGAGCCGCCGCCCCGAGGCGACTCACGCTGCGGAACGCGGCCGCGCGCTTGAACAGCGCGAGAGAGTTGTTGGGGCCGGTCGTGATCTTCATGAGCCGCCTGGCATCAGTGCAGCTGCATCCGCGCGATGTGCACGCTGTTCGTAACTTCTCAAAAAGTGCCGGCGGCTCTCAATCGAGTCGCTGAATTCGTGCAGTATTGGGCGATTTGACGATGTGGCTGCCTTGGCTGCCGTCAC
>JAYUBF010000121.1:0-6579 GCA_043741435.1 Myxococcales bacterium
CTCAAGAGCTGTCGATCAATCGGCTTCAAAGTGCGTCGGCGGAGCAAATTCATCAGTGATTTCGATCTGGGTGATGTTCGGCGAGTCGATTGATCGACACCTCTTCAGGAACTTCGAGGTGTACGCCTGGTACATCGCGTAGCCGCCTGCACCGACGACGATCGCGCCGACGAGCATGCTCAGCGATGCGCCGCCCGGCCAACCGAGCACGGCATGAGGGGATCGCTCACGTCGCGCCTCAAGGCCGAGGGCATCTCCGAGCACGCGATTGCATCCTTGCTGGGGCACACCTCCGTGCGGATGCAGGACCAGGCGTACGCCACGTCCGAGGCTATCCACGCCGGCAACCAACAGCAGGCCTTTCAGATCCCCATCGGCGGGAAGAAATGAATCCTTGTCCCGTCGCTCCCGTCACTCGAACCCACGTAATCGCGACATGTCTATCGTGCCTCAACAGGAAATCTTCGAGTAACCGTGTGACTGCAATGGTGGCCTGTGGATTGCGTGTCGCGGAGGCATGCCGAAAATCGCGATCGCGCTCCTGGGGCTCTTGTGGATGTCGGGTTGCGGCGAGGGCGAGGCACAGGTTGACGACCTCTCCGTGCTCAGCGACATGTCTATGGTGAAGGACTGCGATGCCGCTGGCTATGCGAATTGCAATGCCGATTGTGAGCACGGATCGGTGGTGGTCTGCGATGCCGGCACGTCGTGCGTCCGCGTCTGCAATCTGCCGCCCGATTTCGCGATACGCGACTGAACGCTCGCAAGCGTGCACGTCGACGTCGCAACGAATAACGTTGTCCCGTCGCTAGGACCAAGGAAATGGCCTAGCTCAGCGACGAACAACGCAGAGATGGCATTGCGGAGGTCGACGGTTCGATCCCGTTCGTCTCCACCGATTGAAGGGGAGGGCTTGCCCGCCCTCCCTCGTCGAGCAAAGCTCGACGAGCCTCCCACCCCCGCGCGTTACTCGCGCGACCATTGCAGCGCGATACGACGCACGCCTCTCGCGGCAGAGCCTTTCGTACCCAGGGCGCGGGATGGCTCCCGCTGCGCAACACCAGCGCGAACAGCAGCGGCGTCAGCCAGAGCGGCGCCAGCGCGATCACGGCGCGATCACGGCGCGATCACGCGGGTTACGCCACCACGCGCAGCAGGCGCGTCCTGCCGCCGCCATCGGCGAACGCCTTCTTCCAGTCGGAGAACTTGCCACCCGCTCGATGCGCCACGAGCGCACGGTGGCCCGCTTCGATACCGCCTTGCGCGAGCACGTACTCGACCCAGGCCCAGCGCGCCGACGTGGGGCGCACCTCCACGCGACCGCGCAGGCCTTTTTGCAGCCGCGCGAGCTTGGCCTCGACCTCTTTCAGACCCGCGAACGGCGCGCCGTCGAGCGGCGTGTTGCGCTTGGCCACGAACGGCGCCACGCCGAGCGCGACCGGGATGATCTTCGACAGCTCGCTCGAGAAGCGCACCAGCTCGTCGAGATCGTCGTCGTTTTCGTCGGGGAGGCCCACCATCTCGTACAGCTTGAGGCCGCGCATTCCGTGGGTGCGCGCGAGCTCCGCGGCACGCAGCAGGTGCTTCTCCTTCGTCTTGCGCTGGATCTTCTCGCGCATGCGCTCCGACGCGCCGTCGGACGCGGTGGTCAGCGTGCGGTAGCCTCCCTTCGCGAGCAGGCCGACCAGCTCGTCGGTGAGGCGATCCGCGCGCAACGACGAGATGCCCACCTGCCGGCCGCCATCGACGACGCCTCGGACGATCGCCGCGATCTTCGGGTGGTCCGTGACCGCTGCACCGACGAGGCCCACGCGTCGTGCGTGGTCGGGGATCGCGGCCAGTACTTTTTCCGGCGGCACGAGGCGCATGCCGCCGTTGGTGGACCGGCGCATCACGCAGTAAGTGCAACCGCGCGAGCAGCCACGCTCCGGCTCGACGAGGAACATCGAGCGCAACTCCGTGTTGGGGGTGAGCACGCGTGAGCGGGCCGGCAATAGGTCGTCATCGATCTGCAGCACCGACGGCAGGCGCTCACCATCACGAGAGGGGAGCCACACCCCGGGCATGCGCGACAGCGCGTCGAAGGCGTCCTCACGGCTCTTCCGCGCGAACAGCGCGGCCACCACGTCGAGCACCACCGTCTCGGCCTCGCCCATGATCACGGCATCGACGAACGGGCCGAGCGGCAGGGGGTTCGAGAACGTGAGCGGCCCGCCGGCGAGCACGAACGGATGGCGCTCGTCACGCTCGGCAGCGAGCGCTGGGATGGCCGCGAGCTCGAGCGCGTCGACGAGCCCGGTGAGCTCGAGCTCGTAGGCGACCGACGTGGCGACGATGGGGTAGTCGCTGACGGGGCGCTCGCTCTCGTAGGTGAGCAGCGGGGCGCGCGCGAGGCGGTGGGCGTCCAGATCGTCGGGCAGGAAGGCGCGATCGGCTCCGTAGCCCGCGTCGTGCAGCACGCCATAGATGGCCTGGTATCCGAGGGACGACATCCCCACGTGGTACGGGCTCGGATACAGCATCGCCACGCGCTCGGAGGCACCCGAGCGCAACGTGCCCGACTCTTCGTCGAGACGTTCACGGATCTGCGCGCGGTGGTCGAAGGGTTTCGTCATGCTGCAACTACGCCCCGCGCTCTAGCATGGGCGCCGGCCCCCGCAAAGCGCGGCCTCGAGCGACGCGCAGCGCCTATGCAGCTCGAACGAAACGCTCGACGAAATGCCGCAGCACCTGCTCGCCGTGCGGTGTATCGGTGCTCGCGTCCACGAAGCGGCCGAGCTGCGTGCGGCAACGTCCACGGCAGCTCAGATCCTCCTCGAGGATGGGACGGCGATACTCGATGATGCGTCGCACGACCTTCCCGTCCATCTCCGGATGGAACTGCACGCCGCGCACATATTCACCGACCCCGATTGCCTGGGTCTCGGTGTGGTCACTTCCGGCGAGCCGACGGATCATCGAGCCCAGCTCCCACACCTCGTCGCGGTGCGACTGGTTCACGCGCACGCGGCGGGGCAAGCCGGCGAACAACGGATCGCCTGCGCCGTCGTCGGTGAGGTCGACATCGCGGGTGCCGAATTCCCAGCCATTCGGGTTCATCCGGACCCGCGCGCCGAACGCGTGCGCGATGAGCTGGTGGCCGAAGCAGACGCCCAGCGTCGGTACCCCCGCGGCATGCGCGCGGCGCACGGTCTCGGCGGCTTCGTCCATCCAGGCCTCGGGCTCGACGAGCGAGCGGGGCGAGCCCGTGATCACCATGCCGTCGAGGCCGCGAACGTCGGCTTTAGGGCTCACGATCGCATCGTGAATCTCGAGCCGGACGGCCTCACCGAGAACGCGGGAGAACCACTCTTCATAGTCGCCGATGTCGCAGCGGAGGGAGCCGTCGGTCTGGCCAGTCTTGAAGAGAAGGACCTTGCGCAAAGTACAAATCATCCTACCGATTCGAACGCGCGTTGCAACGTTCTGTCGTCAGGAAGTGGAGCGCCGAGCCTCGGGACAGCGTCGAAGAAGCGCCGCCAATTCTTTGGCGCTACGGGGACGATCGCCGGGCGACTTCGCCAGGGTCGCGCCGACCACTGCATCGAGCTCGCTCGACAGCTCCGGCGCCAGGCTCCGCAGCGATGGCGCGCTCTCGCCCAGGTGGGCTTCGAGCAACGCGATGGGATCCCGGTTGGGGAACGGTCGCCGGCCGCAGAGCAGCTCGAACAACACGAGCCCGAGTGAGTAGAGGTCGGCGCGCTCGTCGATGGTGGCACACGCGATCACCTCGGGGGAAACGTAGGCGGGTGTACCGAACGGCTCATCGCCGTCGTGCTCGTGGCGGCTCGATCCCACGGGCACCGCGAGGCCGTAGTCGATGAGCGTGGCGCGTGCGGTCGCGCCCGCTTGCTCGTCGAGGAAGATGTTCTGCGGCTTCACGTCGCGATGGACCCACCCGCGCTCGTGCAAGCGGGCGAGCGAGCGCAGCACGTCGTCGGCCCATGCCAGCGACGAAAGCGTGGGGGGACGCGACGGTGGCGCTTTGAGGTGTTCCGAGAGCGAGCGTCCGTCGAGGAGCGCGCTCACGTGGAACGGTCGCGAGCGACCGCTCGCGAGCGCCTGCCGTCCGCCGCACAAGATACGAGCGCTGTCGTGCGCGCTCACCTCCGCGTAGAGCAGCGCCGAGAGCTCGCGCTCCCGTGCGATTCGCGCCTCTGCGATCGGATGACCGACCCACAATGGCAGCACCGTCTTCACCGCGACGTGGCCGTTGCTCCCAGCGCCCGCGGCCATGGGCTCCGCTTTGGTCACCGTGGTGAGCACGCCGCGCCCGACCTCCTGCATGGCGCGATAGCGCCCGCCGGTTTCGTCGACGAACAGATGGATCTCGTCGGCCTGCACGAAGGGGATGCTACTCCAGGCAACCCGCCCGCGCCCGCGGTGGACCAAAGGAGCCGCGTCTGTTACACAGCAGCCGCAAATCATGTCGAAGTACAACCGCAAACAAGAAAATCCCACCACTGTCAGCACCGACGAGTTCGTTGGTTTTTGGCAGAAGACCTTCGAGAAGGCTCGGCCGTTCGCGCGGGCCATCGGTTGGGGCCTCGTCGGCTTTGTCGGTGTGGTGGCCGTCGTCGGTGGCACGCAGTTCTATCTGGAGCAGCGCGCGGAAGGCGCCACCGAAGCGTGGGGCCACGTCGTGCGCGTGTACGACAACGAGCTCTTGTCCGACGAGGTGAAGACGCCCGCCGAGACGAAGGACGGCGAGAAGGACAGCAAGGACGCAAAGCTCCCGCGCTTCAAGACCGCGAAGGAGCGCGCCGAGGCCACGCTCGCCGAGCTCGACAAGCTCCCGTCGGGTACCTCGAAGAGCGCGCGCTTGTTCCGGGCGGGCGTGCTCTACGATCTCGAGCGCTGGGACGAGGCGAAGACGGCTTACCAGCGAGCGGCGAACGAAGGCCTGCCGCCGGAGCTCGCGGCCATCGCACGCCAGGGTGTCGCCTTGTCGCTCGAGCAGCTCGGCAAGATCGACGAGGCGCTGGCGGCGTTCGAGAAGATCGCGCCGAAGGACGACAAGGCCAGTGAGTTCCTGCGCGACCAGGCGCTGTTCGGCACGGGCCGTTTGTACGAGAGGAAGGGCGACAAGCAGAAGGCGCTCGAGGCCTTCAAAGAGATCACGACCAAGTTCCCGACCTCGGCCGTACGCGAAGAGGCCCAGAACCGCGTCGCGGTGCTCGAGACGCCGTGAGCTGGTGACCCTGCCGCGGCGCTGGCGCGCCCTGTTCGCTCTCGCCATGACGCTGTCGCTGCCAGGCTGTCTCTCGCTGGCCCAGGTTCGTGAGTCGTTCCTCGCGCCGGGCACGTCGCTGTCGGTCGCATGGCGCCGGCAGCTCACCGACCCACAACTGTTCGGTGGTCACGACGACTTCATGCGCGACGGCAAGATCGTGAAGATGTCGACCGGCATCGACCAAGGCTACAAGCCCCAGGAGTTCGCCGGCGCAGCCTCCGATGGGCGCCGCGTCTTCGTCGGCAGCTCGCACGGGATGCTGTACGCGGTCTCGGCCGAAGATGGCTCATTGCTGTGGCGCCGGCCGCTGTCGGGCCCGATCTCCAGCCAACCTGCGTTCATCGCCGAGCTCGATCTTCTCTTCGTCGGTGACGACGACGGCGCCCTGTGGGCTCTCGATCCATCCACGGGCAAAGAGCGCTGGATCTATCGCGCGCACGGTCCTATCCAGTCGGCGCCGGTCTATGCCGACGGGCTCATCATCTTCAGCAGTAGCGAGAACCGCGTGTACGGCGTCGATGCCATGCGCGGCACGTGGAAGTGGCAGTACGATCGCGAGATCCCCGACGGCTTCACGATCCGCGGCCAGAGCGGCCCGCTCGTGGCGAAGGGCAAGGTGTATGTGGGCTTTGCCGATGGTCACCTCGCCTGCCTCGAGACCCGCACCGGCGACGTGGTGTGGGTTCGTCCGCTCGGCGGCGAGGGCAAGCACTACGTCGATGTGGACTCCACCCCCACGCTGGTCGACAACGTGCTGTACGTCTCGTCGGTGTCGGGTGGCGTGTACGCGCTCGAGCCGAAGGATGGCTCCGTTCGCTGGCGCTACGAGGTCGACGGTGCCGGCTCGGTGAGCGTCCGCGATGGGCTCGCGTACTTCGCAGCTGGTAAGGGCGGCGTCTACTGTCTCGATCTCAACGGCCGCCTCGTCTGGCACCAGGTGCTCCCCAACGCAGGTGAGCTGTCGTCACCGCTCACCTTGCCAGGGTGGGTGGTCGTCTCCGCTGCCGACAGTGGTGCGTACGTCGCGGACGCGCAGACCGGCAAGCTCGACCAGTTCCTCGCGCCCGGCATGGGCATGAGCGGCCCGCCCAGCACCGACGGGAAGAACGTGTACCTCGTGTCGAACGCGGGCTTCTTGTGGGCCCTGTCGATCAACGGTGCGGACAACCACGGCCGCAGCAGCACGCGTCGCGGCGTCGACGGCTTTCTGAACTAGTAGTCCGTTTCGGAAATAGCGCTCACAAAGTTGACCATCGTTCACGGCTCCTGTACCAGGGTTATCAAGCGCTTGGCTAGCTCGACGGTAT
>JAYUBF010000122.1:0-6561 GCA_043741435.1 Myxococcales bacterium
CAAGGCGAGCAGCCCCCGGAAGACCGCGAAGGTCCCGGCGCGGACGAAGAAGGACGCGCAGGGCACCGCGGCGACCAAGTCGGTGGCAGCGGCGGCCAGCTCGGTGCCCGCTGCTCCGGCGGCTCCGACCACGCCGGACCCGCGCCTGCCGGCGCCGGGAACGGTTCTCCAGAAGAAGGACCGCCACGGCGCGGTCCGGTGCGAGTGCACCATCGAAGAGGGCGGCATCGGGTACGCGGGCAAGGTGTACCGGTCGCTCTCGTCCGCCGCGATGGCGGCGGCGAAGGACCTGGGGCTGACCAACAAGACCCAGAACGGGTTCACGTTCTGGGGCCTCAGCAAGCCGCCACGCCGCCCGAGCGATCCGCTGGCCGCGCTCGACCGCGCGTGGGAACGCTACCACGGCAACGTCGAGGCGCTCGTGAAGGAGGGCGTCACCGACGAGAACCGGAGCAAGGTCGTCGCCGCCATCGGCAAGCACGCGGAGGTGATCGAGAGCCTGCGCGAGAAGGTGGCGTGATGACGCCGGCTGCGACCGCGACCGATGTTGCCGGTTGAGCACGAGAAGCGACCGCTGGTCGAGTGGCTCCGGGCCGATCTGGCCCGGGCCACTGGCCGCCGGTACCGGATCGACCTCGACGGGCTCGACGTTGAGAGCCTGCGCGAGTTGCAACGGCTGCTGCGTGACCTCGACAACGAGAAGCAGTCCGCCGTGAACTGCGCGCGCCTGATGCCCTGGATCAGGTAGGCGTGTCGAGCGAAAAGCCGCAGCTACCTCCGAGTCTCCAGAGTACTATCCGGCGGTGACTGTGACGGACCCCCAGCCAACGATCGCCGACGAGATCGAGCGTTATCTCCGCACCGGCGAGACAGATCCGCACCTCGCCGCGTGGTCGGGCGGGTTCATGGAGCGCGCCAACCGCGCTCACGAAGACCTCCGCGGCGCGCTCGTGTGCGAGGTGAGGCGGCTCGCCGAGGGACACACGCACCAGCCGCTGCCGCAGGCCGACAGCGTCGCGCTCACGCGCGGAAAGGTCGAGCCAATGGTCCGCGGGCTTTTTCCACGCGCCGAGCAGGACCTGGTGATTGCGACCCTGGAGAAGTCCGTCGTCCTCCTCACGAGAGCGAACATTGAGGCCCTGCTCCTTGAGCACGGCTTCGACAGCTCGGCGTGGACGCTCGCGAACCTGTACTTGGCGAGCCTCGGTGCAGAACTGCTCGGGGAGGACGCGCCCCGGCTTGTCGGGCTGAGCGAAGAGACGACCTGCTACGTCTCGCGCGAGTACTTCGCCGAGGGCGATCCCTTCGCCGATTTCATCGTCCACGAGGCCGCGCACATCTTCCACAACTGCAAGCGTCGCACGGTCGGGCTACGCGAGACGCGAACCCGGGAGTGGCTGCTCGACATCGAGTACTGGAAACGGGAGACCTTCGCGTACTCGTGCGAGGCCTACTCGCGGGTGCTCGAGCGCGGGAAGAGCCCGGCCGAGCGACGAGCGCTCGCCGAGGAGTACGGCAGCACCGTGCGCATCTCCGAGGAACGGGTGGACGCCGCGGAGGTCGCGAGCATGGTCCAGGCCGCAGCCGCAGCCCGCAACGGATGGAAGGTCATCCTCTCGCGGTGCGCACCCACGAGTCGCCCCACGTCGGCTCTGGCACAGTTGAAAGCCGCGCGTGCACGGGCGGCGAGCGAGTCGGGCTCCGCTGCCTAAGCCTTCGTCCAAGACGCTAAAAGGGACTCGGAGAGTCCCGATTAGCATACCTAATTGCATAGTCGACGCCGGTCGTGCATACTCCGGTGCGACGGTCATGGACTCCAAAAGGGCTGATTCAGGTCCCGTTATGCATACGGAACAGCAGATCCGGGGCGAGACCCTCTCGGAGCTGGTCGACTCGTACCAGGCGACCGGGCGCTACGTCCTTACGCGCGACCAGGCACTCGAAGCACTCGGCGTCTCCGACGAGGCGTTGAAGAAGGCGGTTCAGAGGCTCGTGGTCAAGCGACGACTCGCCGTCCCGCGCCGTGGCTTCTTCATCATCGTGCCGATGGAGTACCGCGACGCGGGGGCGCCGCCACCGGCTTGGTTCATCGACGAGCTCATGAGGTTTTCCGGACGACCCTACTACGTGGGCCTCCTCAGCGCGGCCTCCCTTCACGGGGCGGCCCACCACCAGCCGCAAGAGTTCCAGGTCGTAACGAACAGGCAGCTCCGACCCGCCGTCGCCGGCCGCGGACGCCTGAAGTTCTTCCGAAAGCGTCAGATCGAACACGTGCCGACGATGGAGATCAAGACGGAGACGGGTGCGATGCGCGTGTCGACGCCGGAAGCTACCGCGCTCGACCTCCTTCGGTATCTCGAGGGCGCTGGGCATCTTGGCAATGTCGCGACCGTCCTCGCCGAGCTCGCGGAGAAGATGGAGGGGCAGCGCCTCGTCGAGGTCGCGAAGCTCGATGGGGAACTCTCGAATGCACAACGACTGGGCCACATCCTGGACCAGGTCGGAGACGGCGAGCTCGGCGCCGCACTCGCGGCGTGGGTCGCGGAGCAGCGTCCCAGGTTCGTGCCTCTTCGATCTGATCGCTCCACGCGTCGAGCTCCAAAGGATGCTCGCTGGCACGTGCTGGTGAACGAGAAGGTCGAGGCCGAGACGTGATCCCGCGGGCGCACATCACGGCCTGGCGCTCGAAAGCACCGTGGTCCACGGATGCCCAAGTCGAGCAGGACCTCGTCATCTGCCGGGCGGTCGTCGACCTGTTCTCGGACGAGCTCCTCGCGCGCGAGGTCGCCTTCCGCGGGGGCACGGCCTTGCACAAGCTCCACTTCAACCCGCCGGGCCGCTACTCGGAAGACATCGATCTCGTCCAGGTCAACGCGGGCCCGTTCGGGCCGGTCATGGATGCCGTGCGCGCCAGGCTCGACCCATGGCTCGGAACGCCGCAGTGGAAGCAGGGCCAGGGCCGCGTGACCTTCTTCTACCGGTTCGAGTCGGAGACCAAGCCCATCACCCCGCTCAGGCTCAAGGTGGAGACCAACACCCGGGAGCACCTCTGCGTGCTCGGTCCGCGCAAGGCCCGCTTCCAGGTCGACAGCCCGTGGCACAGCGGAGCCGCGGACGTGCTCACCTACGAGCCCGAGGAGCTGCTCGGCACGAAGCTACGCGCGCTCTACCAACGCAAGAAGGGGCGAGACCTCTTCGATCTGTCGGAGGCGCTCACCCGCATCGCCGGCCTGGACCCCGAGAAGGTCGTCTCCTGTTTCGCGCGCTACCTCGAGAACGACGGCCGCCGCATCACGCGCGCCGAGTTCGAGGCGAATCTCGCCGAAAAGATCGAGGACAAGGTCTTCCTCGCTGACGTACCGCCGCTGCTCGCGCTCGGTGTTTCGTTCGATCCGGCCGCCGCGCTGGAGCGCGTGCGCGAGGCCTTCCTCTCGCGCTTGCCGGAGGGGGAATCCAAGAAGAAGCGGAAGGCGCGCCGGCAACCATGAGGAAGCCTGGTCGCCAAGATCTCCTCGATGACGGGCCCGACAAGAATCCGCAGGTGATGTCTGTGACGGACCAGACATCACGACGCGAGGATCTGCTGCAGGCGATCGCGCAGGAAGAAGTCCGTCTCGCTCGGCTTGAGGCCGACCAGGCAGATTCGCGACGTCGCCTCGGCACCCTCCAGGCCGAGTTGGCTTCCCTCGGTGCCGAGCCCGAGATTCGCGTGCGTCTGCCCATCGCGGCCGAGGCGCGGGTTCCCAAGACGTCCGCTGAAAAGGTGAAGCTGTTTCGCTCGCTGTTTCGTGGGCGCGAAGACGTCTTCCCGACGCGGTTCGTGAGCAAGAAGACCGGGAAGCCCGGCTACGCGCCCGCGTGCTCGAACAAGTGGGAGCCCGGGATTTGCGCTCTCAAGACCGGAGGCAAGTGCAGCGACTGCCCGAACCAGGCCTTCATCCCCTTCGACGACGCCGCGGTCATCGGGCACCTGACCGGCCGCCACGTGATGGGCGTGTACCCGTTGCTCGATGACGAGACCTGTTGGTTCCTCGCAGCCGACTTCGACGAGAGCACCTGGACGGACGACGTGAGCGCATTCGTCGAGACGTGCCGGCGCGTCGGCCTGCCCACCGCGGTGGAGAAATCGCGCTCCGGCAACGGCGCCCACGTCTGGTTCTTCTTCTCGGCGCCGGTGCTGGCGAGCATCGCGCGCAAGATGGGCTGCTATCTCATCACCGAGACCATGTCGCGGCGGCACCAGCTGAGCATGGACTCGTACGACCGCCTGTTCCCCAGCCAGGACACGATGCCGCGAGGTGGCTTCGGGAACCTGATCGCGCTGCCTCTCCAGCACGAACCAAGGCAGGAGGGGAAGTCCGTCTTCCTCGACGACCAGCTGAAGCCATACCCCGATGACCAGCAGTGGGCCTATCTCGCCGCGGTGACGCGCATCGATCCGGGTACCGTAGATCTGATCGCGCGTGAGGCTACGCGGCAGGGATCCGTCGTCGGAGTACGACTCTCGGGGACGGAAGATGAAGACGACGCGGCGCCGTGGGCGCGGCTCCCCTCGCGGAAGCCGAAACCGGTGGTTATCACCGACCGACTACCGCCGAAGGTACGCGCCGTCCTCGCGCAGAAGCTCTTTGTGGAGAAGGCCGGCCTGCCGTCGCCGCTGATCAACCAGATCAAGCGGATCGCGGCCTTCCAGAACCCGGAGTTCTACAAGAAGCAGAGCATGCGCCTCTCGACGGCGACGACCCCGCGCGTGATCGCGTGCGCCGAGGATCTGCCTCAGCACGTGGGCTTGCCGAGAGGTCGCCATGCCGAGCTCGAGGCGCTGCTGCGCGGGTACGGCGTCTCCGTCGAAGTCACCGATGAGCGCCTCGGTGGTGAGCCACTCGGGTTCCGATTCTGTGGGAAGCTGACACCGGTCCAACAGAAGGCCGTGAACGCGCTGCTCGAGCACGATATCGGCGTGTTCGTTGCGCCGCCCGGCGTCGGCAAGACGGTCGTCGGCACGTACCTCGTGGCCGAGCGCGGTTGCAGCACGTTGATCCTGGTCCACCGTCGGCCGCTCCTCGATCAGTGGCTGGCGCAGCTCTCGCTGTTTCTCGGCATTGACCCCAAGGAGATCGGGCAGATCGGAGCGGGCAAGAAGACCGGAAACGGCCGGCTCGACGTTGCGATGATCCAGAGCCTCGTTCGCAAGGAAAAGGTCCAGGACGTCGTCGCCAACTACGGACAGGTCATCGTCGACGAGTGCCACCACCTGCCAGCGGTCTCGTTCGAGCGGGTGCTCGCGGAGGCGAAGGGCCGTTACATCCTCGGTCTCACCGCGACCCCGCAGCGCCGCGACGGGCACCATCCGATCACGGAGATGCAGCTGGGTCCCGTTCGTTTCGCCATCGATCCGAAGAGCCAAGCCGCGCAACGCCCCTTTGCCCACAAGCTCGTGGTGCGCGAGACGGGATTCAAGACGTCGAGCGAGACGAAGCCGATCATCCAGGAGCTGTACGCGGGGCTTGCGGCCGACGAGAAGCGCAACCGGCTCATCCTCAACGACGTCATCCAGTCCCTCGAGCAGGGCCGCTCGCCGATCCTCCTCACGGAGAGGAAAGACCACCTCGAATACTTCGCCACTCGGCTGGAAAAGGTCGCGCGGCACATGGTCGTCCTCCAGGGTGGCATGGGCACCAAGGAACGACGCGAGGTGAAGGAACGGCTCGCCGCGATCCCGAACCACGAGGAGCGGCTCGTGCTCGCGACCGGGCGTTACATCGGAGAGGGCTTCGACGACGCGCGACTCGACACGCTCTTCCTAGCATTGCCTATCTCATGGAAAGGGACGCTGATCCAGTACACTGGCCGTCTGCATCGCCTGCATCCCGGCAAGACCGAGGTCCGAATCTTCGACTACGTCGACCGCGAGGTACCGATGCTGCTTCGGATGTTCGAGAAGCGGCTACGCGGGTACCGCGCGATCGGCTACGCGCGGGGCGAGGCACCGCTCGGCTACGCGGAGCCTGGAGACGAGGTTGTCGTCGAGTACGACGACGACGTGCTGCGGTCGCTCAAGGAGCTGGACGACTTCACATGATGAAACGAAAACCCGCAGGAAAGACGAGAGGCAAGAAGCCGTTGCGGCCGCGGCTCAGCAAAGATCGACTCGAGGAGATGATCGAGGAAGCGACCGTCGACGCCTACGGCGAGTCGGAGCAGATGACGGGCTGGTTCACGATGCTCGACGAGAACCTCGTGGTGCCGTTCGAGACGACGGTCCTTGGAGTCCCAGTCACGGTCGAGCGTGTCGACCTGAACCGCAGCGAGCAGATCGTCGCGGTGTGCGCGCGGGGCCGCGAGCGGCAGGCGCTCCCCATCCTCGATCTTCCGCTGCCCACACCACCGCCGGACGGCGCGGAGTGGATCGAGGCATACCGCCACTGGCGCGGTGAGGGATGACCGACGTGGAGCCCCACGCAACATGCGGGAAATGGACACGAAAAACGTGAGCGGCGTCATCACCTCCGACGTGGTTATCGCGTTCGCCCAGTGCCCCAGGAAGGCGTTCCTTCTCCT
>JAYUBF010000123.1:0-6499 GCA_043741435.1 Myxococcales bacterium
GTGTAGTCGGCGAGCGTGCAATCCACGGCGAGGACGCCCGCGCTGGCGACGTCGGCCATGCCGAGGGCTAGGAAGGCGGCGTGCTGCTCTGCGTGCGCCGTCTCCGCCGTCGGCTCGAGCGCCACCACGCCGGCATCGGTGTGGCGGTGATCGTCACCGAAGCGCGCGTGATGCGCCGCGTGGGCCGTCGGCACGATCCACAGCAGATAACCGTACAGCGCGAGTGCGAGGCTGGCGCGCTGGAGGCGACGATGGCGATGACAAGCGCGAGTCACGACGGGGCGCAGCGTACTACGAGTTGCGACAAGTATGTCGGGATCGCGTCGTCGGTGCGCGCGCGAGCTCCTCGAGATTCGCGGGGTTCGGCGCTGGGATTTTCGTCATGGGCTGCGATCGCGAGCGCGAGCCCGCCGTGCATGCAGAGGTACGAGCGTTGATCGGACAGACGGGCGCGTGCTGCTCGTTCAGCGGCAACACCCCCGCGGCCGGTACTTCGACGGTGATGGCGATCATGTTGTGCGTCGCTGCGGTGCTGCGACGAAGACGCGCCCGTTAGCGCACGCGACGGCGCGCGAGCACCACGAAGCCGACGACCAGCAGCAGGAACGCGAGCGGTGTGCTCCGCGTCGCACCCGGCGCCATGGTGCAGCCCTCGTCGCGCATGCTCGCCTTCGCCATATCGATCGGGGCAGTGCTGACCGATAGATCGGGCACGGTGCCTTGCGCCATGTCGGTGCTCAGGGTCTGCGCCATGTCGGTCGGCGGCTTGGCCATGTCCACGGCTTGCTTCATGTCGGCCGGGGTGCCGAGGTCAGGCGGTGCCAGCAAGGGATCGTCGTTCGCGCGGCCGGGCGAAAGCGATGCGGTGGCAGGACCGCCCGTGGTGCACCCTGCGACGTCGTCGAGGAATTGATCGCTGGGGTTGCCGATGGCCTGGCCAGCAGTCCACGCGAGGAGCTCGCTCGCGCGGACGTCGCCGACTTTGCGATACGCAGCATCGACGGCGCTGGCGCCGGCCGTCGGGCACGCGGCGAACGCTGCGCCGCCGCTGTACACGGTGCCGGACGCGCCATCCTTGGCGGCGATGCCGTCGACGACGGTGTAGGGGGCGAGGCTGGAGAGGTTGCTGCCCACGGTGATGGTCTGCGCGCTCGCGAAGCGGACGAGCAGCACCGTCTCGGTGCCGTTCTGCAGCGGCGAGGCGTTGAGCGCGGTGTCGTTCACCATCGTAGTGGCGGCCGCGACGCCTGGGATGGTGGTGCCCGCCGGCTTCACCAACAGGAGGCCGTTGGCGCCGAGCGCGAGACCCGACACGTCGCGCATGAAGTTGATTCGACCCACCGCGGTGCCATCCCCGTCGACGGAGAGCAAGTAGGTGAACGGGGCGATGGAGCCGGCGCCGATGAGCTCGACGAACTCTTGGCCCGTGTCGCTGCCCTGCGGGTTCCACTTCACCTCGTTGAGGAGCACGAAGCTGCCGGACATGTCGGGCGGTGGCGTGAGGTCCATGATCACCGTCAGGTCGGCGCCGGTGAGATCGGGTGGCGGTGCGCACGGCGTGGCAGCGGTGCCGGACGTGCGCGGGGTGACCGCGACGCCCGACGCGAAGTCCATGCTGTTGTCTCCCGTGTCGGTGCAGCCGACCATGCCGCGGGAGAGCGACGTGGTATTGGTGAGCGCGACGGCCTTCGTGCCTTCGGCCTGCGCCGCGGTGCCCCAGCCGACGAAGTCGATGAAGGTGGCTGCATCGCAGGGCGTGCCGGCCGTGCCGCAGGTGGCCAGCGACGAGCCAGCAAGGGTGAGCGTGACCTTTCCGCCCCCGGCAGAGAGATTGAACGAGCTGCTGGAAGCGTCGGGCGTCGGAAGATCGACGCCGTTGGTGCCGCCGCCGAATGCGACGAGGTAGGCCTGGCCCGGCGCGAGAGAAGCGGTGGGCAGCACCATGCTGCTGTTGAACGTGCCCGTGTCCGACGCGTACCAGAGCTTCGTGCCGCCCAGGGCGACGGTCGTATTGCCGCGGTTGAAGAGGACCGCGTAGTCCTTCTTGAACGGCGCGCCGGCGTTGCCACCGCCCGCAAACACCTCGGCGATGACGATATCGGGCGAGACGAGCCCAGCGGCCCGGGTGACCCCGACGCCATCGCGATCGACGCCATCGCGATCGACGGCGGTGCAACCGACCAACGCAGCCGCTAGACCGAGTGCGAGAGCTGGATTCCGCATGGCGCGGAAGCTAGCAGGCGCAAATCCGGGCTGGAAGCCCATTTACCGGCGGAGATTCGTCCGTCATCACGGATTGAACGCCGTCAGCGACGAAAAGGAACTGGTGGTCGCTGACGTTCTTGGGATAAAATCCCGGCGGCCCGAACCAGGTCGGCGCCCTTAAGGAGTGCTCTAGATGAAGATGTCGTGGGGAAGAACGGTAGCGGTGTTGGGAGCGATGTTGGCTGCTGCGTGCGGTGGAGGCGACGTAACGATCGACGACATGGGCAACAGTGTGCTCAACGTCGCGTGCACCGCGAACGAGAAGAGCTGCCTCAACGATCACACCGCGTTCGTGTGCTTGCCGAATGGCAAGGCGGTCGTATCCGTGCAGTGCTCGTTCGGCGAGAAGTGCACCGCCGGTGAGTGCAAAGCGGACGCGAACATCGCGTGCTCCTCTGCCGACAACGGCTGCATGGATGCCACCACGGCCCTTCGCTGCAACGCGAACGGCGCGGGCTTCGCCGTCGCCACCTGCCCCTCGGGCACCCAGTGTGCGGGCCCCGGGCTCTGCCAGGGCGCCTGCGTAATCGGCAGCTCGCTGTGTCTCGACACCGGCCACGTTGCCACCTGCAACGACGGCAAGAGCTACGTCACGAGCGCGTGCGGCGCGACCGAGTCGTGCGTCACGACCGGCAGCAACCCCGTCGACACCGCGGCCTGCAAGGCCTCGGAGTGCAAGCCCTCCACGAACGGCTGCGACTTCGTCTGCGGCAACAAAGCTGATCCGGCCGCGGGCAACCAGACCACCACCATGTCCACGTGCGTTCAGACGCCGCTCGGCTTCAAGTGGCTCGCGGTGCAATGCCCGGGCGTGACGAGCTGCAACCCGGCGGGCGCGGCCTGCAACGGTGGCTCGCAGGCGTCGTGCACGTCGGAGTGCACCCCCGGCGATACCCGCTGCACCGATCAGATCGACTACCAGACCTGCGGCGCCGACGGGAAGTGGCCCGCGACGACGACGGCCTGCAACACCGCTGGCGCAGCGATCCAGTACATCTGCTCGAACGTGCCCAACGCGACGAACAAGGTGTATTGCGCGGACTTTGCCTGCTCCAGCGGTGGCACTGGCGCCTGCGACGAGGCCGGTAAGTTCCACGCGTGTGGCGACGACGGTCATCTCGCGGCCGCGGGCACCGCTTGCGCGGCCGGCCTGTGCGTCATCACCGATAACAATGGTCCCCCCGGATCGCTGCAGCCCGGGAGCTGCAAAGTCCAGTGCCATCCCGGCGACGAGCAGTGCATCGGTGGCAGCACGTACGTGACCTGCACCAACGGCCTGTGGGGCGCTCCGCTGCTCTGCGCGACCGGCAAGAACTGCCAGCAGACCTCGCTCAACGGCGCGCCGCGCAAGGTGTGCGGTGACTGCGTGCCGGGCGAGCACCTTTGCGGTGGCACCAACGGCACCCAGATCCAGCTCTGCAAGGCCGACGCGACGTGGGACGTGTTCACGGATTGCGCCGTCGGCGTATGCCAAAACGTGGGCGGAAGCATCGGCGCGGTCTGCCTGGCAGAGTGCTTCCCCGGCAAGAAGATCTGCGGTTCGCAGAACACAACCGTTCCGGGCGTGAACGTCGGTGCGGCCGATTCGGAAGGCGCTTGCACCGCCCAGGGTCGTCTCCCAACCGCGTTCACCACCTGCGGCGCAGGGCAGTATTGCCGTCGCGGCCCGGCTGCGAACGGCAACCCAGGCACTGCGCTCGGCTGCATGACGTGCGTCGGTACACAGAACGAGTTCGGTCTGCGCGACAGCAAGTGCTCCGGCGACGATGGTACCGCCAACAGTGGCGCCTACCTCACGCTGTGCAAAGCCGACAACTCGGGTTGGGACGGCGCCAACAACACAATGTGCGTCGCGCCCAACGACACCTGCTACGCGCCTTCGAGCAATACACAGATCCCGTCGGTCTACGGCAACTACTGTCACAACGCGGGCTTCTGGGGACTCACGAGCGAATCGAACCTTCTGCAAAGGGTCGGACAAGGGTGCGTAGCTTGGTTCGAAAACAGCTCCCAGGCACCAATCAGCTGCCCGTCGTCAAGCGGGGGAACCATCCCGGATTGCTGCGCTGGGTTCTGCTACGCCGAAGCGCAACCGATCCCTGCGACCTGCGGTCCGAACAACAACTAGTCTCTCGCTAGCAAGCCTGTAACAAGACGAAGGGCGCTCTCCGCGAGGGGGGCGCCCTTTTTTGCCAATGCGGGACGGGAGGGCAGGCCGCAGGGCGCTCACGCTCTGCGAGCGCTTCATGGCGCCGCTGCACGTCGCGCGCAACCCTCCAAAAGCGAATGTGAGGACCGCAAAGCGACTGCTGAAAAATGACCCGACGACGCCGACGTCCCTGCTACGGAAACCGTCACGCGACCACGTGACGACTTGTCACCCCGGGCGATCCCTGCTTTTCTCCGCGCTTCGCGTAGAACTCCGCGCTTCGCGTAGAACATAGAGGAACCTGTGCACGCCGACGATCCATTCTCCGAGCTGAAGCCTGCGATGCCGCGCGACGAAGCCCTCGCCGAGGCCAATCGTTGCCTCTACTGCTACGACGCGCCGTGCACGCGCGCGTGTCCCACGCACATCGACGTGCCCACCTTCATCAAGAAGATCGCGTCGGGAAATTTGCGGGGCTCGGCGCGCACCATCTTCGACGCCAACGTGCTCGGCGCCTCCTGCGCGCGCGTATGCCCGACCGAGGTGTTGTGTGAAGGCGCGTGCGTCATGCACGACCAGCACGCGCGGCCGATCGACATCGGTCGGCTCCAGCGCTACGCGACGGACCACGCCCTCGCCAAGGGTGTTCTTCCGTTCGTGCGCGCCAAGAAGATGCGACCGGAGCTCGGCTCGGTGGGCATCGTCGGTGCCGGCCCGGCGGGGCTCGCCTGTGCAGCCGAGCTGCTGAAGAACGGCGTGGAGCCCATCGTGTACGACGCGGCAGCGACGGCGGGCGGGCTCAACGCCACGGGCGTGGCCGAGTACAAGATGTCGCGCGGCACGGCGCTCGTCGAGGTGGTGGAGCTGCAGAAGGCCGGCCTGCGCGTGAAGCAGGGCGTGCGCGTGGGCCCTGGCCCTGGCAACGTCTCCATCGCCGAGCTCGAGAAGCAGCACGCGGCCATCTTCCTCGGCGTGGGCATGGGCAAGGTCGGTCGCCTCGGCCTGCCCGGCGATGATCTGCCCGGCGTCGTCGATGCGATCGACTACATCGAGCACCTGAAGGTGGATCGCGCCGCGGCCGAGAAGCAAACGCGGGGCAAAGTCGTGGCCGTCATCGGGGGTGGCAACACGTCGATCGACGTGGTCACGCAAGCAGCGCGCCTCGGCGCGGCCGAGGTGTATCTGCTCTATCGCAAGAGCGAGAAGGAGATGCCCGCGTACGAGCACGAGGTTGTGCTGGCGCGGCAAGACGAGTGTCGCTTCTTGTTTCGCACGTCCACGAAGTCGATCGAGAAGACGTCGACCGGCCTGCGCATGCATCTTGCGACCGACGATCCCAAGTTCGCCACGCTCGATGCCCACATCGTCGTGCTCGCCACGGGGCAAAAGCCGTACACCGACTTCTTCGGCCAGATCAGCGGCCTCACGATGAAGGGCAACTGCGTGGCGATCGATCCCACGACGATGCAGACCACGAACCCGAAATATTGGGCCGGTGGTGATTGCGTCTCGGGGGGCAAGGAAGTCGTCAACGCCGTCGCTGAAGGCAAGCTCGCGGCGCGCTCCATTTTTGCTCAGCTGGAGGCCGCACGTGGCAAGTAAGTGGAAGAACCTCGAGACCACGTTCTGCGGCATCGCGATGCCGAACCCGTACTGGCTCGCGTCCGCACCGCCGACCAACACCGGGGGTCAGATCATGCGCGCGTTCGACGCAGGTTGGGGCGGCGCGGTGTGGAAGACGCTCGGGCAGCCGATCGTGAACGTCTCCTCCCGCTATTCCACGGTCGATTACGATGGCAAGCGCGTGATGGGGCTCAACAACATCGAGCTCATCACCGATCGCCCGCTCGACGTGAACTTCCGCGAGATCGAAGAGGTGAAGAAGCGTTATCCGAAGCACGCGCTCATCGTCTCGCTCATGGTCGAGAGCAAGCGCGAGACGTGGCACGAGATCGTGAAGCGCGCCGAGGGCGCCGGCGCCGATGGCCTCGAGCTCAACTTCGGCTGTCCGCACGGCATGTCGGAGCGCGGCATGGGCTCCGCCGTCGGGCAGGTGCCCGAGTACGCGTGTCAGATCACCGAGTG
>JAYUBF010000124.1:0-6472 GCA_043741435.1 Myxococcales bacterium
CGCTGACCAGTCGAGTGCTGTTTGATTTCCCATCCTGCAATAAAGATCCCAATTCCTCGCGAATTCAAGCCTCTGCGGCCGCTGAGATCAATGGCGAGGGGCGAGGAGGAGTGGGCTCATGATGAGGAAGCCGACGAGGTGAATGGCGAAGTACTCGGTGTACTGTCGCTTCTGCATGCGCCGATCGGCCTCGGCGTGCAGGTCGGCACGCACCGCTTCCTCGTCGAGGGACAGGAGATCGACGCCACACGTGGGACACTTTCCACCCGCGATGCTCGCGTGCTGATAGCAGGCGAGGCAAACGTAGCGAACCTCTCGGCTGCTGAAGCGGTACGGCCCGACCGTCACGACCCCACCGTCACGGCCCGAGCAGCGCCTCCAGCCGACGGAGCCCCAGCTCGGCACGCAGGTCGCCGAGCGAACGCGGATCGCTGCCGTCGTTGCCCACGCCGCACACGCGGTCGATCGCGATGGCCAGCGGGTGCCACGCGATGGACGACAACGTCTCGAAGGGCGAGCCGTCCCCCGCGGGCGGCTTCGGCTCGGCTGCCCCCGTCGCGTCGGCTGCGAAGTAGTGCAACACCTCGGCGCAGAGGCCGGGCGTGGCCCACAGTGTCCCCCCGAGTCGCGAGAAGGCCGACTGCGGCAACTCGAGCCCCGTCTCCTCGGCGACCTCATGGCGTGCGCGCGCCGCGAGGTCTTCTTCGCGCACCTCGCCGAGTTCCACGATGCCTGCCACCACTTCCTCGACGAACACCGCGGCGTGCACGCCGGGCCCACGTGCTTGTCCCGGCCGGCCGACGGCAGCTGGCACGCGCAGCCCGCGTCGCAGCAACACCTCGATTCCCGAGGCCACACGGCGATGGATCACGACGACGACGGCGTCGAGGCCATGCGGTCTCTCGACGAAGTCCCACGTGCCTTCTTCGCTCGGCTCGCGCCCCTCCCCCTGCACTCGCACCGCGAGGCGGCGCAGCCTCAAGAACTTCGGTGACCGTTCGCAGTCGACCCATTCGTCGGCGCGCACCAGCAACGTGGCGCGCTCGACGTCCCCATCACCCATAGAATGCCAGCGCGACGTCGAGGTCGTTCACCTCCGCGACCTCGAGGACGATGCGCAGCTCCGACAGGTGCCGTAGCACGCGATCGATGTCCGGCTGCCCCGGCTCCCCTCGCTCTCGACGGAACGCTTGGAACGCGTCCCCCTCCGGTGCTTGCCCGGTCTTGCGCGAGTACCAAGCACGCTCGAGCTTGGCGACCGCGGAAGACAGGCGCTCCCCGTCGAGCTGACGCACGGCGTCCCGGAGGCGCGTGGCGTCGAGCCGGAGGACCGAACCGGCGTACGAGCCACCTACCGCCAGCTGCGGGAGGAGAGGCGAGAGCTCGGCATTGCCGATGCTCTCGATGACTTCACCGGGGCCACCAGGCGGTGAGTCGTACGGCACGACCTCGACCAGCGCGTGCAGCAAGCTCTCGGTCTCGGTGAGGGCGTCGAGGTCGTCATTGTCGACGACTGGCTCCGAGTCCTTGAGAGACAACAACGGTAGGATTCGCTCGTCCCAGTAGGTCGCGCGGTCACCTCCCGCAAAGATTCGACCGCTGCCCAGCACCAGCATCTCGATCGCGCGGACCAGCATGGGACGATCGGCGGGCTCGGCATCCTTCAGTGTGCGATCGCCGAGCGCGCGCAGCACGGAGATGATCTGCTTGGTGTTCGGATCTTCGTCCGCGCCTTTGCGCTGGGCGGACGAGGCCTCGACCACACCGGCGAGCTCATTGCCGGGCGTGTTGCTGAGTGCATCGACGAGGGGACGATCGAACGCGAAGAACGCACAGCGTTCTACCTCCTCGTTCGGATCACCTCCACTGTCGTGAAACGCGAAGCTCCCCAGCGCCGAGGGCATGCCCATCGGCAACGGCAACGTGCGCCCGGGCAGCAAGGCCGCGGTGCGCGAAGCGATGATGCCGATCCCGGCGCGGCTCTGGTCGTCGGCCGCGTGCAGCGCCTCCAGGCCATGACCGAGGCGGTCGACGAGCTTCTGCTCGAACTCGGGACCAGGCTTGCCGATGAAGCTCTCGCCTGCCTTGCCGTCGTCGAACGAGTGGATGATGGCCTGGTCTGCCTCGTGGTTCACGTGCACGAACGTGACCGGGTTTCGCACCGACAACTGCGCGACGAGCTCGGGATCTTCACTCGGCAAGCCATCGTTGACGTCGCACACCTCGACCTGGGTGAGACCCAGCTTGTCGAGCGGCGCGATGCGCAGGAGCACGGGGCGCCCCCGCTTGCGCACGGTCTCCTCGATGAACTCGGGCGTGAGCGACGTGGTCTCGCCGCCCGACGGGCTGACGATCAGTTTCGTGGTGCTGCCGGTAGTGCTCATGGCAGTGCTAAGGAGAATCGCGGTGAGATCTTTGCCCATGGGGGGGGGTCGCTCGACGGTGACGGGGAAAGAGCGTAGCGGTCGATTGTGCTACCGTGCAAGCATATGCTCCGTCCCCGAGGAGAGGTCGCACGTGCGACCCTCGATCTGTTCGAGCTTCACGTCTGTGCCGACGAGCGCCAGCCCGCGTTCGATCTGGTGGTCTCGCAGGTCACGCCGCGCAAGGGTCATGGCACGCCGTACCTGGATGTCGGCCTCTTGGCGGGTCCCGAGTCCAGAATCATCGCGCAGTCATCGCGCATCGATCTGTCCAACAACACCAGGCAGCCCACGGGTGGCACCGGCCCCACGCCCACGCACGGACGCTGGCAGCGACGCTGGACTGGCGGGCAGGCGCCCGAGGTTTCCGTGAGCCTCGAGCTCACGGCGCTCGCACACCGCGCCGGCGTCAGCGTGGCACGTGGCACCGGCACGGTGACGGCGCTGGAGCGCACGTTCTCCCTGCACGACCAGGTGCTCCTCGTCAGCGAGCGTCGCGCGGCGCGTCGACCGTATGCGTGGGCGCGCGCGCTCCTGTGCGGCGAGATCGACGGACGACCCCTCGCTTGCACCATCGACATGGCGCGATCCCGCGCGGGCTCCGTCGTCCTCCCGGAGCTGGGGCGCCTGCGCTTCTTCGGTCCCGGCCGTCAGAGCTTGCCGCGCGCCTGCGTGCTCGCGCCGATGCCGGTGCGCGCCGAGTACGGCACCGGCCGCATGAAGGCCGCGGCGCTGGTCTTCGGTCACAAGCTGGAGCTCACGCTCGACGCACCGCCGAACGCCACCGCACTCTTCGAGGTGGTCGATCCGAATGGCGATGCCGCGTACGCCCATCGCGCGCTCGACGCCAGCTGTCGCTTGCTCATCACCAAGCGCCAACGCCCCGTCGCAGAGCTGAGGCTCACGGGGCGCTATGAATGGGGCGCACGCGCCGGTGATCCGCGCGTGCCGCACAAAGCCTGGCGGACCTGACGAAGCGCCGTGCGGCTCTCGCCCACACCTCGAGCGCAGCGACTGTCTCGCAGCGCTCTCATTTGCATCTTCTATGGAGGGCTGCTTGCCGTTGCCTTCGCGTGGGGCGCACTGCGCGGCAACGCGAACGTCTTCGTGTCGTCGCCCACCGGGGCGCGTCCACTGGTCGGCGCTGCGCTCGGTTTGGCGCTGGGGCTCGGTGCTGCCTTCGTCACACGTCTCCTCACCTACTCCTCGGAGCGCGTACGCCGGCTTCACACCGAGTTTCACGCGCTCGTGCAAGGCATCACCGGAGGCGAGGTCTTCTTGCTCGCCCTGCTCTCGTCGGTGGCCGAGGAGGCGTTCTTCCGGGGCGCGCTGCAACCGACGGTCGGGCTCTGTTTGCAGTCGCTGTTGTTCGCAGCTCTCCACTTCCGTCCCAACCCGCGCTTCTACGCTTGGACCGTGATGTCTTTCATCGTGGGCCTCGCGCTCGGATCCTTGGCCCGCTACATGGGCGATCTGTCGGCGCCGATCGTGGCGCACTTCACGATCAACTTCGTGAACCTCCGCTACATCTCGCGCACGGAGCTGCGGAGGTGAGAACGGTCGTTGCTGCGCTCGCCCTTTGTGGCTTCGCGGCTCTATCCGGTGGCGCCCATGCCGACGAGCTCTCGGGCGCCGACAAGCTGCGCGTCGTGTACTCCAACCAGTTCGCCTGGACCGACGAAGGCCTCCCCCTCGTCACCGTGCGCATCGCCGAAGGCAGAGATCGCGTGGTGCTGCGGGCCAGTGGGCTGCGCCTTCTTCCCGACGGGGAGGGCGGCCCCGAGATCCGTGGCGGCACCACGTACACCATCCGACTCGAGCACGGGCGCGCTGCGAAGCTGCGCCATCGCGTAGTGGTCGCGCGCGTCCCCGTCGCCGACGATGCCGCGCTGCGGCTGGAGCTCGAGCGCTGGCGATCACGCGGCGAGAAGCCGGCCACCGTCGAGATCGGAGCGCTGTACGCCGTGCGCGGCGAAGTGCTCGACCAGCGGCGCTTGCTGGTGGTGGTCGGCGACGCCGGCGACGAGGCTGCCGCACGAACGCTCGCGGCCGCGCTCAAAGCCAAGTACGCGATCGACACCGCGGTGCAATCCGAGGTGGCAGACCGGCCCGGTGGCACCGTGGAGGCCACCGACGAGCGCGGCACGGTGGTGCGCAACGATGCCATCCTCTGGTTCGCATCGCCCGGTAGCATCGAGGTCGAGGACATCGACAAGGAAGGCGGCGGCCGAGAGACGCGTCGCTACTTCGGCCGCATCTACGTCACGATCGATCGCAACGGCAAGCTCGCGGTGGTGAACGCGGTGCCCGAGGACAAGCTGCTCGCTGGGCTCGTGCCTGCGGAGATGTTGCCCTCGGCGCCCATCGAGGCGCTGAAGGCGCAGGCAATCGCTGCGCGGAACGAGCTCCTCGCCAAGCTCGGCACGCGCCATCTCACCGATCCCTATCGGCTGTGCTCGACGCAGCACTGTCAGGTGTACGCAGGCGCCGGGCACGAAGACGCGCGCGCCACCGCCGCCGTCACCGCGACGCGTGGCGTCCTCCTCGAACGCAGTGGCGGTGGCCTCGTCGATGCCGTGTACTCCGCCTCCTGCGGCGGTCACACGGAAGACAACGAGCTGGTGTGGGGCGGCGTCGCCGATTCCGCGCTGCGCGGTGTCCTCGATGGGGACGAAGCGTTCCAAGCTGCGCGGCATCGCTTCGGTAAGGTCAGCGAAGACAATGTGCGCCCCTATCTGGCCAGCGCCGACGACGGTGGCTCGCAACCCTCGTGCGCGAAGCTCCGCAAGGGCGAGAGCAGTCGTCGCTGGACATCGCGCATCGACCTTTCCGCGCTTTCCGCGCTCGCGACGCGTCTCGGCCTCGGGACCCTTCGCAAGATCACCATCGGCAACCGCGGAATCTCCGGCCGGATCGCTTCCATCGCCATCGAGGGGAGTCGTGGCAAGCGCGACGTCAACGGCGAGCTCGAGGTGCGTCGCGCCCTCGGCAACTTGAAGAGCGCGATGTTCGTGCTCGACGAGACGCGCGACACCGACGGCAACCTCACCGAGCTCGTGGCGACGGGGCTCGGCCACGGCCATGGCATCGGGATGTGTCAGCTCGGCGCCATGGGCATGGCAGAGCAAGGCCGCACTTGCGAGCAGATCCTCAAGCGCTATTACCGCGGCGCGAAGCTACGCAAGCTGTACTGATGGGTCGGCGCTGATCCGACTCCGTGGTCCGACTCCGTGGTCCGACTCCGTGGTCGTCGCTGTGGTCGCGTCCCGATTGATGTGGAAAAGTCTCGCGCTTCTTCCGGCTGCCTTATTTCGTGCAGTCCCCTGTACGTTTTGCCGAGTAACGGACCGTTGATACTCTTTGCTTGCCACCCGGCAAGCTGATTTCCATTTTCACCCACCCCTCGTAGGCGTCCCCGCGAAAGCTCGCCTCGCCCGCTCCCTTTGCCTTTCCTCTCTCCCCTCGATCCCAGACGAGATCGAAAGAGAGATGATTATCCGACTGTTTGAGATTCTTGATCTCGAAGCCGGGCTCCTTGAGCTGCTTTATGCCAGCAATGTTGGTGAGGACGCTCTCCGTGTCTGCGATGCTCCGTGTCGTAATGCAGTCGTCTCGTTTTTCTAGCGGAGGCTGTGTAACCCCGCCTTGAACTTCTACTGACGCAGTAACGCTGTATTGGCCCGGCTTGATGCTGGGCTTTGCAAGTGCTGCTACCGGCAAAGCAAGACCAACCGTTACGACGACCGCCACCAAGCAGCAACGTTTCATCGCTCGCTCCTCTTGACCCCGGCAACCGGGAGACACTCTGTGCAACCGTGAGCTGCCCTGTAGCCCGACCCATGGGCTTTGCGAACGCGCTGCGGTTCATGCTGCCCTCTCGCTCTGCCTCGCGTCCTGGCTGAGGACGCGGGAGATGTCCTCCCAGCCGTCGATCTTGCGCAGCTTGATCCCACCTTATTCACGCCAGTGTCGGAGAGGGCGTCGAGAAATCGAAAAATCGGCAGATGTATGGTCAAGGGGTGGTCTGCAGCGGTTGATGATGAGCGGCG
>JAYUBF010000125.1:0-6445 GCA_043741435.1 Myxococcales bacterium
TCACGTCGGAAGTCGCGACTGGGCTCGACTACGCGCACCGAAAGAGCGATCCGATGGGTCGCCCACTGCAGATCGTGCATCGCGATATCTCACCGCAGAACGTCCTCGTGTCGCGCGAGGGCGAGATCAAGATCGTCGACTTCGGCATCGCGAAGGCCGCGCTGCGCAATCAGCAAACGCAGGCCGGCGTCATCAAGGGTAAGTACTTCTATATGAGCCCCGAGCAGGCGTGGGGCGCCAAGATCGACTCGCGGACCGACGTGTTCTCGACGGGGATCCTGTTGCACGAGATGTTGGCGGGCGAGATGCTGTACCTCGAGGACGACCTCGATCGGCTGCTCGAGAAGGTGCGCGGCGCGAACGTGCAGCCA
The DNA here is from genome assembly GCA_043741435.1 of Myxococcales bacterium. Lineage (GTDB taxonomy): Bacteria > Myxococcota_A > Polyangia > Palsa-1104 > Palsa-1104 > JBDTCO01. The sequence continues at coordinate 372 of JAYUBF010000125.1, forward strand.
CCGTCCCGCAAGCGGCGCGGGATTCCGGCCGAGCTCGACGCGATCGTGATGAAGGCCCTCGCCAAGCGGCCCGAGGATCGTTTCCAGACGGCGGCAGATCTGTCGAATGCATTGGTGCGCTTTCTCCGCACCCATCAGGCCGATTCGGGGCGGGCACGCGTCGCGCGGTTCGTGCGCAAGGTGCTGGAGCGCGAGCCGAGCCGAGCCGACATTCACATCGCTCCCGCCGTGCGCGAAGACTTCGCCGACGAGAACAGCGTGATCTTCGACCTGAAGCAGGTGGAGGCTGCCGGCAACTCGGACGCAGCTCGCAAGGAAGCGCAGCGACGTTCGGACGAACCCACCCGAGGCGAAGGCATCTTGACTCGCCCGCCGCCATCGTCCGACTACGACCATGCCGGCGCGACGGAATTCGATCCCCGCCCCACGGCGCCTCTGCGCTTCGAGCGCGGCGAATCGGAGCCGACCTCTCTCGCCGTGGGCAAGCTGCGACCGAACCGTGGCTTCGCGCCGCAACCCGATGACCCCGACGACGAATCCACTCGGCAACACGTGCCGGCACCGATGCCGCCGCTGCGACGGCCGAGCCAGCCGGCGCCGCATGGCTCGCATCGCTCCCTTCCGCCGATCGCTTCACCGCCCCCCGCGCCGCGCGCGGCGATGGGCCTCGGTGTTCGCGACAGTCGAGCGCCCAGCATCGACACCGGCATGATGACTGAGCTCGCCGATCGCGCGCAAGTCGACACGAAGCCGAGGTCGGGACCCGCGTTCGAGCCCACGTTGCCAGCGCCGGAGTTGCAACGGCACGATCGCAGCCCAGCGCCGCCTTCGCGTCCTCGCTCGGGAGATGCACTCTCGCCCTCGGCCGCGCAGTGGGATCTGCCACCCACCACGTCACCGTCGACCTCCGGGCTGCGCGGCAACGATCCGGTCTCGTCGACCAACACGCAGCTACCGGACCGCAGTCGGCGCAAGCTGGTGCTGCTTGCCGGCGTGCTCGCCTTTGTGTCGCTCATCATCTTCAGCGTTGCCATCATGTGGCCCGACGGTCCGACCCACGGCGCGATCGAGGTCGTGTCATCGCCGCCCGGCGCGACGGTGCGCATCGACGGGACGGTGGCGTCGCGCCTCACGCCCCTGCGCATCGAAGACATCGACGTGCGACAGCCTCATCGCCTCTCGGTCTCGCTGCGTGGATACGAGAACTGGGAAAGCGACGCGAAGTTCGAGGGCGACGCGCGCGAGCTTCGCATTCAAGCGGTGCTGGTGCCTGCCACGGGCACACTCGACGTGAGCACGGCGCCGCAGGGCGCGGATGTGATCGTGAACGGACGTTCGGGAGGCGTCACGCCAGTGCGAGTCGGTGATCTACCGCCCAATGAAGACGTCACGCTCGAGCTGCGCTTGCGCGGCTACAAGGTGGTCTACAAGACGCTCTCGTGGGAGGGCAAACGCGCGCTCTCCGTCGCGCTGCCGCTCGAAAAAGCACGCTGACGAATCGGCTCCGGTGGAACCGCGCTTGATCGGGACCGGGCGAGAGGCGTAGCGTAACGGCCCATGGCCCTCCTCGCCCAATCCGGTCCCGCGCCCCAGGCGCAAGGTGAAATCAACACGCTCCTCGGTCGCGGCTCGTCGTTCGACGGCAAGCTCACGTTCGAAGGCACGGTTCGCATCGACGGCACGTTGTCGGGCGAGATCTTCTCGAACGACGTGCTCGTCATCGGGGAAGGCGCCGAGGTCTCCGCAGAGATCGACGTGGGGATCGTCATCGTCGAAGGCAACGTGAATGGCAACATCCGAGCCAAGCGCGGCGTCGAGCTCCACGCGCCGGCCCGCGTCCGCGGCAACATCGAGACGCCCTCCTTGTTCATCGACAAGGGTGTCGTGTTCGAAGGGCAGTGCCGCATGGAGGGCATCGCACCCATGGCGACCAAGCCGCACGTCGTGTCGTCGCAGCCGTCGCTGCCAGACATGAAAACAGACGCGAAGCAGGACATCAAACCCGACCCGAAGAAGTAGCCTCGCTACTGGACGGCCGCTTGCCGCAGTCGGCTCGCCACGAACGTCACACCGGCGATCGTGAGCAGCGTGCACACTACACAAGGCACCACGAGCTGTTGCCAGCCGAACGCCTCACCGCGTAGCACCCGCGTCATGAGCGAGTTCTGAGCCAGCACCGGCACCCAGAAGTGCCATCCTGCTTCGCCGCTCTCGTTCAGCATCGTCATGATGGGAAGCATACTGACGGCCAGCGCCACCACGGTCGTGTTCGCTTGCGCCTCCTTGACGGTCTTGCAGCGAATGGCCACGGCCATCAGCCCGGCCGCCATCGCCGCGGCGAGCGGCAGCATCAACGCGATGAACAGGCCGGCCTCGCGCCAGCCGTAGCGAAAGATCGCTTGCAGCGTGTCGCTACGCAGGAGCGCCTGCGTGGGCAGGAAGCTCGCGGAGCTGAGCACCGCGATGAGCATGCTCACGCTCGCGACGGCGGCCCATTTGCCCAGCACCAACGCGACGTGACCAACCGGGTTCATCAGCAACGGCTCTAGCGAGCCTCGCTCGCGCTCGCCGGCGGTGGTGTCGAGCGCGCCGTTGATGGCGCCCGACAACACCGCCAGAATGATGAAGAACGGCACCAGCGAGGTGGCGCCCGATCCACGGACCGCTTCGCTCGCGAGGTCGCGTTGCTCGATGTCGACGGTGTCGGCCACCTGCGGTGAGACGCCGCGCAGCGCGAGACCGAGCGTGAGCCGTTCGCGCACGAAGCCTTGCAGCAGCACGATCACCACGTCCTCCGCCGAGCTGGCGACGCGATTGGAGCTGTCGCTCACGACCTCGACGAGGGGTTTGTCGCCGTGTAGCAAGGCAGCTTCGAAGCCGTCGGCGATGACGACCACCGGATGGTTGAACTTCGATTTGCGCAGCCCTTCTTCGTAGTCGGCCGGTGGCGCCTTGATCGCGTAGGTCTGTCGCTCGATGAAGTTGCGCAGCGTCGGTGCGCGCTCGATGCCCACGATGTACACCTCGCGGGTCGAGCGCTGCGCTTCCATGCTGGCGATGACGCTCGACAGCGCGACGAGCATGAGCGGGCCGATGACCACGCCCGACATCAGGACCACCAGCAACGTGCGGCGATCGCGGAGCGCATCGACGAGCTCCTTGCGAAAGACGGCGAGAAAGGACTTCACGCGGGTACGCCCGCGAACGCGAGCTTCACGAACGCGTCCTCGAAGTCGGCCTCGCCGGACTGGGTGAGCAGCTGTTCCACCGTGCCGCTCGCGACCGTTCGTCCCTGCGACACGACCACGACGGTGTTACACAGCTTCTCGACCTCCTGCATGACGTGCGTGGAGAACACGATGCACTTCTTGCCACCCTCGGGCGTCTTGAAGAAGCGCAGGGCCTCTCGCAGCGCACGGGTGGCCATCACGTCGAGTCCGTTCGTCGCTTCATCGAGCACGATGTTCGGCGGATCGTGGATCAGCGCACGCGCGAGGGAGGTCTTCATCCGCTCGCCCTGGCTGAAGCCCGCCGTCGGTCGATCGAGGAGCGGGACCATCTCGAGCGTGTGCGCCAGGCTCTCGGCCCGAGCCTCGGCCTGCTCTCGTGGCATCCCACGCAGCGCGCCGTAATACACGATGTTCTCGCGCGCGGTGAGGCGTGCGTAGAGGCCTCGTGAATCGCTCAGCACGCCCATCCGGGCGAGCGCCGTGCGCGGACGCGCCGCGACGTCGACATCGTCGACGTGGATGCGGCCCGCGTCCGGTGTTAGCAACGCGGCCAGCATGCGCAGACTGGTCGTTTTCCCCGCGCCGTTCGGACCGAGCAGCCCAAGGATGCTGCCGTTCTCGGCCGTGAAGCTCACCGAGCGCACCGCGTGGATCACGCTCGCGGCCTGGCCGCGGGCACCCGGCTGCACGAAGTGCTTGGCCAGATCCTCGACCACGATCACTGCTTCACCGACGGCAACGCAATGGGACGAAACGCCGGTGGCCGCGGTACGGCTTTCGCGCAACCGGTTTTGATATGCAACGCGGCGTCGTCGTCGATCGCATCGATGAACTCGAACAACACCTCGTGCATGCAGCCGATCGCGAGCACGTTGTGCCCCGCGTTCGGCACCACCACGCTGAGCGCCTTCGGCCCCAGTTGCTTGGCGACGCGCTCGGCGTGACGCGGTGGCAGCACCGGGTCGATGCCGCCGCTCAACAGCAGCGTCGGAGAGCTGGTCACGGGAATACGGTAATAGTCGGGCGACACCTCTTGTCGCGGCCACTCCGCGCAGATCTTCCGGTAGCGTTGCGCCATGTCGTTGTCGTGCACCGCTTCGGCATTCTCTCCGCCTCGCACGTCTTCACTGCACACCACCGAGAAGTGCATGCCGTACGCGAGCCGCGTGACGCCGCGGAACGACATCAAGCTCGAAAGCCCCAGCAGGGGCTCGTAGCGGTCTTTCATCGCGGCATCCATCGCCGCGGGCAGCCCGGCGGCGAGCGCGGGTGAATACAGCGGCCCGCGGATCGCATTTTCGACGAGCTCGCGGGTCAGCGTGAACGTCTCTACCTGACCCGTCAGTGGATTGCCTGCCGACCCCTTGCGGGGAAGCGTGGTGAGGAACGCGGCCCACGCACCTTTCAGGTCGGGATGGTCCGCGCGACAGATCGCGTCGCTCTCGCACGACGCGGTCAGCGCGTTCAGCGCACTCTCCGCGTCGGCGGCGATGCTGCCGGTGAGCCCGAGATCCGGTGGAGCCACACCATCGAGCACGGCGCGTCGCACGGCTTGGGGAAACGCACGCATGTATTCGAGGCCGGCACGCGTCCCATACGATTCTCCGACGAGATTCACGCGATCGGCGCCGAGCTCGCGGCGCACGGCGTCGAGGTCTTGCATCGCGATCGTCGTGGTGAAGAAGCGTAGGTCACCGTACGGCAGCTTCTCGAGCTGCTTGCGGCAGCGCGCCAGCTCGTCGATCTCGCGCGCAGAGTCGGCCTCCTCCGTGAGCGAGCGTCGCGGATCCTCCTCGCACATAAGCGGCGCCGAGGTGCCCGTGCCACGTTGATCGACGTAGACGACGTCACGCCGATTCGCGAGACGACCGAACAGCGGCTGCATCGCGGACACCAGCGAGATCGCGCTCTGCCCCGGCCCGCCGGCGAGGAGAAAGATCGGATCCGGAAGCTTGTTGCGCGCGCGCGCCGAGACCACCACGTAGCGAACGTCGATCTTCACACCGTCGGGATGCGCGGGGTCGAGCGGCCGGGTGACCGAGCCACACTTCACCTCGTGCTCGACGCCGCGCACGTGACAAGGGTGCGGCGCCTCGGTCGCGCTGGCGCGGCACGCGATCGTGAGCGCGAGACCGAGCACGAGCTGCAGGATCCACCGCGCGAGACGAAGAGCCATCGGACTAAAGAGCGTACTACTCGTCCGCGACCGGCGTCTCGCGGAGCTCGGTCGCCGCCATCGATCTTCGACCTCTGTACCTAGTGCAGGCGCCTCGCGGACGATCCTGACAAGCTTCTCGTCGGAAAATCTGCTCTTACATCTCGTCAATCGGGGCCTCGACGCGTTGGAGCGCCGACTTCAGGAGTGGTTCGCGTCGTTCACTACGTCGATCGAGTACGAGCAGCGCGACAGCGAGCTGAGCCTCGCGGGCAACGTCGCGTTCGGCCGACACTTCACGCACGTCCGAGGAACCAACGTCGCGGGGGACCGCGTGGACATGTGGTACCGGGAAACGCTCGGCTACCGCAAGGACGGCGGAACGTGGAAGATCGTTCACCAGCACAGCTCGGTGCCGCTCGACATGAAAACGATGAAGGGCTTGCTCGATTTGAAACCGTGACTCGACACCGCATTTGAAGGGTGGCGACCCAGTACCCGACATCTTCAGCGAGCGCGAGCGTACCGCCGTGTGCGTTTGTTCGGGAATCATGCGAGTCCTCCTTGGGATTGGTCCGACTCTGTAGCGGACTCGGACAGGGACTTCGGCCAACCTCCAGAGGGCAGGATCAGATCAATCGAACCGACGGGTAAGTGATCGGTAGAGTCGAGCCGTGGCGCGGTTGCGT
>JAYUBF010000126.1:0-6407 GCA_043741435.1 Myxococcales bacterium
AGTGACGGCAGCCAAGGCAGCCACATCGTCAAATCGCCCAATACTGCACGAATTCAGCGACTCGATTGAGAGCCGCCGCCACTTTTTGAGAAGTTACGCAAGCCAGACCTAATCCTGCGAAACTCGACGAACCGCTGGGGACTGTGTGACCCGGCAACCCGTGGTTTGCCGGCGACAACGCTTGCTACCATCAGCCCCGATCACATCACGCGCGAGACCTTCGCCGGCACCCTCGAGCTCACTGAACAGCAACGCATTGTTCGGAAATCAAATGTTGCGTTGCTGTCGAGTCCATCTCATCGGGCGTGCCGCCCGCCCTCCCGGCCGAGCCATCAGTGTCCCACCCTGCTCACGCGGCGACTTCGCCGCGACGCAGCCTTTGGCTGCTTAGTTTTGGCTCGCGCTCCGCGCGACTCTGGTCAGTAGCGGGCTTCGATGCGCGCCAGCAGAACGTGCGTGATCACGGCGGGGATCGCCTCGCTGAGCGCCACGCCTGCGCGATAATCGAGGAACGCGAACCAGTGCTTCGCCGGCATGCCGGCGATCGTGAGGCCCGCTTGCACGTTGTGCCCTTTGCGCGTGCCGAAGCAGCCTTGCAGCGCGGTGAGCTGCGGAACTGGCGACAAGAAAGGCAACGTGTTGCTGCAGTCGGGCGGATTGTCGACCTGCTCGTCACGCGTGTTCGCGTAGGTGAGGCCGAGGTCGACGTTGAGCCGGTCCCCCAAGAAGTCGCGACCGACGCCGACGCCCACGTAGATGTTCTTCGCGCGGTAGTCGTCGAGGTAGGTGGCCCACAGGCTCGGACGCAGCCCCCAGACCGAGCCGCGGTTGCGCACTGACACGGTCGCATCCCAGCCCCATCTCGGCGCGACCTGCGTCCCGATGTTGCCGTCGCCGGCAGGAAACACGAACTGTGGATCGTTGGACGGCGTGACCAACACGCGACGACGGAAGCGCCCCTCGACGGTGAACACGGTGCGGTTCACCTGCGCTTCGAAGGTGCCGCGCGCTTCGTCCCGTGCGGTGCGCGACAGCGTGAGGTTGTTCTCGATCGAGGCTGGCTGGAAGTCGACGCGATTGGCGAGCAGACGCGCCAGGTACATCTCGATCGCGATCGAGGACATGTGATCGTAGCCGAGACGCAGCGTGAAGCTCTTCGTCATGTGGATCGCGATGTACGCGTCGATCCGCGTGAGCTGTGCGCCAGCCGCACCCGCCACGTCGACGACGAGGTCGTGATAGAGGTCGAGGTACTTGATGGGTCGAAAGAAGTTGGTCCAGGTGACGTAGGAGCGCACCTTCTCCGTCTGCGGATTCGACGCCGCCGCGCTCGCATTTCCCGACGCATTGGTGCCGATCACCAAGGGACCCCCCTCATCGTTGCCACCGAGGTACGCGGCGTTCGCGGAGAAAGATCCCCAGACCTTGTCGTAGCCGTACCGTGCACTGACGCCGCCCGCGAAAGCGAGGCCCGCGCCGATGGTGTCGCCGGCCACGTAGTCCGTGGTGAGCGAGCGCGAAAACTGATCAGGATATGCGCCGGCATAAACGCTCACGTCCCAGTGCTTGTGCGCGTGTACCCAGAAGCGCGCGCCATCGATGCGCATCGCATCGGCCTCGGGGACGATCATGCGACCGAGGCCGAGATCGAGCTTCGACCATCGACCACGCGCCCACAGCTCGGTGATCTGATACTCGCGCCCCCCGAGATAACCCCGCGCGCCGACCTGGCCGTTCGAGGCCTGGGTGATCGCGGCTCCAGTGTCGAAGTTACCGGTCAGCCGAATGCGCCCGTCGAGGTGCAGCTCGAAGTTGCCCGGTAGCCGCCGCACGTCGAGCACCGTGCGCAGATCCCCATAGCCGAGCGAGAGTGGTCCGGCGATCCGCTTGATCGGATCGTCCTCGGATTGGCTTTCGCGCAGGTACATGCCGGAGAGAGAGATGCGGATGTTGAAGCGATCCTTCAAGTCCTGCGCGCGCGCAGGCGCCGCGGAGAGCGCCAACGCGAGTATCGCGAGCGCAACGCGCTTCACTGGCACACCGATTCCCGGCCACCTTGATGGAGCATCTGCGGGATGAAGAAGTTCGGGTTGTGGCAGTTGCTGCAAGTGCTGTAGGTGGCGTGCTGAGGGCCTGCAGCCGGACGCACGGCGGCCGCGCGCACCGCGTCGCTGCGGTGGCAGGACGCGCAGCTCGGCGAGAGCGCTGCGAAGTTGCCACCCGTGTGGCAGCGCGCGCACGGAAGCAGGCGGTGCACGCCGGTGAGGTTGCAACCCACGGTGTTGTGATCGAAGCGAGCACCGGCCCACGTGTTCTGCGAGTGGCACTCACCGCAACGCGGCCCGAGGCCGTTGTTGTGGATGTCGTCGTTGCGGTGACATGTCACGCACAGCGGCCCGGTGCCCTCGAGCAGCTTGCCCTGCGTGTGGCACTTGTAGCAGGTCACGCGATCGTGCGCGCCGGCGAAGCGGATGGCCGGCACGTCGTGTTGCGTGTGGATGTTCTTCCAGTCCTTCGAGTCGTGGCAACTGCCGCAGAGGGTTCCGAGCTGGCCTTTGTGCACCGCCGGCTCACCGTGACAACCACCGCAGTCGCGCGGGGTCGGGCGGAAGCGAATGCTCTTGTGGCAATCGGCGCAGCGCGCATCGACGTGCTTGCCCTCGAGCGGCCAATCGGACAGGCGCGAGTCGTTGTGCTCGAAGAGGATGCTGCCGTCGGGGCTGTGGCAACGCTCGCAGCGCGTGCCGAGCTCGCCGTCGTGCGCGTCGTCCTTCTTGTGGCAGTTGTAACAAGTGCGAGACTTGCCCCGGTTCGCGGCGAAGTCGCGGCGCGGGTGACACGAGTCGCACAGCACGTCCTTGTGGTTGCCGACGAGAGGCCACTTGGTCTGCTTGTCGTGATCGAAGCGCCGCGACTCCCACTTTCCGCCGGTGTGACAGGTCGTGCACTCGTTGCCGAGCGTGCCCTTGTGCAGCTCGTCGGCGTGGCACTTCGGTCCGCACTCTTTGGGCGCATTGGTGAACACGTTGCTCGGGTGACAACGGGTGCAGTCCACGTTGCGATGCCCCTCGGTGAGCGGGAACTTGGAGCTCGGTCCGTGGAACTCGTTCACCGCGCGCGGCTTCGACTCGCGCACGCCCGCCATCTTGTGGCACTCGAGGCACTTGTCGCTGGTGTACTGCTTCTGGTGCGCGTTCTCGTGACGGTGGCAGCCCATGCAGTCGACCTGGGTCGACTTCTGGCCAGGCACCTTCTGCACCAAGGTCTCGAGGTGCTCCCACTCACTCGGGTTCTTGCCGCGGTGACACGCGCGACAATCGGCGCCGGCGTGCGCGCCGGTGAGCGTGAAGCGGGTCTGCCTGTTGTGATCGAACTTGTTCTCGGGCTTCCACTGGCTCGCGGTGTGGCACGTGTTGCAGTCGGTCTGACCACCGCTCGCCTTGAAAGCGACGAAGCGCCCCTTGTGCGCGTCGACATGACAGGTCTGGCACGCACGCTCCGGCGCGCGCTTCTCGTCCTTCTTGTGACACGAGGCGCAGGTGGCCTTCTTCTCGTGCGCGCCCTCGAGCGGGAACTTGGTGCGCTTGTTGTGGTCGAAGAACATCTTCGGCCATTCGGCCTTCGCCGAGTGACACAGCTTGCAGCTCTTCTGCCCGAACAGCGACGAGCCGTGCACGTTCTCGTGACAAGGCGTGCAGTCGAACGACCAGCTAGCCCAGCGGAATGTGAGCTTCATATAGCCGGCGGCGTTGGGCCCCGCGACAGCTCCCTTCGCGGACGGAGGCTGACTACCAGCCTTGCCGTGGCACTTCCCGCAGCTCACGTCGGCATGCTTGCGCTCGAGCGGATAGCGCGAGTCCTTGTCGTGATCGAAGCGCGCCTTGTCCACCATCTTCCAGCTGCGCGCGTCGTGGCACCGCTCGCACTTGCGCAGGGGCTCCCGCAGCTCGCCGTGTGGGTTCTGGTGACACGCCACGCATAGCGTCGACGCCTTCAGGAACGTCTGCGAGCCGCTGTTCGCCTTCTGCGTGTGGCACTTCGCGCACGCGGTGTCCTTGTGGCTTCCCTCGAGCGCGTAGCCCGTGTACGTCGCGTGCTCGAAGCCGTCCTTGCCGGCACTCCCAGCGATTGAAGACCAGCCCATGAGGTCCTTGGTCCGCCCCTTGTGCTCCATATGGCAAGCCTCACAAGTCCGGCCCGCTGCCTTTTGGTTCGCGTGCACGCCCTTGTTGCTGCGCTGGCGGTCGGCGATCGGTTGGTGGCAGGCAAGGCACTTGTCCTTGCCGACCTTGCGGGCGTCGACGTGGCAGTCGATGCAGTGCTCGCGATTGTCGAGGTTGGCGTGGCCTTGATGCAGCGGCCCAGGCGCAGACGTCGACGAGAAGAAGTCCGCCCGCGCAGCTCCGATCCCGGCGACGACACACAACGCAATCGCAGCGCACAGCAGCAGCAGCCGCAGCCGCAGCCGCATGAAGGAAGGCCGTGGCATTACGCCCGCATGTTACCCCGGCTTTCGTCAACCCATCTCAGATATTCCGTGTGACAACGCCCATCTAGTCGCTCCACTCCATTCCAATTGGGTGCGGATCTTCTCCGGCGGGGTGAAGCGGGGTGTTTGCCGGAGCAGAGAGAAAACCGAAGGGGCGTCTTGCCGGTAGTAGGGTCGGGGTGCGAGCCACCAACCCACGCAAGCAGGAGCCCGTTCGATGAGCGCAGCGTACGCCGAGCCAAACCCCGTTGCCCAGCACCCATTCGAGCACGCGCGGACGTTCGGTGATGAGGTCGAGCGCAGTCTTTGCGAGACGCGGATGTTGAAGGCGACGCCCGCAGAGGTGGAAGCGTTCGTAGATACCAAGGGTCGCGAGTGGGCCCGGCTGTTGCTGGAGGCGCAGTTCGCTCTGCGAGCTGCGCAGGAGCGGCGCGTCGAGGTCATCGGCGCCGATGGGGTCGAGCGCGTAGCAGTGCGCGAGACAGAACGCCACCTCGAAACGGTCGTCGGTCGGGTCGTGGTCTCTCGCTTGGGGTATCAGGCGCCCGGCTGCGTCGACCTGCACCCGATGGACGCGCAGCTGAGCTTGCCGCGCGAACTCTACTCGCTCGGCGTCCGACGCATGGTCGCCAAGGAATCTGCCCGCGCGTCGTTCGACGAGGTGGTCGAGCTGATCGCCGATTACAGCGGCGCCCAGATCGCCAAGCGTCAGGTCGAACAACTCGCTGTCGGTGCGGCGATGGACTTCGACGCGTTTTATGCACAAGGCCGGGTCGATGAGGGCGACGAACGCGGGCTGATGGTGATCAGCACCGATGGCAAAGGTATCGTGATGCGACACGAGACTTGCGCGAAGCCACTCGCCTGGCTGCAGGGAAGAGCGTGAACAAGCTACAGACGCGACTAACACCCGGCGAGAAGTCGAACCGCAAGCGGATGGCGCAGGTGGCAACCATGTACACGATCGAGCCGTGGCACCGCACGTGCGCTGACGTGCTGCATATGCTGCGCGACAAGAGCACCGAGGCAAAGCGTCCTCGTCCCGTCAATAAGCGCGTGTGGGCGAGCGTCGCCAAGGAGCCGCGCAAGGTCATCCGCGCTGCCTTCGAGGAAGCGTTGCGCCGCGACCCCAAGAAACAGCGACGCTGGGTCGTGCTCGTCGAAGGTGAGCCAAAGCAGCTTCGCGCCGTCAAGCTCGAGGCGCGTCGCGCAGGCGTCGAGGTCACGCTCGTCCTCGATGTCGTGCATGTTCTCGAGTACCTGTGGCTCGCGGCCCGCGCTCTCTTCGGCGGTAGCACTCCCGAGGCCGAGACCTGGGTCAGCGACCGCCTGCTCGCGTTGCTCACGGGCCGCCGCGGCGGCGACGTCGCGGCCACGATCCGGTGGTGGGCCAAGAGTCGCGCAGCACAGCTCGATGTCGCCGGTGAAAAGGCGATCGCGAAGGCGTGCGGATACCTCGCGGACCGGAGTCGAACGCGGTTGATGCGCTATGCCGCCGCCCTGCGCGACGGGCTACCGATCGCGACCGGCGTCATCGAGGGCGCGTGTCGTTACCTCGTCAAAGATCGGATGGACCGGACTGGCGCGCGATGGTCGCTCCGCGGTGCCGAGGCTGTCCTGCGCCTGCGCTCGCTTCGGGCATCCGGCGACTTCGACGCCTACTGGCTCTTTCACCTCCAGCAAGAGCACGCGCGCAATCACGCTGCCCGCTACGACGGAGCCGAGATTCCTGACCCTCTACCCGCTCGCGGCCGCCACCTGCGTGCAGTCAACTGATCGATGTCTCGATGAAAACGACGCGCCGGAGAAGAGCCGCACCCAATGGAGAAGAAGGTCGCGTGACCGTCGTGCTACACAGGATCGGCAACGCCCACCGGAAACTGCCCGCTCCCAATTTCCACATCAAACGGGACACGAC
>JAYUBF010000127.1:0-18915 GCA_043741435.1 Myxococcales bacterium
AATACCGTCGAGCTAGCCAAGCGCTTGATAACCCTGGTACAGGAGCAGTGAACGATGGTCAACTTTGTGAGCGCTATTTCCGAAACGGACTACTAGTAGCAGTCGGGGGTCGCGTCGTTTCCTGGGCACACGTGGCTGGCGTTCGCGGGCTGGCTGACCTGACACGCGTCGGCGATGTCGACGAAGGTGTTGTCGCCGCGCAGGTTGGGGCCCGCGCTGGCAGAGTCCCAGCCGCTCACGATGCCGCCGGCCTTCGAGTGAGCGAAGGTCGACGACTTGATGAAGACGTCGTCCGGGCGCCAGTAGTTGATGAGGAGCAGCGCGTCGTTCGCCTTCGGTCCGCAGCCGAAGCTGTTGGTGCCCGACGCCGCGCCGCCATACTCGACGGTGACGTTAGACATCACGTTGCCGCTCGTCGGTCCTCCTTGCCAGCGGATGCCGACCCAGTCACCGGCCACCGGCGAGGGCGCGCCCGAGGTGATCTTGATCGGCGCTGCGGCGGTGCCCGCCGCGTCGAGACGCACCGCCGAGATGCCGCTGCCACCATTGCCCGAGCCGAGGTCGAGGGCCGGCGTGGTGTACTGCGGGCCGCCGAGCTTGATCGTGACGCCCGCATCGATGTGCAGCGTGGTGGTGGTCCCGATCGCCGGCGGCACCATCGCGAACGAGTTCACGATCTGATACGGCACGCCACGGTTCGCGAAGGTCTCGTCGACCTCGATGGTGAACGGCGCCTTGGCGAGGATGCCATCGACGGCGTTTCCCGTGTACTGGCCTTGCGGGATGGTGTGGATCGCGGGCGCCTCGGCGTACACCGCGTAGCGCGTGTCGAGGTCGCCGACCACGTGGCCCATCTTGCCAGAGCCGATCACGACGACACCCGCAGAGGTCATCGAAAAGCCGCCCGAGCTGCGCAGGTGGATCCCGAGGCCAGCGGCGTCCTGGATGATGAGGAGCGTGGCGTCGACAAGCGGCTGGACGACCTTGCGATTGTCGTCGCCCCAGACGAGCAGCGCGCCGTCGTCGTTGTTGCCGCCGCGCAGGAGGCCCGTCGCGTTGAGGGTGGCCCGTCCCGTCGCGAAGACCTGGAGGGAGCCCCAGTAGCCCGTCTCCTGCTCCGGCGCGAACACGACCGGGCTCGCGCGATCCGTGGCCTGGTCGTAGGTGCCCTTCGCGAGCAGCGTGCCGGTACCGTCCGCGACGTTGTGCCCTCCGATGGTGAGCGATGCCGTGCCGCGCACCTTCACGAGCGTGCACGGCTCGATGGTCAGCGTCGCGCCGCCTCGGACGCGCGTGTCGGACGTGATGATGTGCGGGCTGTTCGCCACCGTCCACGTCTCGTCGCTGGTCAGGATGCCGCTGTGCTCCGTGCCGGGTCCCGTCGGATCCGTGCAGTCGGTGGAGAGCGTCGAGAGACCGCCCATATCGCTGGACCCTGTCGGGGCCTTGCCTTCGTTGCACCCAGCGAGGAGGGCAAGCGAGACGAGGGGCAAAAGTAGGCGTGATTGGAGAGTAGGCATGGTGCGGCATAGTGCCGCGCGCGCGCGTGCCGTCAACCGCCTGCAAGCGGCAGTGACGACCCGGGCGCCCGCTTGAGCCGCCCGAGGTACCGAAATGGATCACCTTGCCCTACATCTTTGCCGCTGGTAGGCTGCGGACTCGCGAATGAATTGCCCCAAGTGTGACAGCACCAATCGGCCGGGCGCTCCAGCGTGCCGTCGCTGCACCACGGCGCTCCCCCGTTCTTGCGCGGGCTGCGGCACAGCCATCTCCAACGAGGTGGAGCTGTGCATCAACTGTCGCACGGAGCGCATTCCGGCTGCCCTCGGCGCGGAGCTGCTCGACGCCCCGGCTGACTCCGTGACCGAACGATCCGCCGCGCTGCCTGCGCGCGGCGAGCCGCACTTCGTCGGGCGGACTGCCCTGCTCGAGAAGCTCATCGAGCACGCGCAAGGGAAGACCGAAGGGCTTCGCTTCGTCGCGGTCCTCGGCGCTGCTGGGATGGGCAAGTCACGGCTCGCGGCCGAGCTCGATCGGCGCCTCACCGCGCGCGCCCCGGACACCCGCGTCCTGCGCTCCATCGCCGGTGGTCCTGGTGCGCCCCCGTTCGCAGCGTTCCGGCGCTTGCTGTCGGAGCGCATCGACGTCCGCATCGACGAAGGTGAGAACGAAGCGCAGGCACGCGATCAGATCTCGCGCGTCGTCACCGGCGTCGTCGGCAAGAGCCGCGCGCTCGAGGTGATCCACCTCATCGCCCAGCTCCTCGGCTGCCCGTTCCCCGACAGTCCCGTCGTGCAGCCGCTCGCCGAGTCTCCCGCCCAGCTCGAGTCGCGCACGTTCATCGCGGTGCGACGCTTCTTCGCCGCCGATGCGGCGCGCGGGCCGATCACGATCATCATCGACGACATCGATCGCGCCTCGTCGGAGACCATCAACCTCCTCCACTACGTCGCGGCCGGGCTGCAGAACGCGCCGGTGCTGATCGTGTGCATTGGCCGGCCCGAGCTGTTCGAGGTGCATCCCACGTTCGGCGACGGAGATGTCTCACTCGAGCGCATGGAGCTCGGACCCCTCGTGCCCGACGAGGCCGTCGAGCTCCTCGGAGATTGGCTGCAGGGGGCTGCCTTGCCGACGGAGCTGATGGCGCACGTGCGCGAGCGCATGGTGACCACGCCGCGCTCGATCGAGAGCCTGGTGCGCTACCTGCGCGAGGCGGGCGTCATGATCGCGCCACCGGGCAGCGAAGCGCAGGCCCGCTTCGACACCACCCAGCTCCGCCAGCTTGCGCTGCCGCGTGACCTGGCGGGCGTGGTGAGCGAGCGGTTGCGCCTCATGGCCACCTATGAGCGCGATCTCCTCGAAAAGGCCGCGGCGTGCGGCGAAGCGTTCTGGCTCGACGCGGTCGTGGCGCTCGTTCGTTCCGTCGCGCTGGAGCACGGTGACCCGGATGGTCCGACGCTGGGCGAGGTCGCGGCTGCGGGTGACCGCACGCGCGCAGAAGTGGGCGCGGCGTTGCATGACCTGGCGCAGCGCGGGCTGCTGGTCGAAGAGCCGGTCGGGCTCGGCGCGATCGCCGGGGAGCGAGAGTTCCGCTTCGCGGCACCGCCGTGGCGCGAGGTCGTGTACGAGGGCATCCCCGACGAGCGCCGTCGCCGCTACCACCGCCTGGTCGCACAATGGCTCGAGCTCAGGCCGCGCGGCCGGGGCGAAGAAGAGCAAGAAGAGATCGGCCGCCACCTCGAGCGCGCCGGCGACGGACCGAGCGCAGCACAGCGCTTCCGTCGCGCCGCCGACGGTGCGCGCGCTCGCTTCTACAACGACAAGGCGATCCGCCTGTACGTGAACGCGCTCGGTTGCCTCGGGCAGCACGACCTCGCGAGCCGCATCCACCTGTGGCACGACCTCGGCTCGGTGTTCCAGCTGAAGGGAGACTTCGACTCGGCGCTCGGTGCCTTCGAGCGCATGCTGCGCCTCTCGTGGGTGGTGGCGTCGCGCACGAAGGCCGCCGTCGCGTTCAACAAGATGGGCCGCATCTATCGGCAGCAGAGCGAGCTGCCGCTGGCCCTCGAGTATCTCCAGCGAGGCCTCGAGCTGTTCGAGCAGGCGGCCGACACGCGCGGCGTCGCCGGCTCGCTCGACGACATCGGTCAGGTGTTGTGGCTCATGTCGCGCTACGAAGAAGCGCTCGATCGTTCGGCGGCCGCGCTCGAGACCCGACGGCAGCTGGGCGACAAGCGCTCCATCGCAGCGTCGCTCATGCACATCGGCAACATCGAGCGCCATCGCGGCCTCTTCGACGAGGCCGAGGCTTGCTACAAGGAAGCGCTCGAGCTGCGCGTCGCGTTGTCGGACTGGGCCGGCATCATCGAGTCACACAACGGGCTCGGCATGCTCTCGTTCCACCGTGGCGACATTGCGAGCGCACGCACGTATTGGCAGTCGGCGCTCCAGCGCGCCGAGCAGATCGGTGCCGCGCCACTCGAGGCCTTGTTGCTCAACCACCTCGGCGAGACCGCGCGAGCGACCGGCCAGCTGCCCGAGGCGCGCAAGCACTTCGAGTCCGCGCGGAAGCTCGCGGCCGAGCTGGAGGACCGGCGCCTGTTGTGCGAGGCGCTCTACAACCTCGGCCTGCTCGAGCTGGCCGAGGGCCACGGCGACGAAGCCCTGGCTCGCTGCAACGAAGCCTTGCAGCTGGCGGAGGCCGCCGGGATCCGCGTGGACATCGGGCGTGCGCTGCTGGCGCTCGGTGAGGTGCACGGCTCGACGCTGTTCGACGACACCGGCCTCGGACCGCGCACCGCAGAGAGTTACTTTACCCGCGGCGTGGAGCTGTTCCGCGAGATCGGCAACGATGCGGAGCTCGGTCAGGCGCTCATGCGCTTCGGCACCTACCGCGTCGAGCACGGCCAGGGCAGCGAGGGCGAGGTGATGATCGGCGAAGCGCGACTGATCTTCGCGCGCCTCGGGATGCAAGGCGAGCCACGCCTCCTGCGCGCGAGCGTGGACCTAGAGCACACCTAGAAATGGTGCTCCGCTATCTGGCGACCGCCGGATGGGTCGCGCTGGTCACGGCTGCAGCGTGGTCGGCGCGGGGCGTGCTGGCGCTGCCGGATCTCGTGGCGCTCTTCCTCCTCGCGATCATGCTCACCGCCGTGCGCTACGGCCGCGGTCCCGCGGTCTTCGCCGCCGCGTTGTCCGTGGTCGCGTACGACCTGTTCTTCATCACGCCGCTCTACACCTTTGCCGTCGACGAGCCACGGCACCTGCTCGCGTTCGCGATCATGTTCATCGTGGGCCTCGTGATGAGCCAGCTCATGCTGCGGCTCAGGCGACCTGCGTACGCCTCTCGCGTCGATCGCCGGCGCCGGGAGCGTCCTGCGCGATCGGCGAGACCTCGGCACCAAAGCCCGCGACGAGCTCCTCGATACCGTGTGTGACCAAGCGAGCCGGCTCGAGCGCATGGTGGTGAACCTGCTCGCGATGACCAAGCTCGATGCCGGCACCGTCGAGGTGAAGCGTGAGTGGGTCCCCGTCGACGAGATCGTGGGGTCGGCGATCGCGCGGGTGGAAGATCGTCTGGGCGGCCGCGAGCTCTCCACGGACGTGCCGGAGTCCCTGCCACTTGCGTCGGTCGATCCGTTGCTGGTCGAGCAGGCGCTGGTGAACGTGCTCGAGAACGCGATTGCCCACACCCCGCCGGAGACACGGATCCACGTCTCGGCGCGGCAAGCGGGCGCCTCGCTCGCGTTCGAGGTGTCCGACACCGGTCCTGGTCTCGCAGAGCCGACGGATCCGCTCTTCGACAAGTTCGTGCGACGCGCGATACCGGGCACCGCAGGCGCTGGCTTGGGTCTCGCCATCGTCCGCGGGATCGCGCGCGCGGCATGGAGGCGAAGCGACCGCGACCAACGGAGGGACCGGTGGCGCCCGCTTCCAGATCACGCTGCCGATGATTGGCGAGCCCCCGCGACTCGACGAGAGAGGGCCAGCGGAATGAGCCCCCTCGTGTTGCTGGTCGAGGACGACGCTGCGATGCGGCGCTTCTTGCGCGCGTCGATCGCGCCACCGCAATTTCACTTGCTCGAGGCCGATCGGGGAGTAGCCCGCCACCCGGTTTTCCCGGGTAGACTTCTCGAAGCGCTGAAGCGAGTCGCCGGCCACCGTGTCGGCCACGCCGACGTAAAACTCATCGGCGCTGAGCGCCAAGGCTCAGAGCCGCGCGTTGGCCGCGAGGATGATGAGCGTTTGATCGCGGCGCGCTCCGGCGTTGAAGCCGGTCGCGAGCGGGAGGTAGCCGTCGGGCGACGTGGTGCCATCCGGCCCTGCAAAGTACGGCACGCTCGCATGACGCCAGCTCACCTCGGCCCTCAGGCTGAAGAAGTCGGTGGGCATGATGTCGATGTTGCCGGTCACGGCCCACACCTGGAGGTCGTTGCCCGGTGCCGTGGCCAGCGACGGTGGTGGAAACTGCGCAAGGTAGCGCGACGGGTTGGTGAAGTACTCGCCGCGCACGGTCAGCGCCACCAGATCGCGATCGAGCCACGCGCGCAGCGAGAGCGCGGTGGCGCCCACGTAGGCGTCGTGGAGGCCCGGCGAGGTGCCGCCATTTTCGAAGCCGCCGTGGTTGTTGATGGACAACGCGAGCTTGGACAGGCCGTGCGAGCTCGGTCGCTGGTGCAAACGAAGGTTCAGGCTGTCGTCGTGGTGAAAGCGCACGCGACCGGGCTGCCCCTTGGTGTCGGCGCCGACATAGAAGTTCGCGACCATCGCGATCCACTCCCACGGGCTCCAACGCACCTGCAGCCCACCGGCCGGCGCGAAGTTCCACTTGCCGTATGACTGCCAACCGTTCATGAGCCACAGCTCGACCTTCACCTTGGAGGTCGGGTGGATCTGCGCGCGCACGCCCTGGAAGTAGAACGGCGTGGCGTCACACGCGAGCGAGCGCGTGTAGAGCCAATTCTCGGCGAGCAGGTAGCTCTCCATCCCGACGTAGGAGAGAAAGATGCCGGCCTCTAGGTTCACGCCTGCCAAGCGATCCCAGTGATAGCCGAGCGTGGCCTCGCGGATGTAGCGAAGGTTGGCGGTCGACAGGCCTCGCCCTCGGTTCACACTGCCATCGAGATCCTGGACGATGTTGAGCATCGTGCCGTACTGGATCGCGACGCGTCCGAGCACGTGACGGTAGCTCCAGGTCATGCCGATCGACGCGAGGTTGATCTGCAGCTCGTTGTGGCGACCGAGCGTGGCCGACCCCGTGAGCGTGTCGTCGTACGGGTGATTGAGGGAGAACGCGTAGTAGGTGTCGAGGTAGACGTCGAGCGCGAGGTACTTGTTGATGGTGAGCGGGAAGTCCTTCTGCCGAGAGGTTCCGTTCATCCAGGTGAAGTCACCCCAGCCGAACGGCACCGGCGGATCGTCCGCGCGACTCTCGGCGGACGCGCACAGCGATACGAGAAGAGCCAGACGGATTGCGGCGCGCACGCGCCCACGGTACGCGCGACGCCGATCGACGCCAACTTCCGACTCAGTCGATCGGGTCGTGCGAAGCTCGATTCCAGGTGAGAGATCTCGATTCAAGATATCGGTCTCAATAGGAATTATTTGCACCACGGCGGCCGCGCTGGTGACGTCGGAGCCTACCGACGAAGCCGTTCCGCCCTGGTGCGATCGAGCGCGCGCCTCGCCAACGCTTGCACTTCCGGCACGGGATGGCTGCCCGCGATGAACTCGAGGTAGGCCTCGGCCTCTTCGCCGCCGACTTGCGAGACCGCTTCCATGATCTTCGGCAGCTCGCGCAGATCGCCGAACTTGGCGAGGTCGGCGAGCGGCTTCACCGCGCGTGGGTCGCCGAGCTCGGCGAGCGCACCGATGCTTCGGTCCCGCAGCTCGACGCCTTCGCTCTTGAGAAGCGCGATGAGCTGGGGCACTGCTTCGCGATCTTTGCGCTCGCCACAGAAACGAATGGCATCGTCGCGCAGGTCTGGATCGGGCGAAGTGATCGCGTGCCGGATCGCAGCGGGCGGCCCGAGCCACAGCTGCTCGGCGGCGATCGCGGCGGGAATGGTCAGCGCCAACGCCCGCTGCAGGTGCGCGCGAACCTCCGCCTCCGTGGGCAGCTTGGTCACCGCTTCCTTGTCCACCTGAGCAGATCGCTCGACCGCCGAAAAGAGGCTGCCGGCCTCACGCGGCTCGAGTTGCGCGGTGACGTCGGCCCGCAGGATGCCCTGCGGCCCTTCCCAGCGCACGTCGACCTTCACCTTGAGCGCCATGCCCGGGCTCGCGCTGAGCTTGGTCGGTAGATACGTGGGGCTGCCGGTGACCGAGGCGACAGCCTCCTTCACCATCACGTCGAGCGCGGGCTCACTCAACTGGGGAAGCTCCGCAGGTGAAGAGCCCGCGAGCTTCACCGCGACCTGGCCCACGATGGGCACCGCCGGGGCCGCAGGCTTCTGGCACCCGACGACCAGCAGCAACGAAACGGCCAGCGCGCGCATGGACGAACGTTACAGCGGCTGGAGGTAGATGATGAGGTCGTCGCCCGGACGATAGAAGTCGCGCAGCTCGGCCGCGACGGGGTAGCCGAGGCGCGCGTAGAACGCGCGAGCCGCGCCATACGCCTCGAGCCGCGAGGTCTCGACGCGCACCAGCCGCGCTGCCCTCTGCCGAAGCTCGCGCTCCATCTCGCGCACCAGCGTTCGCGCGATGCCACGTCCGCGTTGAGCGGCCCCCGTCACCACCCAGTAGAGATCATAGGTGCCTTGGGTCATCGGCGTGGGCCCGAAGCAGACGTAGCCAGCGACGGCGCCGTCCCAGATGCCCACCCTGATCTCGTAGCCCGAGAGTGCCGGATCGAGCGAGCCACGTGGGACGTCGGCGATGGCAGCGTCGATCAGCTCCAGCGCGACCGCGCGTTCTTCCAGGTCGAACGGTGAATCCACGGCGAGCAACTGCGCCAATGGGTCGCGATCGGTGGCGAGCAGCGGACGGACGAGGATGGGTTCCGGCGCAGGACGAAGCTGAGGCAGTACG
The DNA here is from genome assembly GCA_043741435.1 of Myxococcales bacterium. GTDB lineage: Bacteria > Myxococcota_A > Polyangia > Palsa-1104 > Palsa-1104 > JBDTCO01. Next base: position 8,533 of record JAYUBF010000127.1, read on the forward strand.
GGTGCAGACTCGAGGTTCACGCTTCGCTCCGTGTGGTGTGGCGGGACCAAGCCGCGTCGCAGACCCCGGCGATGAGCTGCGGATACGTCCAGCCTGCGTAGCCTGCGGCCCGGGCCACGCCCGCGCCGGCCGAGAGATCGCAGTTCGGGTTGACGTCGATCACGTAGGGATGCCCCACGGTGTCGACGCGAAAATCGATCCGCGCGTAGTCGGCGAGGCCCAGCGCGAAGAAGGCACGTTGCGCCAAGGCCGGCAGCAGCTCGGCGAGGCCTTCGAGCTTCTCGGCGCGGGTCGGACGGCTGCCCAGATCTTCGTTCGAGCCCGGCTTCCACTTCGCGTCGTAGGTGACGATCGGTGGGCAGTCCGCAGGCATCGCCGAGAAGTCGATCTCGTGCGGCGGAAGCGCCTTGCCGCCTACCAGCGACACGTAGATCTCACGACCCGCGATGAACTCTTCGACCAGCACCGGCCCGGGATGCGCGTCGAGGAGTCGCCTCACTTGCTTGCGCAGCGACGGAAAATCACGCACCACGGAGCCACAATCGATGCCCAAGGATGCGTCCTCACCCGCGAGCTTCGCGATGAGAGGGAAGCGCAAGGGTGGTGGACGCTGCGGCATCGCTTCGTACACCACGCCACCGGCGATGGGCACCCCGGCCGCGCCGAGCTGCACGCGCGCGCGATCTTTTCGCAGCGCCAGCCCGAGCGCGAGCGGGCCGGAGCCGGTGTACGGAAGCCCCGCGAGCTCGAGCAGGTGCGGCACCAGCGGCTCGTGCTGCGCCTGACCGCCGACCGCCTCGCACAGGTTGAAGACCAGGTCCGTGTCTTGCTCGCGGAGCCGCGCGATCGCAGCGACCAGGGTCTGAACGGGCGCGGGGCCGCCGACCGGCAGCCGGTGTGGCTCGTGCCCCAGCTCGCGCAAGGCACCTTCCACGTCGACGGCCGCCTGCGCCACATCGGCGACATCGGCGCGCGCGCCGACATCGTGATTGTAGAGCACCGCCACGCGACGGGGCTTCGATCGCGAGCGGGGGCTAGCCATTGTCCTGCAGTCGACGCAGCAAGGCGGCCGTGAACCGAGCGCGCGCCTCTGCGAAGTCGACCGGCGCGCCGCGCTCGATCGCAAGGCTGGTCATGCGCACGTCGGGCATCCCGCAGGGCACGATCAGCGCGAAGGGGCCTACCGACTCTTCGCTCACATTGAGTGCGACGCCGTGGATGGCCACTCGGCGCCGCACGTGCACACCAATGGATGCGAGCTTTCGCCCGCGGACCCAGACACCGGGCCGCGCGCGATCGAACAGCGCGTCCACGTCGAACGACCGTGCCACCTCGACGGCAGCCTCGCCCAGTGCCGTGACGTGCGCGACCACGCCGTGTCGCATCGTGACTACGGGATAGGCCACGAGCTGTCCGGGGCCGTGATACGTGGCCTCGCCACCGCGGCTCGTGTCGTGGCGCTCGATGCCACGTGCTTGCAGATCAGCGACGGAAATGCGCAGCTCGGAGTCCACTGCCTTGCGCCGGCCCATGGTGATCACCGGCTCGTGCTCCACGACGAGCAAGGCCTGCGCGGCGTTCTCACCGGCCAGCACGCGATCGCGCAGCGCTTCCTGCATGACCTCGATCTCGCCGAACCTGCGTCGGCCGAGATCGAGGCTGCGCAGCGGGATCACGTCTCGTTCAGCTCCGCGAAGAACTCGGCGTCGAAGTACGTGACGGGTGCGTGAGAGGTGCGCACGCCGAGCTTGTGCTCGATGAGGAAGGCGGCGATGGAGTCGCCGTCGAACACGGTGACGGCGCGACCTGCGACCAGCTCCTCACGACCCTCGGCCGAGAGGCGACCGAGCGAGAACAGGATGCCCTCGTCGAAGCCACGGGCGTCGAGGCCCGCGCGAAGCTCCCCGATCGCGCGACGCCCGAGCTCGCCTTCGCCAGGGCGAATGGCGATCAGCACGCGCGAACGGTGCGAGCCGATCGTGCGCTCACCACCGTAGTACGCGACGCCCTCGCCACGACGCACGAGCGTGGGTTGCTCGACCGCCAACGCCTCGGCACAGCTGCGGCCGAGCTGCTCGAACGAGAACGGCGAGCAGCGCGTCAGGCGACGACGAATGGACTGCGACGTGACCTGCGCGAGTTTCTCGAGCGCCACTTCGAGGGCGCGCTCTGCGGCCACCACGTCCTCATCGAGCTTGCGCTCGGCGATGGTGTAGTTACCACCGCCGAGGCTGCGCACGCGGGGTCGAAGCCCCTTCGAGGGACGCGCCGACGTCTCACGATGGAGGGCCATGCGGACCTCACGCGTGATCTCCGGCTGGGGACGGCCTTCGAGGATCTTCTTGCGATCTACCTCTTGGGCCAGCGCGCGCACGTGCTGCGGACGGCCATCCTGGGCGCGCAGCAGCTCGTACAGCTCGTTGCCGAGGTGCTTGCCGTTGCCACGCGCAGCGGCCGCTGGGATGGGCGCCGCTGGCATGGACGACGCCGGTGCGGAGGACGCCGGTGCGGTTGCGATGGGCGCCGCGCTGCCGCGGTGCTGCGGCAGCTGGTCACGGCGCGGACCGCGATCCTGCTCCGGACGACGCGGGTGCTCCTTCATGACGTCGCGCTGGTGGTCGCGGCCGTTGTCCTTGGGACCCCGACCTCGGTGGCGACCGCGCTCTTCACGCCGGCCCATGATCTCCGGGCGGACCTCGCGCTCGTCACCACTGCGGGTGAGCTCTTCGTCACCAGCGGCGGCGACCATCAGTGGGGCGGAATCACCGCTTGCCTCCACGTCGAACTCCTCGGCATCGGCGTCGGTCTCACCATCGGACCCACCACCGTCCTCCGACATGGGACCTGCTTCCACCGAGAGCGCCTCTTCCATCGGCGACAGCAACGGCTCGGCAGCGACGAGCGGAGGCAACGCGTGCTCGGTGTCCTGGCTCGCGCCGTTCGTGTGCGTGCCATTGCCAGCTTCCTGGCCACGGTTTCCCCCGCGACCGCGACGACGGCGGCGACGACCACCCGGCGCCCCGGGTCCCGCAGCCGCGATCGGCTCGTCGCCCCCATCACCACCGGCATCACCTTCGGCATCGGCGCCTTCGGCCTCTCCCGCGGCGGTCTCGCGTGGCGGCGGATACGGCCGCGGCGGATAGCTGCGCAGGCCGAAGAGGTCGCGCTCGACGCGCAAGAGCTCGCCGTGAGTTGGACCTTTGTCCAGCACCTCGGCCAGACGGGCCTGCATGGTGCCTTCGGGATCGCGACCGACCACCGACAAGAGGTTGTGTTGAACGGCCAGCTCGGCCAGGCGGCGGACGGGAAGGGGTTTGCCTTCGCGCCGAAGAATTTCGATAGCTGCTTCCAGGAACGTCATCGTTGAGATCGTCTCCGGGCGAGACTTTGTCGTCGGCGAGGTCCGGGTGTCAAGGCATGCCTGCCCGAGCAGAAAATGGGCCCCAAAAGTTGCTCACGACCTCGGTGACCTGTAGCGGTTTGTATGCGGGCTTTGAAAGCGTCGCACCTGGCGGCCGAACGCGTGTCTCAGGGGACACGCTCCGACGAGATCCACAGGCACCACGCACAGATTGGAAGCTGGCACGACCCCCGCACTATCTGCGATCGCGACAGGGAGACATGGCAATGCACGATGGCAAGAAGATCGGCATTTTGATGGGCGGACTCTCGAGCGAGCGTGATCTATCGCTGCAATCGGGAGAGGCGATCTACGACGCGTTGAGCCGCGCGGGCCACGACGTGGTCCGGATCTTCGTGGATTCCGAGCTCGACGTGGCGTTGCGTGCCGAGCGTATCGAGGTTGCGTTCCTCGCGTTGCACGGTCGTTACGGCGAGGACGGCTGCGTGCAAGGGATGCTCGAGCTCATGGGGATCCCGTACACGGGACCGAGCGTGCTCGGCGCGGCGCTCGCCACCGATAAGATCAAGACGAAGGAGCTGCTGCGACTCCACAACCTACCCTCGCCCATCGGCTACGTGCACCACGTCGGCGCCGGGAGCGCGGTCGAGCAACACGGCAACTTCGGCTTTCCCGCCGTGGTCAAGCCTCGCGCCGAGGGCTCCTCGCTCGGCGTTTGCCGGGTCACCGACGTGGAAGAGCTCGACGCCGCGATCGACGAAGCCGCCCAGTACGACGACCAGTTGTTGGTCGAGCGGTACGTGCGCGGCTGCGAGGTCCACGTGGCCGTGATGGGTGGCAAGGCGATCGGTCTCATCGAGATCGTGCCGGACGGTGACATCTTCGACTACGCCGCTCGTCGCGGCCGCGGCTCGTTCTCGGCGTTCGCGCCGCCGCGCCTGTCGACCGAGCGTCAGCGCGGCGTGGTAGCGCTGGCCGAGCGTGCTGCGAGCGCGCTCGCCTGCGAGGGACTCGTCGAGGTCGATATCATGGTGTCCGACCTCGGCAACGAGCATATCCTCGAGGTCGATGCGCTCCCAGCTCTTCGCACCGACAGTATCGTCGGGCGCATTGCTCGCGCCAACGGCGTCGACTTCGGCATGCTCTGTCAACGCATCCTCGACGGTGCGCACCTTCACGCCGCCGCCCGCCGCCGCGCGCCGCTCGTCGATCGTCGCCACCCCACGGCGCTCGCCCAGCTCGAGTCGCTCGAGCGTCGCGCCGATTCCATTCCGCACTAAGCGAGGTCGATACTAGAACGTGAAGCTCCGCGTTTCCGACGTGTGCATCGCGCTGGCCGGCCTTGCCGGTGCGGGCACCGTCGGCATATTCGCGTATCGCACCGCGACGGAGCTCCCCGCCGCCGTACGTCGCGGGCTCGGCCACGCGTTCGGCGTGCCGGACTCCGCGGTTTCGCTCACCCGCGCCAGCATCGAGCTCGACGGGCTGCACGTCGACGAACTCGCCGTCGGCAACCTCGCGGTCCAGCACGCCACCTATCGCCCGGCGTTGGGCTCGCTCTTCGTCGGCCGCACCCGCGGCACGCTACGTGTGGACGGCGTGGTGCTCGAGGATCCTCCGGTCGGTGCATTCGATCGTGTGACGTTCGAGCGCGCCGAGATGCAGGTCTCGGGCAGCGAGCTCCGTGGCCACGCGCACAACATCGTGGCCACGCCGGTCGGGGATGCGGCCCGGCTCACCACACCGGTCTCGATCGAGGCGCTGGGCGTGGAGCTCTCGCGTCACGAGGGGACGCTCGCACTGGTGCGGGCCGCGTTGACCGGCCTGCGTGTGGGTCCCATCGGTGGCTTGGCCGGCGCGGTGCATCGGCTCGACGAGACCTTCGAGGTTCGCGCCGCGGGGGAAGGGGCGCAGCTCGTGGCGCATCTCTCGTCGGCCGGCGCCGACGTGCGCGTGAAGCTCGCGGGGCGAGAGCTCACGTGGAACGCGGAGAACGCGAGCCTGCTCGGCGCGTGGGGTCTGCCCACGGGCCACGTGAAGGCCTCGGGCGTGCTCACCGCGAACGCGCCGCATCCCACGGCAGGCCGCACGGGCCACTTCACCGCCGAGCTGCTGCTCGCGAATGCCGAGATCGCCATTCCCCGTCTCGCGCTGACGCCGCTCACACTCGACGGCACCGAGCTCCAGGTGAACGGCGAGGTAGCCGAGCACGCATTCGCTACAGAAATCTCGGTGCGCCGCGGCGAAGCGCACATGGACGTGAGCATGCACCTCGATGGCGGTGACGATACCGAGGCCGACGAAGATCGCGGCGACGTCCTCTCCGTCGAGCTGAAGCTCCCGCGCACCGGCTGCGCCGAGCTGCTGGCGGCCGTGCCGATGTCTTTGCGCCCTGCGCTCGACGGAATGGGCGTCACGGGCCAGCTCGCGGCGAACTGGAAGGTTGCCGTCCCGCTCGCCATGCCACGGCAGCTCACGCTCGCGGGGGACCTCGACAACCAGTGCAAGATCACGGCAGAGCCGCCCCTGGCCGACACGCGAGCCCTCCGCGGCGAAGGACCGGTGCTCCTTCCAGCGCTGGCGCCAGGCGCCGCCACACCGACTTTTCGCGCGCTCGATCACATCCCTCCCGTCGTGGTGTCGACCGTCCTCGCGTCCGAAGACGGGCGCTTCTACCAGCACCCCGGCGTGGACCTCCTGCAGATCCGCCGCGCCCTCGCGCACGATCTCGAGGTGGGCGCGCCCGGCCGTGGTGGCTCGACCATCACCCAGCAGGTGGCGAAGAACTTGTTCCTCTCCGGTGAGCGCACGCTCGGGCGCAAGCTGGAAGAAGCCGTGATTGCCTGGCGCCTCGAGCACGTCTTGAATAAGCACCGCATCCTCGAGCTCTACCTGAACCTCGTCGAGATGGCGCCCGACGTCTACGGCGTTACCGACGGCGCGAAGCACTGGTTCCACAAGGACCTCGCCGCGCTCACCCCGGACGAAGTCGCCGAGCTCACGGCGATGCTACCGGCGCCGAAGCGCGGCATGGACGACGCGTGGCGCAAGCGCTACGAGCAGCTGCGCACGCGCCTGCGCACGCACCGCGCAGCAGCGACGCGAACTGGCATGCCCGAATAGGCGCTACCCGTACGCTTTTTCGATGCGCTCTTGATCCTCTTTGCAGCGGATGCAGAGCGTGGTCTCGGGGCGAGCCTCGAGACGCTTGGCGTGGATCGGTTCCTCGCACTCCTCGCAGATGCCGAACGTGCCCTCTTCGATCTTTAGGAGCGCGTGATCGATTTTCCGCAGGAACGTCTTTTCCCGACCGCGTAAACGGAAGGTGAAAGACTGCAGGTACTCGGAAGAAGCGAGGTCCATTTCGTCGGCCAAGTCGTCGGTGTCGAGCGTCATGTCGTCCGACAACGTCTTCTTGGCGTTCTTGAGGATCTCTTCCTTCTTCTCGATCAGGATCTCCCTGAACTTCTTGAGATCCTTCTTTTTCAGTCCTTCTGGAGCTTTTGCCGTCATTCGCTATGCCACCTTGCGTGGGCTTCCGGCGGCGTCCCGGAAAGTGGCCTAACAACGTAGCTGTGTCGGCTCACGGAGTCAACGGGCCGACGAAACGTCGTCGGGACGGTGTGTTATGAAGGGGCCGGCATGATGAGAGCCGTAGTGGTTTTGGCTGTGACGTTGGGCTTCGGCCTGAGCGGGTGCGGCAGCAACACGCCGCGGATGCGCCTGTATTCGTCGACGCCGAACGGTGCGACGTGGAGCTTCGTGCTGCACGATCACGGCCGCGCGGCGCAGCTGCTCGTCGACGGGCGGCCCCGCCCCGATTGCTACCGCGCAGGCATCAGCATCCGCTGCGAGCTGCGCGGGCTCTTTCCGGGTGGGCACATCGTGGAGCTGCGGCTCGCGGGGGGTATCTTGCGCCGCAGCGCCGTGCTCGGTCGCGCCTGGCCGAGCCGGCCCGTGTTGGTGCGCGCGCGCGACCTCGGCACCGTCGCTGGCGCGGCGCACGCGGGGGCCGATGCGATCCTCGTGCCCGAGGGCTTGGAAGCAGGCGCGTTCGAGGAGCTGGTGGAGGCTTCGCACAAGGCGGGCCTCGCGGTGTTCGTCGAGGCCGCGACCAACGGAGCTGGACCGGCCACGGTCTCTGCCGCCGTGGAGCGCTATGCCCTCGACGGTGTGGTGGGTGCGACCCTCGAGCCGAGTGTGACGAAGCGTTTTCCGCAGGCGCGGGTGTTGATGGTCGATGCGAAGACTTCCAGCGTCCTCGCCAGCGACGACAAGCCTTACGCCCTTGGTGATCTCGCGCAGGGACAGGGCGTGGTGGAGACCCACGGAGCGCTGCAGCTCGGGCTCGTGCTCGCAGCAGGTCGTGGCGCGATCACCGATGGTGGCGGCTTTGCGCTGCTCGGGGTGCGACGCCGTCACAAGGCCTTGCGCGATGGCGCGAGCACGTCGTTGTACGACGACGGCGTCCGCCGTGCGCTGCGCCTCACCGCCGGGGGCGATGCCCTCACGCTCGTGGCCAACGGCAGCAAGGGAGCGTGGACACCGAGGCTCACGCTCCCCCGAGTACCCATCGACTTGCTCGGTGGCCCCATGAGCCCGACGGGACCGACGGTGCCCGCCGGCGACATCGCCGCGATCCTCGCGTCGCCCGATCCCGATCACACGAGGTACTGATGCGACTGACGCTTTCCGTCCCCAGCTGGCGCTTGGAGGGGCCGCCAACACCCGGGAAAACCTTCCCCAAGATCAGATCACAGTTGTGGAATTCATCGGTACGGGTCGACAAGCCGGCCTCGCGCCTGCGTGTGCACCGGCAGTACGGTGACCTGCACCACCGACCCTTGCATGGGCACGACAGCGTCGTGCAACAACGGGACGGGAATGTGCGTCGTTCAGTAACAGAATCTTTCGTCTCGGCCTGTGGGAACCGCGGTCGACCTTGACGAATCGAGTGAATCGAGGAACCTTGCGATGGTGGCCGCGCCCTCTGCCGATCTCAGCAGGGGCCACGCGAGCACCGGGGGCGGCCACGCTGGGCACGGCGGCGCGACCATGAAGAGCGGGCTTTTCGTGATCGATTCGCGCACGGGCAACGTCCTCGCACAAACCGAGGTCGACGGCACTGCACACAACGTCGGTTTCGTTGCAGGCGGACTCGTGACCTATGCGCTCGCAGAGCACGGCAGGGTCCACTTCGCAGATCCCGCGACCTTCGCCGCGGTCGGCGAGGCGGACATCGGCGGCTCGCCTTTGGAAGCAACGCCGGTTCCAGGAACGAGCTTCGTGCTCGTAGCGCAGAGCGCGAACGGCCGCATCGACGTCGTCGACGCATTCACGAGGCAGGTGAGCTCGAGCATCCCGACCGGTGCCAATCCGATTGGCGCCTGGATCGCGACGAGCGGTCGCGCCTACGTCACGAGCGAGTCCGACAGGAAGCTCACCGCGATCGACACCAGCAGCCTTCAGCCGATCGGCACCACCCTGTCGCTCACCGGCACGCCGGGACAGGCGACGACGGCGAAGAACGACACCGAGGTCTGGGTGGCGCTCGAGGACGCGAAGAAGGTCGTGATCCTCTCGGCGAGCGACATGTCGACGCTTGCCGAGATCGTGGTCGGGCAACGCCCCCATGGCCTGGCCACCGATCCGGACGGGACAACCGTCTATCTGACCGACGAGGACGGCGGCAAGGTGTACGCTCTCGACGTCGCGACCCGCGCGATCGCGCGCGAGCTCAGCCTCGACGGGGCCCCCAACGGCATCGTCTTTCGGGGTGCCCGCTAGGACATGGCCTGGAGTCACTACGGCCGTCTCCTCACGATCATCTGGGTCGGCTCGTGCGCGCTCGTCTACGCGGGTTGCGAGTCCGCCGATCCGAACGCCGTGCTCACGGGGCCGATCCTTCTCTCCGACACCGGGCTCTACGCCGACTTCGCTGCGCGGCGGCTCGCGGACCGGATCATCCTGCTCGAGCCACGATATCCGCTCTGGTCCGACGGTGCAGAGAAGCAGCGTTACTTGCTGTTGCCGGAGGGCACACAGATCGAGTCGCGCGACATGGACGACTGGCGCTTCCCTGTCGGAACGAAGATCTGGAAGGAGTTCAAGCTCGACGGGCGTCCCAGCGAAACGCGTCTCATCGAGAAGCGTCGAGAACCGGACGACGGCGGCTGGTTCCGAATGTCGTACGCGTGGCAAGAAGACGAAGCGGATGCTGTCGCTGCACCCGCCGGGGTCAAAGCAGCGCGCGGCACGACCTACGAAATCCCATCGCAGGCACGGTGCGGGCAATGCCACTACAAGGGTGAAAAGCCCGTCATCGGCATCTCTGCGCTGCAGCTCTCGACCAACGGCGACGGGAGCGAGTCGCCTTCGATGACCGCGCTGCGCGAAGCGGGGCTGCTCACGGTGCTCCCCACGCGCTCGTTCGCGCCACCTGGAACGGGCGTCGTGCAGGCAGCGCTGGGGTACCTGCACGCCAACTGTAGCCACTGCCACGACAGCCGCAGCGCCGCTGCCGCCGAGGTGAAGATCTTCATGGAAGTGCTGGTCGACGATGCGAAGCCCGAGCACACCGCGTCATATCGCACGCTCGTGGGCCAGCCCATCCACCACTTCCCGGATGTGGGGCTCGAGGGCCTCGTCGTACCGGGAAAACCCGACAAGAGTCTCGTCTACTATCGGATGCACCGACGTGACGACGCGCAGATGCCACCCGTCGCGACGCACGAGATCGACGATGTCGGCTCAGCCACGATCGCCACCTGGATCACGGGGCTGGTGTCGCCTTGAGCACGATCAATGCATCTTGCGCGCGATGCCGCATTCCTCGTCGTACCAGTCGTACAATTTGAATGTCGCCGCGGAGACTGGAGAAAAAAGCTCGAGGCAGTGCCGACGCTCAGGCACCCCCTGCGCAGCCGCTCGCCATTGATCTCAGCGGCTGCAAACGATCGATCTCAAAGACTTTTTCGCAACAACGACTGTTTCCTTCGTACCCGAGACGATTGCTCGTTGAG
>JAYUBF010000128.1:0-1867 GCA_043741435.1 Myxococcales bacterium
TCCTCGGCGAAAAGGTGCGCGAGCGATTGCACCTCGCTGCCAATGCGCCGTCGCTGGTGGGCTTCGACGTGGTGGAGACCACGCTCGGTGACAACGCCGGCGTGCTCGGCGCCGCGGCCGCCATCGTGCCCCAAGGCAAGGCGTCGTGACGAAGCGGCACGTCCACCTAGCCGTTAGAAGTGAATGGTGAGGCCGAGCGGGCGGTTCTGGATCGGGAGCTGCTCGTTACCGTGGTTGGTGAAACCCACGCTGACGCCCACGATGACGGCGGCGCCGCTCACGGCGACGAGGCCGACCCACCAATACTTCGGCGCCGCGCGACGCACGACCACCGTGGTGCGGGGCGGGCTGCCGTCGAACGGGTCATAGCCGATCCACTCGTTCTGCGCCGATGGAGGCATGTCCGCGGCTTCGCCCGGCGTGGCCGCGGCCTTGGCGGCCTCGGGCTCGAGCGTGGCGATGCGCGCGTTGACCTCGTCGGCATCGCTACCCCAGAAGTGCTGGGTCAGGAAGCGCTGGTAGTACTTCATCGCGACGCGCGGACGGTGAAGCTTCTCGTTCACCTGACCGAGCAGGCGATCGAGCGCAGGCGAAGCGAACTTGGTCGTCATCGACTCGGCCTGCTTCCACTCCTTGGCCGCGTTGCGGTAGTCGGCCGCGTTGAAGGCCTTGCCACCAGCAACGAAGTGCACGCGGGCCTTGATGATCGCGGGATCTTCCGGCGCGGAGGTGGTGACGGTCTCCACTTCGGAACTGCTCGAGCCCGGCTGCACCGCCGAGGGAGGGGCCGACGGAGCCGCCGTGGCACCGCCGCCGCAGTACGCCCTGGCGCTGGTCGCCGTGAGCAGCATCGTGCACGACATCCCCACAGCCACGAACACGCGAATCACGGTCGTTCTCATGCGACTCCTCGTCACATCAAGTAGAACGTGAGTGTACCGCGTTTCCAATCTTCCTTCCAGCTTCCGGCCAAGGCGGGTGGCGCTATGGCTGCGGATAGAACCAGTGGTCTGGCAACCAACCTGCGAACCAACCTGCGAACCAACCGGCGAACCAACCGGCCAGATCGCCGCCGATGAAGAGGTAGACGAGCCCGGCCAGCGCGAGGAACGGGCCGTACGGCACCTCGATCTGGCTGAAGACCTTGCGACGCCGCAGCAACAAGATCGGGACGTTCACGAGGAGGCCCGCGAAGGGCGCGGCGAAGAACGCAAAGGCCGGGGCGCGCCAGCCCAGCGCCGCACCGAGCACCGCCTGCAGCTTGGCGTCGCCGTAGCCCATGACCTCGCGTCCCGTGAGGAAGTACCCGAGCTCCGCGGTGACCGCGACGAGCCCGTAGCCGACGAACGGGCCGAGCAAGAGGTCGCGCGGTGGCACCTCACCGAGGAGCAGCGCGAGCACGAAGAAGATCGGGATGGCCGGATACGTGATGCGATCGGGGATGATCAGGTGATCGAGGTCGATGCCCGAGAGCACGATGAGCGTGCCCGCGAGCGCGAACTCGACGAAGAAACGCGCGATGAGGTGCACGGCATCCCCATCGCCGTGGGTGACGCGCTGCTGCCAAAGCAAGAGCGCGACGATCGAGGTGAACGCCTCCACCACCGGATAGCGAACGGAGATGGGCAACGCGCAGCCGGCGCAGCGACCGCGCAAGAGCAGCCAGCTTATCACCGGGATGTTCTCCCACGATTTCACGCCACGGCCGCAGCGTGTACAGCGCGACCGCGGATGCACCACCGAGACGAAGAGCGGCACGCGGTAGATGCACACGTTGAAGAAGCTGCCCCACAGCCCGCCCCATAGCGCTGCGAACACCATGCCGACGGGTGCGCTTTGCAGCCAAGCCAGCGACGAGGCGAGCGAC
>JAYUBF010000129.1:0-18898 GCA_043741435.1 Myxococcales bacterium
TTTCGGCGATCGCCATGTCCGGTTTCGGTGATCGCCATGCTCCGGTTTCGGTGATCGCCATCCGCCGGTTTCGGCGATCGGGATGGTCCGAATTCCGCAGCCGTGTCGTAACTCTTCGAAAATTCGGGGTGAATGACGGGGGTCGAACCCGCGACATCCAGGACCACAACCGCGGATCGCGCGACGCGATACCAAAACCAAAACGCACGCTTGGCAAGAATCACACAGCGTTGCGCGAATCGCGGTCTAAGTTCGTTCCGGTTCGTCTCGGTTGATCGAGGTTGCCGTGGCACAGCATGGCACAGCGATCGGACGTGCGGCGCGCGCCCCGTCGCGCGGCGAAACTCGCAATGCCGCCTCGGCGTAGGAGTTCAGGCCCGCGTCGCGCCACCAAACAGCTCGGTACGAACGGTAGCGGTCGCCAGGTCCACTCGATAGCGAACCTGGCCGACGGCATCGAGCGACGACGGGCCGAGCTTCACGTACGAGCTAAACGGCGTGTTCTTGATCTGGACCTTGCCAGCGTGGTTCGCCGCTGCCTTTGACGCAGTGACATGAACGGTCCGCAAGACCCGCTTGTACTGCCTAAGCATCGACGCGCGTGGAAGGTGCTCGCCGCGGGCCGGGAATGGCGTGACTGCGCCGTCGGTGACTGTCGACTGGATCGCGGTGAGGGCCGGCAGGTGAAACGCCGTGTCGCTACCGTGGTGCCCAACCTTGAGGATTTGCGATGCGATGCTCGGCCCGTGGTTTTTTACGATGCTCCGCCAACCGCGATAGTCGTCATCGCCAATGTCGAGGTCGCTCGAAAGCATCACGTTGAAGCTGCCGCACGAAAGCCTCATCACCGCGCATCCAGAGTTCACGTCGTAACGCCTCGGCTTCCGACCCCTCCAACCCGGGAGATACGTTGCGAGGGCCGCGAGTTGGTCCTGCGTATCTGCAAGCGATGGCGATAACGTGAGCACGGTGTGACCGGCGATCGGGAACGTCACTAGGTGGCCGAGGATGGCAACCCGCGCGTGGGCGAGCGCAGGCTCCTTGAGGGCAGTGATCACCTCCACGAGGTCAGAGACCATCTTGAAGCGATGGAAGCAGGTCGGCAATGAACGAGGCCAGCTGGTGCTCCGCGAAACCCGATGGAAGACCAATGTACTGCAGCGTCGGAGCGAACTTGCGAAGCAGCTCCGCCGCCCCTTGGGTGTGGTCGTCGTGCCAGTGCGTGATGAACAGGCCCGCAACGTCGGTCACATGAAGCGCGTCTAGGTACTCGCTCGCGACTGGCCTGCGACCGCTCTTCGTTTTGACGAGGAACGAATCGAAGACCAACCACGGGCCGTTTGGAAGACCCACGACGATGCACTCTCCGCGACCAGGGCCGAACACAGAGACCTCAAGTTGACCACCTGGGGGATCGAACCGAGTCGTCACCCGGTCGGTAGCTCGCGAAGGACGGCCTTCATCTGCTTGAGCAAGTAGGACGCTGCCGGCTCGCTCGACTCCGCCGGGCGCCACTGCGACGGGCGCAACACTCGGATGTGGTGCTCACGTCGGTTGGTCCCATCGCGCCGCATCAGCACCGAGATCCGAATCGGGCAGCCAAGCTCGATGTATTTGCGTTCGCTCTCGGGAATCTTGGCGATCGGTAGCCACGCCGCGCCCTCCTCACCCAGCGACGAAGTAGTGCGGAGCTGCACGGCATCGTCGGCGATCTCGTCAACGATGCCCTCGAAGAACTCCTCAAGTTCGAGCCACGCGTCTTTTGGGATCTCGAAATCGTAGCGGACGGGCGCCGCGTGGGTGTCCTTGATGGGAGCAATCGCCGATGCGTCGGTCGCCCTTGGCGTCCATTTCCAAGGCCCAGCGGGTCGCGTCTGCGCCACGCGCAGCGCAGACGGCGGCAGCTGCGCGCTGTCGACGACCGCGCTCTCGCTCGCTTGGGCTACGACGCTCTTCATGTTGCGTGTTCCGTACAAATGGTATCGGCCACTTCGTCGGCCTTCTTTAGCACGCGAGCCCAGTCTGCACTGATCTGCTCGGCGAGTTGGGTGGCATTCTCTAGTCCCGTCTTCTCGAAGTTCTGCGCGAGGAAGATTCCGTAGGGAAGCCGCGCGCTTGGCTCCAGCTGGACCGTTACCTTGTAGGTGTCCCAGGTCGACCGAACCACGGCGCCGATGGAAATCGGCTCCCCAACAAGCTGGGCTAGGTGGCGTGCGGGCACCCAGCGTTCAATGACGGCCACAGCGTTTTGGACCTCGCGGTGGACAGCGACGTTGAAGCCTAGTGTCGTGACCGGTGTGTGCGGCAGTTGGCGGAAGATCGACGCTACGATCGGCCCCAGGTCCTTTTTCCAGTCGAGCCGCGTGGTGCTCATCAACCAGCGTTGTTGAAGGACCTCTAGCCTCAGCGAGTCGAATGCGATCGTCGTGACGTCGTTCGAGACGACCACCCTCGGCGAACCGGGCTTCGTGGCCGCCTCGATCTCGCTCGATGGCAGAATGTCGTTCTTTGAGAACCACTCGGGCTGAAAGATGGCCGGATTGAAGCTACCGAGCGCGACAACGCTCAGGTCGACGTAGCCAGCCACGCCTCGAAGACTATGCTTGGCGATCGATCCGCGCAAGTTGATGGTCCGGCTACATCTCGGGGAGTCTGCCGTCGGCGACCGGCGGGCCGCAAGCTCCGCACCCTCGGAGCGGCAGGTCGAACGCGCGAACGGACCGCTCGTGTCCGGCCCGTCCGAACATCACCGTCACCGTCGACGATCCGAACTTCGCGGTGGTCGGGAACGGACGCAAGCGGACAACGGCTGTAGCAAGCCTTGCTACGACGCCCTTTGTTGAACACGGCGCGACCTCGTGAGCCTGGCGCTGGCGCTCTCAGAAGCCGTTCTCGCGGGCGATAACGCGCGGGCGGTGGTTATCGCGCGTGCCGTCCGAGAGCACGACACGGACGAGCCCAAGCTGCGGGCGATCACGTAGGAGCCGACCTCCCGACCGTTGCAGGGTCGACGGATCTCCCTGCCGCTTCACTGAACTGAGCGATCGACCGCGGGTGCATCGGGTTGCAATGCGCAAGCCATTGAAGTCGCTCGATCTGAGCCTCTCGGGGCGGTAAGCGATGCACCCGCCCGCTGCGCTCCGGTCAACTGGTGAGCATGCGCCCCGCGTTGTAGCGAGCGTCGCCACGGAGATCGCGAACGGTGCGGCACGCGGCTGGTCGTGATCGAGGTCGTCTCGTGAGCGCGACACGGGATCACGGTCGACGGCGCTTGGATCCTTCGGTCGCATCCGCGAGCAGCCGACGGATGACAGCCGCCGGCATGTCGCGCGTCGCATCGACCAGGTCGTGGCGAGCGCCCTCGCCCGGGAATGTGAATAGGTCGAGCACCTCCACGTCGAGCGCATCGGCGATCTTCTTCAACATCGGCAAGCTCGGCCGCACGAGTCCCCGTTCCAGCTCTGACAGCGAGCCCTTCGCGATGTCCCCGCCGTAGCTGAGCTTCTCAAGTGTCAGCTTCCGGTCGCGACGAAGTTGCGCGACGCGTTGGCCGATCTGCTCCGCGAAGCTGTCCGGCTTGCGCCGTGGCATCCACGCGAACCGTAGGCGACGTGGCTGGTTGACTCGTTCGGTGGCACCGAACACGCGCCTAGTTCGGCGGCACCGAACTGCGCTACCCTCAACAGGAGGGTGGATGACAAAGGGCGAACAAGCAGAGGCATCGATTGACGGGGCTGGGTACTGGCGACGCACGTTGCTTCTTGTCGTGGGCGCCGTTGCAGCGGTTGCCGTTGTCGGCGGAGCGTACGCGTTCACGAGTCGTTCGAGCGCAAGCGGCGACTTCCGCGAGATGCACCGCAAGGCGGTCGCCTCGATGCGCGAGCAGAACCTCTCCGGCGAAGCCGCTGCGAGGCCGTTCGTCGGGAAGTCTGTGGAGGTCGACTGTGTTGTGGGTCGTCACTATGACGGTGCCGGCGGCCTTGCCTACGCTATGCGCCTCGACGATCAGATCTACTTCCTGGCGGGCCCACACGAGGACCTCGACGCAGCCAAGTGGGTGAGCATGATGAAGCGATACGAGGGCCAACGCGTCCACCTTTCTGGTGTCGTTGGCTGGATCGAGATTTCAGGAGATTGGTCCCCATTGCTCTTCGCGGTCACGAAAGTGACGGAGCCGCAGCCATCGCCGCAGGACCCTGCGCCGGCGATCAACACGAGAATCAGCTGCCACGAATGGTTCGAGATGAACTCGTCGCAGCAGGCTGACGCGGCAGTGGCTGCTGGCAAGCAGGCCCAGGCGGAGATCGAGCAAAACCTCTCGCGCAAGATCGTCGTCTTGCCCGGTGACTACTTGGCGTTGGCGCAGATGTTCACCGCGTTCTGCAAGAGCGGCGCGACGGAGGATCTCTACACCGCTGCGAAGAAGACGATGGCGGTGGCCTTTGCTAACCAATAGCTCCCTACTCGCTGTCGCAATCACTATCGCGGCTGCTTGCGGCTCGAAGGATGGTGCTGGCGAGTTCGGATCGCCTGAGGACGCGGTCCGCAACATGCTCACGAATCTCGCGCGTGGCGACACCGGCGCAATTCGCCGCGCAATGGTTACTCCTGGTCGGCTGGGGCAGACCCTCAGTTGCGGTGGCAGGGAGAGCGTCATCGCTCGGCTCGAAGCGGCGCTCAACGAAATCGACAAGCTGTCGAACGTGACAAAGAGAATGTCGATCGAGGTTGTCTCGCTGACCGAGACGGGCCGTCGAACCGTCGCGAAGGGTGACCACTTCCGCGATTGCACTGCCAACGAGTCATTCGAGGTGCGGATGCTCGAACTGCGTAAGCGCGTTGCCATCGGTGAAGTCGTCGATACCTCCCAGGAGACCATCAACGTCGTCCGCCTCGATGGTGCCTGGTACTTGATGCTCAACGAATGAACCCACGTGCTGAGCATGGTGACGATCGCGCGGATCTCTTGGCTGCGCCGGCTCAGCGTGTCTGCCACATCGTTCGATCGCGTGCGCACGCGAAGGGGCGCGCAAATAATGCGTGCTGGGGGCCACGCGCGGCGCACGCGTACGCGCGGGCGCACGCGCGATCTCACGTCGCACGGGGTGCGGGGGAACGCGTCCGTCCCGCTGATGAGGGGCCATGGACGTAGACGAAGCGTCGCTGCGCGCCGGTCCGGGGCTGTTCGGACTGACAGCGGCGCGCAGCGTGTCAACTATTCGGTTGTCAATCGAGGCAACGCGACACGGCGAGGTACCTGTCACGCGGCGCTAGCGAGCATGCGCTGCACCTGGCTCACTCCCATCTTTCCCCGTACGTGCGCACCGCGCTCAGCCAGCGTCGCCGCGATGGCGCGGTAGCTCATGCCGGTTGCGCGCAGCGCACGCGCCTCGCGAATCACGGCCTGCTCGTCCGGGGCCTCGACGAGCGTCTGGCTGTCGGCCGCGAGCGAGTACCCGAACGGGACGAACCCACCCGTGTAGCGGCCCTCGGAGCGCATGTAGCGCATCGCGGTGGACGTCCGCTCGCCAATGGCTTCCCTCTCCCATTGCGAGACGACTCCGAGCAAGTTCAGGACCAGGCGGCCACTCGCGCTCTTGGTGTCGATCGACTCCGCGAGGCTGATGAGCGCGTGTCGCTCGTCTCGGAAGTAGTCGTCGACCAGGCTGCACAGGTCGACCACGGAGCGTGAGATCCGGTCGAGCTTGGTGATGATGATCGCGTCCGCCTCGCCGCTCTTGAGCGACGCCAGAGCGCGCTGAAGGGCAGCGCGGTGAAGGGTCGAGGCGCTGAGGCCCGAGTCAACATCGACTCGCATGACCTCAATGTCCAGGGCCACGCAGTACGCGCGGAGCTTGCTCTCCTGCGCGGCGAGGGACACGCCATGCTCGGCTTGTTCGTTCGTCGAAACACGGCAGTACAGGATTGCTCTCATGCGCCGACAACGGTGCACGACGCGGACCGATTTCTCGTCGACGATCTCGGTCGACGTAGTGGCGCACGATGCGTCGAGCCACGCTCTACTTCGATCGTCGTCCCGTTCGTGATCGTCGCTCGGCGCATGCGCGGTCGCGTGTCCTCGCGAAGTAGTGTTCGTCGCCTGGCCAGTCCCCGTCTTCTGGCGGGTATCTCGGCACCTGTCTCCCGAACGCCACACCGCTACGCAAACTTTGATCGGGCGGGAGGCAACGCGTCGACACGGTGTTGCGCGCCGCAATGATCGGTCGCTTGAGCCGCGGGTGCCCGCCGCTACGCGAGATCGCGAGCTTGCCCGAAGGGATCCTCCAGTGGCACAGCGCGCCACGCGTCATGGCTTCCACGCGCTGGTCGACCAAGCAGCCGCTCCCATCCGGTCCCGGCTCGTGCTGAAACGCGCAGGCTCACACGGAGCGCACGACGGCGGTGCGAGGCCAGACGGCACGGCACGCGAACTCGGCGTTCTACGCTCGCAGTGACGCGCCACGTGCGATGGCTTGGCGCGCCTCCGCTGTGGCCGCGGGACCATGCGCCCAATCAATCGGACGCGGTGCGTTCCTCAGCGGTGAGCAGGTTCAGGAAGTCCTCGCATGCGCGGACCGACCCGGCTGCGCTTACGATCGCATTGCGATCACCGCGAGCGTGCGCGTCCGCAAGTTCCTTGAGCCGCTGGTCGAGAAGCGATTCGACAAATCTGCGCGTGTCCGCGACTTGCTTCTTGGTCGCCATGGAGCCGAAGCGTACCGCCAATCCAGGAGGGTCAGATCGCGGCGCCGTCGGCCATCGTGGATTGCGATCGAATACGTAGGGGGCTTTGAGAGGGGCGTCCTACTGGGTCCGGCACGAGGACGTTTTTTTTTGTTGAGCTGCCAACATGCTGGCATCGTCGCACCGTGAACACGCGCGATCTGGCGAAGGGACAAAGACGGAGGAACGACCTGATCACGCCGGAGGACACGCGGAAAGCAGCGAAGGAGCACGCGGAGCGAGACGCGATCCGAAGGAGGCGCCAACGTGGTCGAACGGTCAGGGTCATGCGGGTCAAGCACTCGGCTGGCTCGAATCTGCGCCCATTCATCGACGACCTTTGCAGGCAGCTGGCACGCTCGGAAGCCGCGTACGACGGGATCGCGGACCTTCTTAACGAGATCGCGAGTGAGCTGCGGCGCAAGGCGGGAAAAGCTCGCGATCGGATCGTTCGCGAGGTCGACCGCATCCGGCCGAAGCTCGCTGCGGCGCATCGCATGGCGAAGAAAGAGATCGCCATCGATGAAATCGACAAGAGGGTCGAGCTGACCAAGTGGATCGACGAGGTGGACGCAGAGGTGACGGTCCGCGAGATCTTCGACAGGATCACGCAGCCGAAGCGTCACAAGTTTTTCGTCGAGGCGTACTGGCTGGTCGGAAAGATCCGAGACGTCTCGCTGGAGTGGCGAAGCGTGAAGCGAATCTATGGGCAGCATCGCCGGAAGCGGAACTGAGGGCGGTCCTCGAACGAGGACAGATCTCGCCTCGCGTTCGTCGGCGAGCCAGCGGATCGCGAGCTATGGAGTGGTCGCTCCGCGCACGCGCTCCGCGCATGCCGCTCCGCGCCCACAAGACTCCTTCCACGCCTCGCTTCGCGTGCTCGCTCCGCTCGCACCGGCGTGGAAGGAGTCTTGGAGTTTCTCTTCGGCTAGCTCGCGAAGGCCGCAGCCGGCGCGCTTGTGTGCGCGATTGTTCCCGCCCGGGCCGACCTAGGGTAGCACGCGAGAACATGTAGAACTGGGAGCAATCTCGTCGGGCGTTGCGCTCCCATGCGATGACGAAATTGGGAGCACGATGGACTTCGATGCTGCTCCGCGTTGGCATGTACAGCTGTGGTTGGATCTCTTCGTGCCACGACCGATTGAGCGCCGACTCCACGAGCTGGTCGACGCGACACGCGCTCTCGAAGGTGACGTGATGAACGTCGCCGAGGTCGCCCTGCTCCTGCGCGTCGGGCGCAGCCAGGTCTACGCGCTCGCGGCCCGAAACGAGATCCCTCACCGGCGGGTCGGAAAACATCTCCGCTTCTCGCGTCAGGCGGTCGTGCGATGGTTGACGTCGTGTGGTCCGCCGAGCGAGCAGGAGGGCATTGACGATGCCTGTTTGGCTCGACTCAAAGAAGGGATGGTGCTTCCGCACCGTCGTGAAGGGACCCAGCGGACGAGAGCGGCCCTATGGACGACCGGGACATCCCGGCCCGTATCATGATCTGCCGCGCTCTCAGGCTGGGGCCAAAGCTGCCGAGCAACGCGCGATCGCTCGTGCGATGAACGGTTCGAAGGGTGGCCCGACTTCGGCGTCACCCGTGAAGAAGGAGGAGCCGGCGAAGACGATCCGGCAGCACGCGGAGAAGTTCGTCGACACGTACAAGCCGGGGAGCAAGCCGGGCGAGAAGCGCGAGAAGCGCCGGGTGCTCAAGAGCGACCTGTTGCCGTACTTCGGCGACATGACGATCGAGGACCTGAAGCAAACCGACGTCGACACGTTCGCGCAGCGCGAGCTTGATCGCGGGATGAAGATCAAGACGGTGAACAACCGGCTCGCTGTTCTCTCGACGTTGATCAAGTACGTGACCGGGGAGAAGTCGAGGCTGCGTTTCAAGCTCGATGGGATGGCGGGTGAGCTGCACGCTGTGGCTTCGGCGGACGTGGAGAGGTTACTTGATGCCGCAGACGACGATCGCTATCGGGTCGTGCTTCTGCTGGCGTACGAAGCGGGATTGAGGTCCGGCGAGATCCGCGGGTTGCAGCACACGGATCTGAAGGCTGGACAGATCACCGTGCGCCGCGCGCTCGACAAGCAGACGAACGAGACGATCGCGCCGAAGCACAACAAGACTCGAACGGTTCCACTGTCGCCGCGCCTCGTGGCGACGATGGAGAAGTTGCCGCGCCGGGGCTTGTGGGTGATCGCCGAGGCGGATGGCTCGTTCGTGACGTACGACGAGATACGCGAGACCGTGAACGCGATCTACGAGCGCGCGAAGGTCCCGCGACCGCCGAAGCCTCTGCACTGCATCCGGCATTCGCACGGCACCGTCATGGCCCGGCAGGTGCCGCTGCCCGTGCTCCAGACGTTGATGGGGCACGCCGACGTGAAGACGACGCTGCGTTACATCGACGTGGGAGAGGACGACAAGCGCAGGGCCATTGCGACCGTTTTCGGGGTCGCCGTGGCACAGCGTGGCACGGAGACCGAAGCCACCGAGGAGCCGAGCCGCTAACCGCTTAAAATTTCGGGGTGAATGACGGGGGTCGAACCCGCGACATCCAGGACCACAACCTCTCATCGAGGCAACGCGAGATCCCAACCAACTCGCGCTCTTGCAATGACCACGCGGAGTTCCGCTGAGAGGTTGTCCTGGTTCGTCACGGTTCGTCCTCGTTGATGTCGTTCTTCGTGGCAGCCACGTGGCAGCGAAAGCTCTCGCTCGCTGTGATCGATCCGAGCCACGTGCGGCTTCGTCAGATGGGCTTCGTGAGCCGCACGCCGCAGGCGTTGTTAGTGTCTCTTGAACACCATCTGGCGGCCTCCCATATTACGTACACCGTGGGATGGTCCTCGCCCGGCTCCACGGCGATGTCGTGTTTCGCGCGGTCGACGAGCTTGATGCGAAATGACCAGAACCCGTACGGCAACAGCCCCGCTGCATCGCTGTGAGCCGAGTACTGGTCGTTGTCGCCGACCAGGAACGTGACGCGAAACCCGCGACGCAGCTGAGCCGAGCTCGTGTACGAGCTGCACCCGCCGGGGCCGAAGTCGGCACCAGCGAGTACATCGGCGGCGCTGTCGCTCCCCGAGAAGAATAGATGCTCGATCGCAAGCGGCGTGTCGTTGCAGACCCTGTACATCCACGTCGTTGGCGCGGGTGCCTGGGTTGACGTCGACGCGCTCACGGTCGGTCCGCGATTTCCACACGCCGCGAGGGCGAACCCCCATGCGAAGCACGCCGGGGCAACACGCATCACAGGTCGCCTTGCCGGAGTGCGTGCGTGAGCATGGTCGCAGGAATGAGATGGTGAGCATTCCAGGTCCCCACGACGTCAGGCATGTTGAGATTCTTGAACGTCTTTGCCACGACACGAACGGAAGTAAGGCGATCGTATGCCCCGCAGGACTTGTCTCGATGAAGGGAACCGGAGGATGTGCCGCGCCGTTCTTGAGTGCGGCCAGATTCGCTCCGAGCAAGCTCTCGTGGATCGACGAGATCTCCGGGTGCACCTTGTCCATCCCACGCCCGTGAACCGCATACGCTTCTTGCTACCAGGTACTGCTGCCCATACCAGCGCCCATTTCGTCATGCCTTCCGGGTCCGGCGGGTCGAACAGATAGAGCGCCGTCACCTTCTTCGATAGGAAGTGACCGTTCCGGTTCCCCGGCTGCTCGAGCCACGCCTACCGCTGAGCGCGGGCACCCACGCCGCGAGCAGCGCCGCGCGCGGCTGCAGTGCAGTCGGTCGAGATGGACCCACCACAACCCCTCAGTGGCTCATCCGCAACTGGATTCGAACTATCTTCCCGCTCCGGCGAACTTCAAACATGGTCTACGCCGAGTTCGCACAAAGGAGCATCCACGTCGACGGGTTCACCTACAGCGCCGAGACCTGTGCTTTCCTCGTCTACGTATTGGGTATCGAGGACCGACTACAGTTCTCCCGATATCAACCATTCGGCGCGATCGACAGCCAGCCGACGAACATGATCGACTACGTGTTTCGCGCCGACGCGCTCGCGCTCGGCCTGACCGATCACCGACGACGAATCCCGATGTTTCCACTTCAGGCAATCACACAAAAAACGGGATGACCCTCGTCGCGCCACACGGGCCGGATGATCGAGCGGTCGCAGTCGACCGTCGCGTCACTTGGGGTGGTCGATGAGCTTCGCGATCTCGTCGCCCATTCGCTTGATCGCGTCGGCTTGTGCGGGCGTGAAGAGCTTCTGGCAACGATCTTCGTTGCCGTTCGTGCTGGTCAGGACGCATTGCTGGATCTCCGCGCTCCATCGATCCTCGGTGCAGCGCGCGACCATCAACGAACGAATCTTCGTGGCCTGATCGGGGGTGAACTTCATGTCGGCCGGCACCGCCGCCAACATGTGGTCGGCCACCTGGGTGCACTGCATTGCCGCGGGCTCGTTCGCCGTGACGGGCCGTGCTGATTTCGCGCGCGAGTCGGAGGCAGCGACGGATAGCGCCGACGTCTTGATGTTGAGGTAGATGTCGACGTTGGGCCGGAAGTCGGCTGGCATGCCTTGGTTCTCGGCGGCCGGTGCCATGACCAGGGACGATTCGTCACCCAGGTCATCAACAACCATCCGCAGATGCAGCGCCTTGAACTTGTCGTAGTGATCGTCCGAGTGGTCGAAGTTCGCGTCCGACGGATTGAACCCTCTGGGCCAGCCCCTCTCCTCGGAGTGCTTGATCACGTCGTCGACTTCACCTGCCGGGATACCGGCCGCCAACAGCTTCGCCTTGATGTCGATCTTGTGGTTGCGCGCAAGTTGAGGGTTCGAATACAGCTGACCGGGATCGAGCAGCGTGACCCGCGGGAAGCTGTCGAACTTGATGTTGGAGTGGTACTGGGGGCCGCCGCACGCGGCGAGCAGTACTGGAACTAGGAAGTGGACCTTCACGGGCACGAATCTGCCCTGCGGTCGGCCCATGCCGTCAGTTTCGCGAGCGTCCACAAGGTCCGGGTGACCCCGTGCAACACGACGGTCTATTCCTGCTCGCAGCTTGCAGCGATGCCCCGGACGCCGGCCGAACGGAGCAGCGTAGTCGGATCGCCAGAGTGTCGAGAACTCGGCCCGACGCCCGTCGACGCACCGTTCGTTGCGAACGACCTCGTGACGAGCCTACTCGATCGCCCGCCGCCCGAGTACCCGACGCTCCGTCGCGCAGCTCCAGGACCGCTACCTGCAGGTAGTGCCTGGTGCGACAGGTCCCGTCAACGAAGCTCGACGCACTTCGTGATCACGCGGTCCCCCTTCTCCGACATGGTCTCGTACCAGGTTTGGCAGTCATCCATCGTGGGCTGGCACTTGTGCCGCACGCCCGCCGCGGTCTGGCCGTTTCGCTCGGCGTCGACCGGATGCGTGTACTCGAAGTCGAAGCAGTACGCGACCGGGTGTGGTGTGCATTGGGGCAACGACGTGTCGTGCTCGTTCACCTTCAGCCCAATATCATACTCGGCCTGGCAGGTGGCCTGCGTCGCGTAGCACTCGACCGAGCTTCCGAAGCACGAAAACCCCGAGCCTGCTGTTCGCCACTGTCCATGGCCGCACGACGCGGTGACGAGTGCCAGCGCGACGACGACCCCTCTTGTTTGATGCATTCGAGCAGTATGCACTGACGCGCTCCAACCCATCGAGTCACTGCGTCAACTCGTACTCGATCTTGCAAGTCGCGTCGACGAGGCCGCCCGGAACCCGGACGCGACGCGGTCCCGACCCGCCGGTCCGCAGTTACGCATCACCGCCGATAGGACGTGGATGCGACGCGCGTTGCGAGTGCCGCGATGATCCGCACGCGACCGCGAGGCACGGCGCTGAGGTCGTCGGCGCGGGCGGTCCCTGTCAGGCCGATCACGAGGAGGATCACCGCAGCAACCCGCAGGAGCTGCTCCGCGCGCGGAAGCATCCCGTCACATCGCTGTTGTTGCGACCAGAGGAAACGAAACACACTCCGCATGAAACCCGGCTTGAAGGTCCTCGCCGCCGCCGTTCAATGTACGCTGTGGCGCATGCGCTTCGCGATCGCGGTCCTCGCCTTTGTCGTCCTGACAATCTCCTCCCGCGCCGCACACGCCGACGATCTCGCCGATGCGCGGACGTTCATCGGCAAGCAGGTCGAGCTGATCAAGAAAGGAGATCTCGAAGGCCTCAAGGCGACGCTCACAGGCCGGCTTCAGGGTAAGGTCTCGAAGGATCAGGTCGACAAGGCGGCGAAGGAGGCGGATAAGTATTCGCTCGACGACCTCGTCGGCTCGGTGAGCCTCGATGGCCATCACCTCAAGATCAAGACGAAGAACGGGCGAGCGCTGACGTCGCTCACCAAGGTCGACGGCGCATGGCGAGCGGACACGATCTGGTTCAAGTAGCCGTGCGACGTCGGCGGCGCCACACGCCGACCGCGATCAGCGCGAGCGAAAGTCCACCGACGACAACGAAGGCGCTGGTTGCGCCGCGGCCGGCGGGGCCGTCGTCGTCGCCGATGTACGGCTTGAACGCGGCGAGAGCGCTGTCGGCGCCGGCCGCTCGCCCGCGTCGTCACGCTGGGCGCGGCGAACGATCGCGTGGTGGATGTCGTAGCGGCGCGCCACGGTCTCGATCTTCCAGCACTCGACGAGTACGAGCCGCCGCATCTCGGCGCGCATCGCCGCGGTGATCATCGTTGCCCCGTCGCGGCAAACGTGAGCGCCGCTTTGGCGGCGGCGAAGTCGCCCAGCTCGCCGAGGAACCGATCGCGGCGCTCGGCGCGCCCCGGCACACGCAATGCTTCGCGACGTCGTGCGATGATGATTCAATGGAACAACGCGTACTTGTCCTGACCGCGGCCTGTGTCACTGGGTGCTACGCCGAAGTCGGCATCGGTTACTACCCGACGATCCACGAGACCATCGAGACCGGGCCCAGCGTGACGAGCACCGCGAAGACGAGCGGCTACGTCGGGATGATCAAGCTGGGCTTCTATCTCGATGTCCCACTGGCATCGCTGAAGTCCGCGGTCGGTGCCGGGTTGTGCCCGGGAGTCGGTGGCGATGGGGTCAGCCCGTCGAACGCGCCCGCGAAGGTCGGCACAGAGGGGATCGAGGGACGCGTCGATGTCGCGCTGCCGTACTTCCTCAGCGTGTTCCAGCCACGGGTCACGATGGCGTACCTCGGCGTCGTCGACGCGAACGTCACCACGATGTCCAACGCGGGCCCGGTCAAGGCGAACGCGAGCGGCCACACCGTGTTCCTCGGTGGCTCGCTCGGAGCGACCACGTCGGGAAGCCTGATCATGCTCAGCGTCGGACTCCAGCAGCAACACGCTTCGACCGACGCGGCAGTCACGTCCGATGGCGCAGTCGGCCCGGTTTCGATCTCCGCGGTCGGCGCCGCCGCGCGCCTCATGGTGACGTGGACGCCGACGGGAGCGTTCATGAAGAGCTACACACCGTCGCAGGTCTCGAAGCAGTGTAGCTACGGGACGCCGGTGTGCGACCTGAAAGGGCACTGCGAGTCTCACTACGGCTGCCAGTGATCGCTAGTTGACGCAGTGGATCGCGGTCGTCGAGGCGACGACCAGGTGGCCGTCCAGCGCCACAAGAACGCCAGTCCGCGGTCGTGCCGGACGGCAGCGCGGTCCGCGTGCCGCTGCCGGTCGAGTGGACGAGCGTGCCCACGTCGCCCGTGGCCCTGATGGAGACGATCGCGTGGTCCAGGACGAAAGCCATACGAGCACTCCAAGAAGTCCAGCTCGTAGACTGCCTCCAGCACATCGCGCACTGCTCCGTGCACGATCTTGTCCGAGGAGCAACGCGCGGTGCTCGACCTGTTCCACGAGGACCGCTTCGCCGACCTCGCCGTGGCGCAGGTGTGGGCCACGCTGCTCGATGAGGGCCGCTATATCTGCTCGGAGCGCACGATGTATCGCGTGCTCACGGCGAACCACGAGGTCCGCGAGCGGCGTGCCCAGCTCATGCGCCCGCGCTATGCGGCGCCCGAGCTCCTCGCCACGGCACCGAACCAGCTGTGGTCGTGGGACATCACGAAGCTCAAGGGCCCGACGACCTGGTCGTACTTCTACCGGTACGTGATCATCGACGTGTTCAGCCGTTGCGTCGTCGGGTGGATGCTCGCGCCGAACGAGAGCGCCACCCTCGCCGAGAAGCTCATCGAGGAGACCTGCGAGCGGCACGGCATCGAGCCTGGGCCAGCTCACGATCCACGCGGACCGCGGCAGCTCGATGCGCTCCAAGCTCGTCGCGCAGCTGCTCGCCGACCTCGGCGTCACCAAGACCCACTCGCGCCCGCATGTGTCCAACGACAACCCGTTCTCCGAGGCTGGCTTCAAGACCCTCAAGTACCGCCCCGATTTCCCCGAGCGTTTCGGCTGCATCGAGGATGCGCGCGCCTACTGCGTCGATTTCTTCGCCTGGTACAACGGCGAGCACTATCACAGCGGGATCGGGCTCAACACGCCCAACGATGTCCACTACGGCCGCGCCCAGAAGCGCCGCGAAGATCGCACTCGCGTCCTCGTCGCGGCGCACGCCGCGCACCCAGAGCGCTTCGTCCACGGCGTGCGGCAAGCACCTCAACTACCGACCGCGGTCTGAATCAACAAGCCGATCGCGGATCAGTCTGACCAGATCGAGATCAACTCACTAAACTAATGCGTGTCGGCGTCTCAAACTCGTTGACAGGTTCCCCTGCGCCGCGCGCGCCTCGTAGTAGCGGCGCTCGCTCTCCGCCGGCGCGATGTAGCCAATCGACGAGTGCCTGCGGCGCCCGTTGTAGAACACCTCGATGTCCCCCGAACCTCGGTCACCAATCGATCGAGCAGCGGAGAGCCGAGCCCGCAGCCCATCGCCCCAACGCTCGCGGAGTCCGCGAGCTCGATCGCCTCGGGAAGCCCGAGCCGGCGCCGGAGCTGCCACCTGCGCCAGGTACGCCTCGTCGAGGCGCTGCTTGCGGAAGAAGCCCATCAGCCGCCGCAGTTCGGACACGGCGCGGCAAAGAACCGCGCGCCGCACACCTTGCAGTGGCCGGTCGGCGCGATGGCCGCGACCGGCTGCCGCGGCAGCGCCTCGGCGACGCGGAGCAGCAGGTACGTCCAGCCGAGCACGCCGTTCGCCGTGAGCGCGGGGAGGTTCGCGAGCGTCTTCTCGAGCCTGCCGCCGCTGACGTCGACGCGCGTCCCCGGCTTCATCGCCTTGCCGAGCTCGCCGAGCAGCGCCGGTGGGAGCGCGTGCAGGATCGCGATGCCCGCGGTCTCGGTGGCGGGCGTCGCGAGGCCGGGCCCGAAGAACACGTCGCCGCGCGGCGCGGGAGTGCCCGGGACGGTCTTGAGGAGCTGGACGGTCCCCCAGACAGGCCTGGCGCCCTCTTCTTCCACCTCGACGAAGGCGATGCGGATCTCGAGCGTGTTCGTGCCCGCATCGACGGCGATCCTCACCCGCATCGCCTTGGTGCGCCAGAAGATGTCGATCCGCTTCGCGTCCGCGGACGCGTCGATGTACGCGCCCGGGGCCTCCGCATGGAGCCGCGACGCCATCGCCTCGGCGGCGGCCCACAGCTCCGTCGAGCCGGCGGGCGGCACCCTGGCGCCGCGCGCGATCGCGGTGTCGACCATGAACGCGAGCGCGTCGGCGAGGCGCTCGACGGGATCGCTGACCTCCCCCAGGTCTTGCTCGAGCTCGAGCTGCTCCTCGCGCCCGAGCGATCGGAAGCGCGCGATCTGCAGCCGCGGCACCGTCGCGATGATGGCTGCGCGGAGTGCCTCGGGCAGGTCGCGAAACACCGGCTCGGACCCGGCGATGTCGCCCAGCGATCGGTCCGAGATCGTCACGTAGGGAGCGAGGACGACTGGCTTCAGGAAGACGTGCTCCGCGTACTCGCGGTCGTAACCGAGCTCGAACGGCGGGAAGTCCCCGGCGTGGCGCAGCGTCAGGTCGGTGAGCCCACCTTCGCCGTCCATCGCGAACGACAGCGGGAAGCCGCGCAGCGTCCCGATCACCTCGAAGCGGCGCTCGTCGAGGATCACCGTGACGCGCTGGTCGGTGATCCCGGCGACCTCGGCGACCTTCGCGAGGAACTGCGAGCGCGACGGCCCGATGTCCTCGGTCTCCGGGAAGTACGGTGAGCGCCCCAGTAGGCGGTCCAGAAAGCTCATCCGGCCGACTGTACCCGCCCACGCTCCGCGATCGCGAGGTGGACGAGCAGGATCGAGATCGCGGCGGGCGTAACGCCCCTGATCCGCGACGCCTGGCCCACCGAGCGCGGCTGGATCAGCGCGAGCTTCTCGACCAGAGCGCGAGCGCGGCGGTCTGGGCCATCGTGGTTCTCGCCGCGGTTGAGAGTGCCATAAGCACACAATCGCGTTGTCGGGTTCCTTCTGACTGTGAAATAGTCTCGGCATGGCAACCAATTCGAACTGTCCCGCGTGCAAGGCCGCGCTTCATCCGCAAGGTGAGCGGCTGGCCTGCCAGGAGTGTGGAGGGGTGTTTGTCGCGTCAGACGACGTTGTTGCGATGCTCTTCTCGATGGCCCCTGACGACGCACGTTCGCTCGACGAGCGGTTTCCGATCGCAAAGATGAGTGATCGGGCGTGCCCGAAGTGCAATTCGTCGATGTCCGAGGTGAAACTCGACGCCGTGGTGCTCGATCGCTGCCCAACTGATGGGATCTGGTTTGATCGCAACGAGCTCGCGAAGAGTCTCGAGAGCGATGGCAACCACTACACCGCGCGTAACGACGCGATCTCGCCGGTAGACGTCGTGCTGCAGCCCATGGGTGTCGTCAGCCACTTGTTCTACAAGCTCTTCACCGCGCCAAACCGGCCGCGAGATCTGAACGATCCGAAGACGTCGAAGTAGTAGTCGTGCATTGCGAGGGAACGGTCACCTTGGGAGTGATCCACTGGCGATGTCCCGTCGACTGTTGAATCTCGGTGGCGGTCGGACTCGTGATCACTACGCGGCCTTCGCCCGTGGTGCAACAGCGGCTGTCGAGTTCTCGTGACGTGCGAGCGCACTCATCAGCTGAGTCATGCCTTCGCGCGCACCCATGATCCTGCGGAAGCGTGTCGCGGCATCGGCGACAGCGGTCACGGTCCACCGCAGGATCATCTTGCCGCCTCGCCAGCGCTTCACGCGACCGGACAGCCGTCGGACCGAGCCCATGAGATTCTCGATCGCGTTCGTCGTCGAAAGCTGACGTTCGAGCTTCTTCGTGAGGCGGAGTCGCTTCACTGCGAGCGCGTACAGCGAGAAGAGCGACGATTTCTCGAAATACGCGGACATGCAGGAGGTCGTCGAATCGCACATCGTCGACGCGCTCGATAGCTACGGTGGGAACATCGAGATCCGAAGCGATAAGTACGGTGAGTCGATGCGAGGGAAGATGGTCTCGATCAAGGAGGTCTTCCTCGTTTAGACGCTGCGAAGGTTCCACCGAATACACAGGCAGCAATCAAGCGCCTCGCGAAGGCGTTCGCGGATGGATATCCAACTCCGAACAACGTAAGACTCACGGTGATGTTCAAGTGAACGAAGCGATCCATCTCCAGTTCACTTTCGAAGACGACCCCACGAAGCGGTCTTCATCCGCACTCGGTGACTTCCTTGCTGCCTTCGAACGTCACGGACTCGTGCCGACCGAGTTCGGGCGCTTCAAGACCAGGAGCGCGTGGCTTGCCGCTGCGAGCGAGCCACCATCCGACATCCGAAAAAGAAGCATGGTGTTCTCGCGCGAATCGGATCCAGAGTTCGTCGCGAGCGCACTCCCGCGAGGCGTCAGCGTGAGCCCCGTTGGGAATTATGTCGACATCACGATTGGCGCCGACGGGCTTGACGCAAAGCGGATCGCCGAGCTGCCACAACTTGTTGCCGAGTCGTGCTCGCACGACCACCCGATCGCCGGCTTCGGACACGGCGAAACGGATCTCTTGCATGCTGAGGATCCACGTCACACCGACCCGTTCGCGGCGGTCGGCGTGCACGAGGCGTATTGGATCCTCGTGTTCGGCAAGGCACTCGTCGACAAGCTCGGACGGGAGCGTGTCATGTCGACGCCAGCTCATCACGTCGAGGCGCTGCAGCAGGGTGGCGCGATGATCGTCACAATGCCGTCGCCGCTGGTGCTCGACGCCGCGACGCGGCGGGCGCAGGCCGCGGTGCTCGCGCATCTTG
>JAYUBF010000130.1:0-18894 GCA_043741435.1 Myxococcales bacterium
CCGTTGCCGGTCGCCTGTTGCCCGTCCCCGGTTTCCGAAGCCACCTCGACTCATCGGCTCTCTAGCCGGCGAGTTGCCGAAGATGTGATGAATCATGAGCCGACAACGACAACGACAACGATGGAATTCAGGGACACGCCCTAGCCTAGATCATCAACGGGCGCTGGCGCGCCGCGCCGCGGCGCCGCACCCAGCCGACGAGCCCGAGGAGGCCGAGCAGCAACGCGCCGGTCCCGGTCTCGCGACTCGCTGCACCCCCATAGCTGCACGAGAACCCACCGCCGCCGGCGCCGACGATCTTGTCGTGATCGCCGCTTCCCTGACAGAAGGCGGTGCACGTGGTGTCGAGCGCGCATCGCGTGCCGCCCTGACACACGAGCGCGCGGCACTGGTCTTCGACGCACATTCCGTTGCAGCACGTCTGTGCGTCGCGGCAACCACCCACGCATTGGTTGTCGATGCACACGCCCGCGCCCTGCTGGATGCTGCAGACCTGAGCGCTCGGGCACCTGACGCCCTTGCACGGATCGGGCACGCACTCGCCGTTGAGGCAGATGTCGCCGGTCGTGCACATCTGCGCGCAGTCGACCACGCACTGTCCTTGGCCGTTGCAGTACTGACCGGTCGCGCAGCTCACGCCGAAGCAAGGATCGGCCTGGCACATGGGCGGATTGCCCACGCACTTCTGACCCTCGGGACAACCGAAGGTGCTGCAGCTGTCGTCGATGCAAACGCCGAGCTGGCAGCGGAACCCGTTCGGGCAGTTGACGTTGACGCACGGGTCCACGCACTGGGCCGTGCCGGTGTCGTCGACCTTGCAGAGGAAGCCGGCCGGGCAGTTGAGATTCTGGCAGCCGTCGGGGATGCACAACCCGTTGCTGCAGACGAAGCCCCCGGCGCAAGGGAACTCGCCCATGCTGCACGGTTGCACGCAGGTGCCTGCCGCGCACTGGAAGCCGGTCGGGCAATCGCCGTTCGTGTTGGTCTGGCCGGTGCAATCGAGCGAGACGCCGTCGCACTGATTCTTTTTCGGGCCCACCCTCCCGTTGCACACCACGGCGCCGTTGTCGCAGACCGTGTGGCCCGGCAGGCACGGCAGGGTGTCGATGCTCGCGCCCGGGAAGCTCGACGTCTCTGAAGGCGTGAGTGCGTCGTTGCAGCGCTGGTTCAGCGCCGGATCCATGAGGTTCTCGTCGATCTGTCCGTTGCAGTTGTCGTCGAGGTTGTTGCAAAGCTCGATCGGCGACGGCGGCACGGTTTGCACGCACGTGAGACCGCGCGGGCCGCTCGGGTTTGCGATGCCACCGGGGCACTGGAAGTTTGCCTTGCAGATGCCGAGCGTGAAGATGCCAGTGCCGGTGCACGGCTTCGCGAAGCCCGGCGTGTCGGTGTCGGTGGTGCCGTTGCAATCGTTGTCGATCCCGTCGCAGACCTCGGCGCTCCGGACCACGGCGCCGCCGCAGATGATCAGGCCGTTTTGGCACTGGATGGTGCCCGGGTGGCATCGCGTGCTCCCGGCGTTTTGATTCGTGCAGTCCTGGCCGGCAGGGCAGCAGGTGGTGCCGAAGGGGCCACCGGTCACGTTGTCGTCGATCACGCCATTGCAATCGTCGTCGACGTTGTTGCAGCTCTCGACCTGAGGTCCGACCGCGCCGTTGCACACGGCGGAGTAGGAAGGTGCGCTGGGGCAAGCCTTGCCGGCCGGCCAACCGCCCGGGCAACCAGGGTCCCCCGCGGGCAACGCGCTGGCGTTGCAGGCCTGGGTGCCAGCAACGCACTGGCCGGCGCCGGCTTGCGCAGGCGCGGCGAACGGGAAGCACGCCTGGGTGACCTCGTCGGTCTGGCCGTTGCAATTGTCGTCGACGCCGTTGCATACCTCGGCGCTCGGGGCCCGACCCCCGATGCACTTGAGGCTGTCGTTGTTCACGTGCGTCGCGCTCTCGGTGACGGGATCGGTCGTGCAGACGCCGGGCGAAGTCCCCGCTTGCTGGCAGCACGAGGTGGAGCCGGCCGAGCAAGCGCCCACGCCCGAGCCACATCCGAGGCCCACGTCGGTGAGGTGGTTGTCCGCGATGCCATCACAGTCGTCGTCGCAGCCGTTGCAGGTCTCGGACAGCGGGTTCTGTGGTGTCGCACCCTGCGAGGTCGCGCAGGCCGGGCAGTTGCAGCAGGAGCCCGGGATGTTGTCGCCGCAGTTGTCGACCACGCCGTCGCAATTGTCGTCGATTCCGTTGCAGGTCTCCGCGCCGCTCGCCGCGGTGAGCGGCGTGCACGTCCCAGCTCCATCGTTCACGCAGCACTGCGAGCCACAGGCCTTGATCACCCCCGTGCGCTGGCAGGCGAGCGTGCCTACCGAGCAGCTCGGCAAGCAGAAGCGCGTGCCGTTGCCCTGACCGCAGGCGTAGCCCGTGCCGCATTGCGCGTCGGCGGTGCAGGTGCAGCGACCTTGATTGCAGACGCCTGAGCCGCACACGATCGCCTGGTTGGCCGCGGTGCATTCCTTGTACGCGCCGGTGCCTTCGTCGACGAGCCCGTTGCAGTTGTCGTCCAGGCCGTTACACAGCTCCACCTTCACCGCGCCTTGCACGACGTTCGCGAGCGCTGCGGACAGGGCCACCGAGTCGGACACGAAGATCGCGGAGCCCGTGCCGCCGGAGCTGGCGATGGCGTTGATGCTCGCCTGCGCGGTGGCGTCGCCGATGGCGAAGCCGATGACGTGCACTTTGAACCCGGCCGCGGCCAACGCCGCTGCCTTGGTGGGCGGATTGCCGCCGCAGCTCTCCGCGCCGTCGGTGAGGAGGATGACGTCGTAAGGTCGGCACGCCGCGATGGCGTCCTGTGCCTTGACGCCGTTCAGGTAGGTGAGCGCCGAGTCCAGCGACCCAGCGAGCGGCGTGGTGCCCGTGCCGCGGAGCTCGAAGTCGAGGCCCGGGGGTACGACCGCGGTCCCGGAGAAGTTCGACTGGTTGTCCACCCACTCGAGCAGGTCGTAGGCGTTGTCCGACGAGAACGTCGTGAGCACATCGCCCGCTTCGAAGGTGCCGCAGGAGCCGGGCTGGTTGAGCTGACCGGGGAACGAGCTCGCGCCCTGCCAGCCACCCGACGGGAACGTCGCGTTGCGCGTCGGGCATGCGAACTCCACCGGCACTTGGTGGTAGCGCATGAGGCCGTACGTCACCTCGCCGAAGCCCGCGATCGCGTCGCGCACGCCGGCCTTCACCTTGAAGAGGCGACTGTCGTCGGCCTCGGCATTTCCGCAATTGCTGGGTTGCGGCGAGCACGCTGCGACCGTCGAGCAGGACACGTCACCGCCGGGGCACTCGAGGGTGCCGTCGCCGCCGGTGAACGAGACGTCCTGACACGAGTTCCAGTTCATGGAGCCGGAGGTGTCGACGACGAGCAGCATGCGCGGCTTGGTATCGGCCACCGTGTTGTCGGTTTCGTTGTTGTCGTTCGCCGAGTGGCAGCCGGGGTCGTTGCCGCCGCCGAGGCCGAAGTCGATCTTGCCATCTCCGTCGTTGTCGATTCCATCGGAGCACGCGGGCGCCGGCCACTCGCTCGGATCGCTGGCGTTCGAGCAGCTCGGGTCTGCGGCGAAGACCACGCCACCGATCGTGCAGCCCGCGAAGTCGCACTTGCCGTTGCCGTCATTGTCCACGCCGTCGGAGCACGCGGGGCTTCCCTCGGTGGTGTCCCACGGGGCGTAACAGGCAGGGTCGGCCGGGTAGTCTACCTTGCCGTTGCCGTTGTTGTCCACGCCGTCGTTGCACTGGTTGGTGACCTCGGTGTTGTCCGCCGGCGAGTCGCAGCCCGGATCGGGCGGCAAGAAGACGCCGCCGACGATGCAGCCGAAGAAGTCACACTTGCCATTGGCGTTGTTGTCCGCGCCGTCTGCGCAGGCGGGCACGGGCGAGACGAAGCAGGGGCTGGATTTCGGGCTCTCGAGCTTGGCTTGGCTGCCGCCGCGCGCAGCGGCGGTCGCGACCACCTCGAGGCCGGCGAACAACGAGCCGAAGGTGCCGACGAAGCCCGTGTAGCTCCACGCGCCTCCCGACACCGACGCCTGGCCGCGAAACAGCCCGTTGAAGTACACGTTGACCGTCGTGCCGTCGGGCTCGGTCGAGGTACCCGAGATGGTGGTTGACCCGTTGGAGATCGGCACCGGCGGATCCTGGTTACAGGACACCACCGGGGCAGCCGCGCGCGTCTTCGTCACGGGGACGGTGACGAGCTTGCGGAAGTAGGTCTCCGACTTGCCGCCGAACGAAGTCTGACTGCCGTCGGGCGTCTCGAGGTCGATGGTGTACAGGCCCGTGGTCGAGCCGGCACCGCTCGCCGGCACGCGCGCGCCGAAGGTGAAGGTGATCGAGCCACCCAAGGCCGGCGGGTCGATGCCGCTCGGGATGCTGCAGCTATAGTGCGAGCCGGTGTTGGAGCAGCTCACGTTCTGTGTGCCGCTCGTGGTGAAGGTCACTCGCCCGGCGGTGCCGCCGGTGTTGATGGTCCAGCCGGTGGGCAGGATCAGATCGAGGGTGTTGAAGCTACCGGCGTTGGTGCCGGTGCTGGTCAGGGAGCCGGTGATCGTGGCCGTTCCGCCCGGCATCACCGCCGCGCTGCCGGCAGGCGAGCCGGCCGCGTAGTTGAGCGCAGCCGACTGGGTGAAGATGCTGGTCACCATGCTCTGCGACTGGGTCACGTAGCCGCCCGGGAGCTGCGTCGATGTGTAGCGCGCGAAGGTGGTGATGCTGTCGGCGCCGTTGCCGCCGCTCACCGTGAACTGCCCGGTGAGGCTGTACGTGGCGGAGGGCGCCAAGGTGCCGAGGCTCCAGGTCACGCAGTTGTACCCGCTGGCGCAGGCGGTGGGCGCGGAGGCGCCTGCCGACAGCGTGCCGGCGACGGGGGTGAGGCGGGTATCGTACTGCAGGGTCACCTGGGCGTTCTGCTGGCCGGTGACATTGGTCGATAGGTTGCGACCGTTGATCGTGTAGGTGAGCGTGTCCGACGGGAGCGCCAGCGTCTTGTTGACGTCGAGGTTGAACAACAAGCTGAGCAGCACGCAGGAGGGTGACGGCACGTGAGACGGCCACATCAAGCGATCGCCGCCGCTGGTGCCGCCGTTGCGCGCCGAGACCTCGCCACCGAAGGCCTCGCCGCAGTTCACGTCGCCCTCGCCCGGCTCGAGCTGGGGCGTGGTGGCGAACGCGGGCTTGACGCGAAGGAACACCTCGACCTGCGTCACGATGCCGGTGCGCAGCTCACCGAGCGCGTAGCGCAGCGCGGTGCCCGACGCGGCGCTGAGCGGGGTGACATCGAACCCGACGGTGTCGACCAGCTGGCCGACGCGCGCGGCCTTGTTGCCCGTCGGCGTCGGACGAACGGCGCCCACCGGCCAGCCGAAGGAGCCGGGGTATACGATGCGGCGCCACGGGCTGACCGTGCCCGAGTTGCCCTCATAGCGTGCGACCGACGAGGTCGAAGGGACGGGAGACGCGAAGCCGAGCCCGGCCGCGCCACCGGCGTTGCCGAACAAACCTTCCTGGAAGCGGTCCCAGGTGTTGTGCGTGAAGTAGGCACCGGAGACGTTGCCGATGAGCGGCCCGATGATCCCCGCGTTGCTCGGCACCGGCGTGGTCATCTGCGACCCGTTGGCGAGCGTGATGAACGAGGTGAGCGGCGTGCGCACCATGGTGCCGTTGGCCGTATCGCCGGCCAGCGTGTAGAAGACGCCGGTGTCGGCGTACGCCTGCGCGATGGAGCTCGTGGCTCCGACGTCGTTGGAGACGCCGGGGAGGTTGGGCTCGACGGTGTTGCCGGCCGCATCGATGAAACGGACGCCGACGACCTCGGTGTTCGACGGGATGTACTCGGTGAGCCAGCCGCCGATGCCGCGCAAGATCTTGTCGGGTACCGGGAACACCGAGAAGCGGAACGAGATCACATCGCCAACCGCCAGCTTGGTGTCCGCGCCGGCGGTTCCACCCGACGCACCCGACTCCGGATCGATGAGGGCCACCGTAGCGTCGGTGATCCGTGGAGGGATCAACACGGGCGCTTGACCGGTCGCTCCGGCATCCGCGGCGATACCGAGTCCGACGGCCAGGAGGCCGGCGGTGAGCAGAGGTCGCAAGCGGGGTACCTTCATGAAGACATCCTCGTTGTGGGTCATGGCGCGGTGTCCGAGCAGCAGCGGAAGCCGACGGTGTCGAGCACGGTTGCGGGCGGCAACGCGACGAAGTCGAAGCCGCAGCTGAGCCCATCCTCGATGTTGTCGTAGGCGCCACCGTGGACGACGAAGGCGCTGCTGTTGTTGGCTAGGGTGGAGGTCCACTCCTTGACGTTGCCCGACAGGTCGAACAACCCATCGGCCGAGACGCACGCGCTTTGCGCGGGCGGCGCAGGACACCCGTACGCCGTGGCGGTCGGCTGCACCTTCTCGAAGGCGTCCGGCGCGACACAAGCGGGATTCCAATCGGCGCCATTGCATGCGTTCGGAAGGTACGTGTTGCCGTAAGGGAAGGCGGCACCGACCGTGCCCGCGCAGCCGCGGATCCACTCGAGCTCGTTGCACAAGCGCAGGCCCGCCGCGGCGCAGGCCGTTGCCGCTTGGGTCTGCGCAACGGTCGCCCAGGGGATCACGTTCGGCTTGCCGCACGCCCGCACCGTGGAGACGCCGACCGACGTGGCGCTCGCGTCGGGCCTCGAGGCCTCGTACTTGTTCATGTAGTACGTGAGCGTGTTGCCAGGGGTGCTCGGATCGGGCCGCGTGAGCTGGACCGTTTGCTCGACCACGTACGAGGCGTTGCTGCCGGGCGTGGTCTTCAGCTCGTCGATCGCGCCGTCGCAGTCGTTGTCTTTGCCGTCGCAGACCTCCGTGCCCGGCAAGACCACCGGGCTCGTCAAGGTGCAGGCCACGGGTTGCGGATTGCCGGGCGTGCCGCAGCGATAGGATCCAGAGCGTCGGCAGTCGCCTTGCTGCGAGTCGGTGCATGGCACCGGCGTGGTGTAGGAAACGAGCGCGAAGCCGTCGGTGTCGGCGACGTTGTTGCAGTTGTTGTCACGCTGATCGCAGCGCGACTCGGTGGTGGCAAGCCCACCGGTGCTCGCGTCCGCCTCCACCACCGCGTCGCCGCGGTAGTCGCAGAACCAGCCGGTAGCGCCCGTGCAGCTGGGCTGGAAGCGACTGCCGCCGCACGCCTGCGTCGCGCCCGTCGCGGTCTGGCACTGACCGCTCGTACAGACGGTGACGCAGTCCATGTTGGTGTTGCACGCGCCGAGCGACGAGCAGATCGGAGGCGGCGTGAGGCCCTCATCGACGCAGCCATCGCAGTCGTCATCGGCGCCATTGCAGGCCTCCGGCTTGACCGGCCACGCGGGGCAGGCGTAGTCACACCCTGTACCGGTCGGGCCATCGCGCAGGTTCGTGGTGCCGCCGCAGGCAACGCTGCGATGCCGAAAGCCGCCGCTGGCGTCTTCGTCGCACGCCACCACGTAGCAAACGCCTTGGTTGTTCCCTTGCGGCTGGACCGAGGCGTCGGAGTGGCAGCCCTTCACCGCGTTCCATCCGGCGTACTGCGCTCCGCTCGTGCAGCTGAACTTGGCGGTCGCGCCGTTGGTCGCGTCGTAGCAGCCGCCGCAGTTGTTGGGATCGGTGTTGTAGAGCGGGTAGCCGAAAGTCTCGTCGATTGAGCCGTCGCAGTTGTTGTCCTTGCCATCGCACCGCTCGACGCTGGGCGCGACGCCGC
This sequence comes from Myxococcales bacterium, assembly GCA_043741435.1. Lineage (GTDB taxonomy): Bacteria > Myxococcota_A > Polyangia > Palsa-1104 > Palsa-1104 > JBDTCO01. Next base: position 7,743 of record JAYUBF010000130.1, read on the forward strand.
CCGTGCAGGTCGCCGTGCCGTTGACGCAGATGAGCGAGCCGGGTTGGCACACCGCGGCTCCGCCGCAGTTGGGGCCCGCCACGCCACCCGGGCACGGCGCGAAGCAGGGGACACCGAGCCCGGCAGCGCCGTCGTCGATCACGAAGTTGCAGTCGTCGTCGAGCCCGTTGCAAGTCTCGGCCGCGAAGGTGCAGCTCATGGCATTGCAGTCGCCGGCCGTCGAGGACGCGACCGGACACTGATACTCGCAACCGGTGGCGTTGATGCCACCCGTGGCCGCGTCGTTGGCGGGGTTGTGTCGATACGTGATGCTGCCCGGCTGGTTGATGCAGCTCGTGACCACGCACTGACCGACCCCACCAGTGCCGGCCTGACAGGCGACATTGGCGCCGGGCACACCGCAGGTGTTGCCGCATGCACCGCAGTTGTTCACGTCGGTGGCGTAGTCCGGGTAGCCGAAGCCGTTGTCGATCACGCCATCGCAGTCGTTGTCCTGCCCGTCGCAGATCTCGACGCCACCGTTCGACGGCACGCAGTGGTATTCGCAGCCTGCCGTCGCCGAGTCGAGGTCGGCGTAGCCGGGCAGGCACGTGGTCGCGACGCAGGTGGGCATCGACGGGCTGCCGATCAGCTGACAATCCCCGAACTGATGCAGCGCGAGGAAGTTGCACTTGTTCCCGCATGCGCCGCAGTTCTGCGGATCGGCCGCGAGCTTGGCGGCGGCAACATCGTCGACGGTGCCGTTGCAGTCGTTGTCGATGCCGTCGCAGATCTCGGTCCCGCCATTGGTCGGCGCGCACTGGGAGAGGTCGGGCACCTGCGCCGAGTCCATCCCTGCCAGATCGGGCAACGTCGTCGCATCGACGGGGGACGCAAGGTCCAGTCGCACGGGCGTGAGATCACCCTGCACGCAGTCGAGGCAGTACGGGTCGGACTGACAGCCGGCGAGCGTGGCCCCGAGGACGACCCCGAGGACGACCCCGAGGACGATCGATGACGAGACGAGGACGAAGATAGATGCTCGCAAGGTCATTCCTTCAAGGTGATCGAGTGGAAGAAGCCGAAGCGGACGTCAGCTGAGCCAACACACGCGCGGCACCGGTGGGGTGCGGTGCAGCGCTCAAGCGCGCGGCGGTTGGGCACTCCCGCCCGCCGTCGAACCCAGTGCAGATCACGGAGACCGACGCTGCCGCGCGCGCCAGATCCGAGCGCGACACCAAGGCGAGCCCACCTTGGCTCGCGACACGTTGGATGGCGTCGAGCGAGGTCGGGACGTAGACCAAGCGGTCCGCAAGCTTGGCGCGTACGCCGGCGCGGCCGAGGGCGGCTTCGGCCGCGGCCCCTTCGCCTCGCGGGTCGGCCACGGTGATGGCCTCGCTCTGGCTCAGCGCGTCGGTGAGCTTCATCGGAGTACGACCCGTGACGCCGATCAGCACCACCTCGTCCTCGCATGCAAAAGCGACTCGTTCGCCCGCGAGCGATCCCGCCAGCCGGCTCAGGCCCGCCGACGATCGGCCGACCACGACATCGGCTCCGCGCAACCCAGTGGCGTCCGGTGCGACCACGCGCAGCTCGACCAGCAGGCCCGCAGGCGAGCGAGCGAGCGGTCCGAGCGCGGTGCGAACCTCGCGCTCGAGCCCGGGCGGGGTGACGATCACGACCCGGTCGTCCGGCTGCGGGCGCGCGCATGCGACGAGCGCGCCCGTCACCAGCGCGACCCAGTTCGTCGTCGACCACATACCGAGAGCTTCACGCAGCACCGTCACCGCCCACACCACCGTCACATTAACGCAGCGGTGGACCAGCATATCCTGTCAGGGGGCGTTTACGTCCAACTTCGAGCACGGGCGGACGAAATCGCCTGGACGTAGGCCGAAGTAGGGAGACAGGCGACTGGGACAGGGCGCAGACAGAGGGCTACAGGTTGAGCCCGAGGCGGAACAACATTTCGTGCTCGGCGCGCTTGTGGAAGAAGTTCTTCTGCACGAGCGCCGAGTCTCCGTCGATGTAGTTCATGACGTAGTTCGCGCTGACCCGCACGTGCCGCGTGCCCCACGCGTTCACGCCCAGCTCGAACGCGTCGATAGCGTAGTGTCCCACAGCCGGATCCAGCGTGGCGGTACCCATCGCCGTCGGTGCGCCAGTCGGGAGCCCGCCCACGTCGAAACCGAGGTGCTCGTATTTCGCCGCCACCATGAGCCCCCAGCGCGGCTTCTGCGTGTCGTTGAAGCGCGTGTAGCGAGGAGCGGCTTCGAGCCCCGGCGTCTCGAGCATGCTCATGTCCCCGAGCAGCCATCCGTAGAGCTCGAGGTAGTACGCGGTACCGCACAGCCCGACCGCTGCCGCCACGACGAGCTTCGACAGGAGTGGCTTCACGTTGGCTTTTATTTTCCGAGTGGAGAGTTCTGCACGGCGGTGAACAGCCAGCCGGGCAGCAAACCGAGGGCCAGCGTGCCGAGGCACGCGATTACCAATGCAGCCGACATTGGTACCGATCGGATCGGGCGCGGCTCGCGGCCCACTTCGCGGAAGTACATCGCGGTGACTACGCGCAGGTAGTAGTAGGCGGACACGACGCTGTTGAGCACGGCGACGATGACGAGCCAGGTGAGGTCCGACTTCTCGAGCACCACCCGGAACAGGTAGAGCTTGGCGAAGAAGCCACCAGTCGGCGGGATGCCACCGAGCGAGAGCATGAAGATGGTCATCGCGATCGCCGCGGCCGGGTGACGGCTCGCGAGCCCCGCCCACCCATCGAGCTGCAGCCGCTCGTCGTTGCGCGACGAGAGCCATGACACCACGCCGAACGCGCCGACCGTCGTGAACGTATAGGCGATGAGGTAGAAGATGACGGCCGAGCGCGCGCTGGCACCGAGCGACGCCGAGGCCACGACGCCGAGCAGCAGGTAGCCGGCGTGCGAGATCGACGAGTACGCCAGCATGCGCTTGATGTTTTCCTGACGCAGCGCAGCCAGGTTGCCGAAGGTCATGGTGACGACCGCGAGCACGGCGAGGATCTGCGCCCAGCCTGACGCGCCGAATGCGAGATCGACGCGGCCGAACGCGGTGCCGAAGAGGCGCATGAGCACCGCGAAGCCAGCGGCCTTCACACCCGCGGCCATGAATGCGGTCACGGGGGACGGCGCGCCTTCGTACGCATCGGGGGCCCACATGTGGAAGGGCACCGCGGCGATCTTGAAGGCAAGCGCAGCGAGGATGAGCAGCATGCCGATGATGAAGATCGGCTGGCTCGTGGCGGCCGCCGGTGCAGAGGCGATGGCGGCGAGGCTGATGGTGCCCGTCGCGCCGTAGACCAGCGCCATGCCGTACAACAAGAGAGCGGTCGCGAACGAGCCGACGATGAAGTACTTCATCGCGCCCTCGGACGACTTGGCGTTGCGACGCCACGAGCCGGTGAGCACGTACACGGCGAGGGACATGGTCTCGATGCCGATGAAGATCGACAAGAAGTCCGTCGCTGCCGCCATGATCATCATGCCCGCGGTGCCGAACAGGATGAGCGCGTAGAACTCGCCGAAGTCGAAGCCGTGCTCACGCAGGAAGTCCGGCGCCAACAGTGAGACCAAGGCCGCGTTGGCGAGGAACATCATCGCGAAGATGCCGGAGTAGCGATCCATGTCGAGCGCGCCCGAGAACACCACGCGTGATGCGCCGGGGGCGAGCTCGCTCCAGCTGAGGTACTGCACGAACATCGTGAGGAGCACCGCGGTCACGGTGAAGCCCATCAGGTAGCGGCGGTTTTTGCCGCCCGCGAAGGCTTCCAGCAACAGCACCGCGAGCCCGGCGGCGACCACCAGGGACAACGGCGCGATGGCGCTGATTTGTGAGGTATCGAAGTTCACGTCTGCCCTCTACTGAATCTGGAACTGCGGGCCGCGCACCGGAGGGTGCGACGGCGGGAGGTTGGGAACGAAGGTCGGCTGCGGCGCCCTAGCAGGCGCTGCAGCAGGCGGGGCAGCGGCCTTGTCTGCCAACGCCTTGTCGGCCGCGTCCGGATCGACGTTCTTCGCCGAGCTGAGCAGCTTGGCGGTGGACGTCTCTTCTTCGCTCTCGGCCCACTTGTTCTTGAACTGCGTGAGGACGTTGCCCACGGCCGGGTCGATGTCCGAGAGGAAGGTGTGGGGATACATACCGAGCCAGAACGCCATCACCACCATCGGCAGCAGGTACGCGATCTCGCGGCCGGATACGTCCTTCAGGTTCTTGTTCTTCGGGTTCTGCAGCGGTCCGAACATCACCTTCTGGAACAGGAACAGCATATACACGGCAGCGAAGATGACGCCCGTCGCGGCGATGCCGGCGAGGATCTTCGGGTGCGAGAAGAAGTTGGGCAGATCGCTCCACGTCGCGTACGCGTTGAAGGTGCCGAGGAGGATGAGGAACTCGCCGACGAAGCCCGACAGCGTGGGGAGGCCGACGGAGGCCATGGTGATGATGAGGAAGATGGTCATGTACTTCGGCATCACGCTCGCGATTCCGCCGAACTCGTCGATGCGGCGCGTGTGGCGACGCTCGTAGATGACGCCGACGCAGAGGAACAGCGCGCCGGTGGAGATGCCGTGCGCGAGCATCTGGTAGATGGCGCCGTCGATGGCCTTCTGGTTCCACATCGCGATGCCGAGCACCACGAAGCCGAGGTGGGCCACCGACGAGTACGCGATGAGCTTCTTGATGTCGGTCTGTGCGAAGGCGACGAGGGACCCGTAGACGATGCCGATGACCGCGAGCACCGCGAGGTACGGTGACGCCTCGCCGGCCGCCCACGGAAACATCGGATACGCGAAGCGCAGGAGACCGTAGCCACCGAACTTCAGCATGACAGCGGCGAGGATCACGGAGCCCGCCGTCGGTGCTTCGACGTGTGCATCGGGCAGCCACGTGTGGAACGGGAACAGCGGCACCTTGATGCAGAACGCGAGAGAGAAGGCGAGGAAGCACAACATCTGCGGGCCGTGGGGCAGCACCACCTGGCGCAGCGACTCGTAGTCGAAGGTCCATACCTGCGTGAGCTCGTGGTTCTTCACGTACAGGTAGAGGATCGCGACGATCATGAGCAGCGAGCCCACCATCGTGTAGAGCACGAACTTGATCGAAGCGTAGAGCCTGCGATCACCGCCCCAGATGCCGATGATGAGGTACATCGGGATCAGCATCACTTCCCAGAACACGTAGAAGAAGAACAGGTCGAGCGCGCCGAAGGTGCCGAGCATGCCCGTCTCGAGGACGAGCAGCGCGATGCAGAACTCGCGGACCTTCTTGTCGATGGCGTTCCAGGCGCTCGCGACGACGATCGGCATGAGGAACGTGGTGAGCATCACCAGCCACAGCGAGATGCCGTCGACGCCGAGGTGGAAGCGGATCCCGAGCGGCTCGACCCACGAGAGGTTGATCTCGTGCGAAAATCCGGTCGGTGCGATGCCGAGCAGGCCGAGCGAGCAGATGAACGTGAGCGTGGAGATCGTGAACGCCGTGCCCTTCAGCAAGCCCGCTTCCTCCTTGGGAAGCATCAGCAACAGCAGCGCACCGACGAGCGGTAGGAAAGTAACGACTGTAAGTAACATCTACTTCACCACCAGGTTGCGCGACTTGCGGTACGAAGTGTTCCAGCGTGGATCGAGCGCCTCGACGGTGATCTTCTTGTTGCCCACGAGGTCGTAGCGGTGGCGGAAGGTGGTCGCGCTCTGTGGCGCGCCGAACTTCTCGTCGCCTCCGTCTTCCCAGCGCACCTTGTAGCGGAGCCGCGCGGTGGTGGTGCCACCGCCCTTGGCGATGACCACCACTTCTTGCCCGTCCTGCTTGAAGTCGAAGTCGGCCGCGGTGCGCACCGTCCAGTTGGCAGCGAACACGAAGATCACGCTGGCGCCGGCGATGACACCGACCACGTAACGCTGCACGTCGCCGTTCTGCAGATACTTGAGGACGCGACCGACCATCCCGAGGAGGTAGGCGCTGAGGTTGACGATGCCGTCGATGATCAGCGCATCGACCACCTTCCACAACACGTAGGCGATGAAGCGGATGGGGCGCACGATGAAGAAGTCGTAGATCTCGTCGACGTAGTACTTGTTGAACACGAGCACGCGGACAGGCTCGATGTTCTTCACGAGGCCCTTCACCGCTTCGCTCGGGCCGTTGCCGTAGAGTACGTACGCGGTCCCGATCCCGATGAGGGAAACCCCGGTGGCGATGGCCGCATGGAGCAAGAACTCGCCCGCGCTTTCCTCGACTGCGAGGGGCACTACGACGGGGCGAAGCCACTGGCCCAGCAGGTCACCGTACTGGTGCAGCGATTCGGGGAGCAGTGATTCCGGGATGCCCACCCAGCCTGACACGAGAGACCCGAGCGCGAGGATCCACAGCACCACCGTCATGGCCGGTGGGCTCTCGTGCAGGTGGTGCTCCTGCTCGTGCGTGCCGCGGAACTCGCCGCCGAACACGAGGAAGTAGAGCCGGAACATGTAGAACGACGTGCATCCCGCAGCGAGGAGCAGAATGCCGTAGAGGATGTGGCCGCTGTGATCGGCGAAGAAGACCTCCATGCCAGCGGGGTTCGGTCCGACGGGCCACAGCGCAGCGTGGGCGCCACCGAGGATGGCGTCCTTCGACCAGAAACCGGCGAACGGGAAGATGCCGGCGATGGCGAGGCAGTAGATGAGGAAGGTCCAGCGCGTGTGCGGCAGATGCTTGCGCAGGCCGCCCATCTTCATGATGTCGCCTTCGCCGCCCATCGCGTGCATCACGGAGCCGGCGCCGAGGAACAGGCCCGCCTTGAAGAACGCGTGGGTCATGAGGTGCATCACGCCGGCGTCGTAGTTCGCGGTGCCGCCGATGCTGTCGGCCGACGCGCGGAGGTACGAGCCCACGCCGACGAACATGAAGCCGAGCTGCGAGATGGTGGAGTAGGCGAGGACCTTCTTGAGGTCGCGCTGCGCAAAGCCGATGGTCGCGGCGAACAGGGCCGTGATGGCACCGACCCAGGCGACGGCCGCAAGCGTGGCCGGCGCGAGCTCGAAGACGATGTGCATGCGAGCGACGACGTACACGCCCGCGGTGACCATCGTCGCGGCGTGGATCAGGGCGGAGACCGGCGTGGGACCCGCCATGGCGTCGGGCAACCACACGTACAACGGGATCTGCGCGGACTTGCCCATTGCCCCCACGAGGATGAGGAGGCCGATGAAGTACGCGGCCGGCATGCCGAGCCACGTGATCTCGTGCAAGGCCTCGGTGTGCGCGCCCAGCTCCGAGTACTTGAGCGTGCCCGCCTTCGCGAAGATGAGGAACATCGCGAGCAAGAGGCCGAAGTCGCCGATGCGGTTGACGACGAAGGCCTTGCGACCGGCGTAGGCGTACGCGTCCTTCTCGAAATAGAAGCCGATGAGCAGGTAGGAGCAGAGACCGACGCCCTCCCACCCGATGAACGTGACCGGCAGCGAGTCCCCGAGGACGAGGATGAGCATCGCCCCCATGAAGAGGTTCAGGTAGCCGAAGAAGCGCGTGTAGCGCTCCTCGTGCTCCATGTAGGCGGTCGAGTAGATGTGAATCAGGAGGCCGATGCCGGTGACGATGAGGCAGAGCACCGCCGACAAGTTGTCGAGCACGAGGCCGGCCGCGATGTTGATGTCGCCGGACTTGATCCAGGGCGCGTCGAAGAATGTATCGACGAGCTTGCCGCCCGACGGCAAGGCCGCGTGTAGCAACGCCACGGCCTTCCACGTGAGCAGCATCGAGCCAGCGACGGCGCCGACGGCGACCAGCGTGACCACGTTCTTCCCGACGCGCTTGCCGAAGAGAAGATTGAACAGCGCGCCGACGAGCGGCAGGAGCGGAATGAGATAAAGCGGAAAAGTAGGTGTCATTGGCGTTTGCGCCCTAGTGCTTCATGAGCGTGAGCTCGTCGATGTTCACGCTGCGTCGGTTGCGGAAGATGCCCACGATGATCGCGAGGCCGACCGCGGCCTCGGCGGCAGCGACCGCGATGATGAAGAACGCGAAGGCGTGCGCCCTGGGATCGTGATTGGCGCGCGCGAAGGCGAGCAGTGTGAGGTTGCTCGCATTGAGCATCAGCTCGATGGACATGAGCATGATGAGCGCGTTGCGCCGCAGGATCACGCCGATGGCACCGATGGCGAAGAGCACCGCGCCCAAGATGAGGAAGTCAGACGTTGGAATCATGACGAGTGATGACCTCCGCCTGGCGGCGTGGGCACTGCGGTCTCGCTGTAAAGCGCGCCGGTGTGCGCGTCGCCGAACTGGTGCTGCGGCTTCGGCGTGGGGCTGTGGGCCTCGGTCGACTGCTTGCTGGTGCGCGCTACCACGACGGCAGCGATGACCGCGATGAGCAGCAAGACGGACACGGCTTCAAACGCGAATAGGTAGTCGGTGAAGAGGAGCTCACCGACCTGTGCGACGGTGCCGAACTCCGCATCGGGGGGCGACGCGTGGCTCGCAGCAACGCCGCGCAAGTACATCACGAGCTGCCCGCCGAGGTAGACGATCGGGAGCACACCGAGGAGCGCCTTGCCGACGACGCCGCGCCAGACCCAGGGATCCGTCTCGTCGCGGTTCAGCACCATCACCACGAAAATGAAAAGCACCATGATCGCGCCCGCGTAGACGAGCACCTGCAGGACCGCGATGAAGTGCGCGGAGAGGAACGTGTAGACGGCCGCGAGCCCGAAGAAGGTCGCGACGAGCGACATGACCGCGGCCACGTCGTTGCGCTGCGAGATCGTCGCGAGGGCGCCGACGATGACGAGCGAGCCGAAGATCCAGAGGATCACGCGCGCCACACTAAAGCTCGAAAGGTCGCTGTTCGCGACGATGTGCGCCGTCGGCGCGAGCAACATGGGGATCACGAGCGCCTCTCGAGTAGGGGATGCCGCACGCCCGTCGCGCCGACCGGGGTGCGCTCTTGCGGACGCAGCGTCGCGTCGACGCTGGTGCCCGTGAGCTGACCGGACTTCTGACGATCGGCTTTGATCTTGGCGTCGAACTCGCCACGGAACTTGGTGAGGAAGCCGAGCATGGGCCACACGGCCGCATCGCCCAGCGGACAGATGGTGTTGCCGCCGATGCCGTGCGCGATGGACGCGAGCAGGGCAACGTCGCCTGGCTTGCCCTGACCGCGCGCGACGCGACCACTCACCTTGCTGAGCCATCCGGTGCCTTCCCGGCAGGGCGTGCATTGACCACACGACTCGTGCGCGTAGAACTGCATGATGCGGGCGCAGACCGCGACGAGGTCCGTGTCTTCGTCCATGACGATGACGCCGCCGGAGCCGGCCATGGTGCGCAGCTGCTTGCCGCCGCCGATGTCGAACGGCACGCCGGGGCGAACCTCTACGACCTTGATGCGCTCGTCGGTCATGAGCGCGTCGAACTCGATCGGAACATCGAGCTCGGACGCATCGAGCGGAGGCATGGAGCTGCCACCAGGGATGACGGCCTTCACCTTCTTGCCGCCGATCATGCCGCCGCACACGTCGTCGATGAGCTGACGAAACGTGATGCCCATCGGCAGCTCGTAGACCCCCGGCTTGTTCACGTGACCGGACACGCACAGCATGCGCGTGCCGCCGGACCGACCCGAGCCGAGATCGGCGAACCACTGTCCGCCCTTGTCGAGAATTGCGGGGATGTTGCAGATGGTCTCGACGTTGTTGACGATGGTCGGCTGACCGAATGCGCCCTTCACCGCCGGGAACGGGGGCTTGAGGCGAGGCCAGCCACGCTTGCCCTCGAGCGCGTTGAGGAGCGCGGTCTCTTCACCGCAGATGTAGGCGCCGGCACCACGGTGCACCGTGACGTCGAGCTTCCACGGCCCCTTCGCGGTCTGCACTTCCTTGCCGATGAGGCCCGCCGCGTAGGCTTCCTCGACGGCACGCTGCACGACGGCGGCTTCGCGGATCATCTCGCCGCGGATGAAGATGTACGAGTGGTCAGAGCCCATCGCGTAGCACGACAGGATGATGCCTTCGATGAGCAGGTGCGGGTCCCAGTAGAGGAGCTCGCGATCCTTGCAGGTGCCGGGCTCCGACTCGTCGGCGTTGATGACGAGGTATACCTGCTTCGCGTCCTTCGGCAGGAACGTCCACTTGAGGCCCGTCGGGAAGCCCGCGCCACCACGGCCGCGCAGGTTCGACTTCTTCACCTCGTCGATGATGGCGGCTGGCTGCATGGCCAACCCCTTCTCGAGCACGCTGTACGCGCCACGCTTCTTCGCGGCGTCGAGGCGGTTCAGGCCCTCTTCGCCCATGAAGCGCGTGACGATCTTCGGCATCTCTGCCCGGCTGACCGGCATCTTCTGCTGTCCTCTTCGTTGCTTAGTGACCCGCTACCGGATCGTCCGGTGGCGAGTGATCGTCGCGGTAGTTGTGGCCGCGCGGTGGTGCGTGATCGGGCGGCATCTGCTTGATCTCGTCGAGCGCCTTCACAGCGCTGGCCGGCGTGAGGTCGAGGAAATACTTTCGACCCGAGATCATGCAAGGCGCATTCGCGCACGCAGCCAAGCACTCTTCCTCGACGATGGTGAATGCGCCATCGGGCGTGGTCTGGCCGGCTTTGACGCCGAGCTTTTGCTCGATGGCGCTGAGCACCTCGTAGCCGCCGCGCAGCATGCAGGCCACGTTGGTGCACACCATGAGCGTGTGCTTCCCCGTCGGATGACGGTGATACATCGTGTAGAAAGTGGCCACGCCCCACACGTGCGAGGGTGGCAGCTCCAGCACGGCAGCGACGGCGTCGACTGCTTCGTCGGAGATCCAACCGAACTCGTCTTGGGCGAGGTGGAGCACGGGCAGGCACGCGGCCTGGCGATGCGGGTAGCGAGACTTCAGCGCTTCGATCTTCTGCTTCGCCTCGGCGGAGAAACTGAGTGCCATGGGTATCCGGATCCCTTGGAAAAGTGCGCGTACGATTGCGACTTCGCTCGTAGATGTCAAGCTCGTGAATACACACAATTTCCGCCTCGAACACACGCGGAGTGCGCAATGCTGGACAGGGTGCGTGTGGGTCGGCCTCGTCGGCTTCCTCGCTCCTCGGTCGAATACCACCAGTATTCTCCCTCGTCGCTCGTCGCTGCCGAGGCTCCTCGCGACGCGACGGCTCGGTCCGAAAGTGCTCAAGTCGA
>JAYUBF010000131.1:0-18863 GCA_043741435.1 Myxococcales bacterium
GACCCTGACGGCTCGGCCGGCAGGGCGGGCGGCACGCCCGATGAGATAGACTAAACAGCAACGCAACCTTTGACCTCCGAACAATGCGTTGCTGTTTAGATCGCGCCGCGGTCGCGGGTCGCGTGCGCGTAGTCGCGAACCGGGAAGGCGGAGTCGTACTTGGCGGGGATGCTCCCCACGTCCTTCGCGCGCGGCTTGCGCATCGACATGGTCGTGGTGCGCGTCGGCGTAGCACAGAGCGATGTGTTGCCCTCGCCGTCGTAGCTGGATTCGATCTCACGCGCCGAAGCGACGCCGGCAGTCCCAAGGGTCCCAAGGGTCAGAGAGACCAGGGCAAAAACGGCGAACAGGCGAGAGAGGGTGCGCATAGGACAGCTCCTTCGAGGGGGGGTGAGTCGAGAGGGTGTATGTGCAACACGCAGACCACCCTGCATGATCTGGTAACAACCTAAAATCACTGTCTTGCAGATGGGTTCTCGGGAGAGTCAACCCGGTTTGGCTGGGGTCGAATGGCCACTCTGAAAGCCGCCGGCTGGGCCCCTCGATCGCTGGACGAGAAACTGCGGATCCACCGTTAGCCGATCGATCACCGGCTCGAATTTTCATCACGGGCGCGTCGCCGTTGCTCGACTTGCGGATGGCCCCGCTCGTGCTAGGCACCGGATCCATGCGCTTCCCTACACTCTTTCTCCCCGTCGTTGTCGCGCTCGCTGCGTGTGGATCGCCCAACGAGCTGGTCACGCCGCCCGACATGCTGGAGCCCGATCTGGCTCATCCACCGACGGCCGCGCAGCTCGCGCAGGCCGACTCGGCGGCCGCGTACGCACAAGACCTCGTCGACAACAGCGGTTACTCCGGTCCGCTCGACGCGACGAAGATCATCGCCAAAGCCCGCGACATCATCCTCGCGGGTGACGGCAGCGATGCGACCTACTATCGAGCGCTCTGGGAGATCTTGCTCGCGGTCCCGCAGGGTCATCAGGCGCTCATCGGCGAGAGCTGCCGCGAGCCGGAGATGTACACGCAGACCTGGTCGCGCTTCGGCGTGTGCGGGGTGGCGAGCGGCGACCACGTGCTCGTCACGTATGCGGAGGCGAGCAACCCACTCGGCCTCGTCGCGGGTGACCAGGTGATCACGGCGGGCACCGACAGCGGTCCTGCGCTGCTCGACGTGGCCTGGCACCGACCCGTGTGTGGAGACTACGTGCCGTCTGCTGGCGGACAGCGCGAGTTCACCGCGCGATCGTTCTTCGGCACGGTGCCGCGCGGCATGACGCTGGGCATCGTGCCCGGCGACGGCAGCGCGATGCGCGCGGTGACGATCCCCGCCAAGGATGGCCACGCGATCTCCTGCGCGGATGCGCTCGGTCGAAGCACCAACTTCAACGCGAAGGCGACAGTTCGCGCCGATGGCGTCGCGGTGATTCAGCTGCCGCGCTTCTATCCGACGAACGTAGCGGCACCCGATCCGGCGCACTTCCAAGAATTCGTCGATGCGTTCCAGGCCACGGTGCAAGCCGAGTTCGACAAGGTGAAGTCGGCGCCCACGATCGTGTGGGATGCGCGCGGCAACGGCGGCGGCATCACGCCCGTCGGCCTCGCTATCGTCGCTGGCATGCCCGGGGCGAAGGCAGTGGCGCTGTCGTACTGCACGCAACGCAACGGAGGCTCGTCACCGCCGAGCTTCCGCGACGAGCACTACGCCGAGTACGCCATCACGCCCGGTGGACCTTTCGCCTACAGCGGCAAGGTCGCGGTCATCATCGATGGCCTCGACTACAGCGCGGCGGACTACTTCGCGTACGCGGTGGCACGCGCCACGTCGGTGCCGCTCGTCGGTGGGCAAACCGCCGGGGCGTTCGGCGGCCCGGGCCCCATGTTCGATTTGACCGGCACGCCGACGGTCCACGCCGACATCGACGTGAACCGCTGCATGGACGCCGCGAGCAACACACCCCTCGAAGGCAAGGGCACGATGCCGACAGTGCCGGTCACCTACGACGTGCAGGATCTGCGGAAGGGCGTCGACACCGTGCTAGAGGCCGCGGTCGCACGCGTGAAGTAACACGCGGGAGCGGGGTGCTTCGACATCACTTTGGCGTCAACTATCCTGATGTCATGAAGGTGATCACGGTTCGCAACATCCCGGACGCTCTTTATCGGGTGCTGGTGCGGAGCGCCGAGCGCAACCGGCGCAGTCTTCAGCAGCAGGTCCTCACCATCCTCGAGCGCGCACGGCTCATCGACGACGCGGATCCGCCGATCGAGCGCGCGCTGCGCATGAGAGCGCGCCTCGCGGGTCGAGCGCTCGGCGACACGGTCGCAGAGGTTCGACGCGAGCGCAGAAGATGAAGTCGTACGTCTTCGATACCTCGGCGCTGATTCGCTTGTATGTCCCCGACGGACCGCTTCCCAATGGTGCGATCGAAGCGCTCGAGCAAGCGTCGCCGACCGAAGCACTGCTCCTCATCCCGGAGCTGGCCGTCGCCGAGGTCGGCCAGGTGATCCGAAAGAAGGAACAACGCTCGGAGCTGAGACCAGCGGACGTAAACGAGATCCTCGCCGCGTTCCTCGCGCTTCCACTACAAAGCGTTGGTCATCTAGAAATCATCGAGCCGGCCCTCGCGCTGGCACGCCGCCATCGATTGACCGTGTATGACGCCATCGTTTTCGCCGTTGCGCTCGAGCACAACGCCGAGCTCATCACGGCAGACGAGCGCTTGCAGACAGCGTTTCGGAAAGCGAAGACCTGACCGAGCGCAGCGGCAGCCACCGCTTGCGCTCCGCGCGGGGCTCGCCTGCTACCACTTCACTTCGGCTTCCCAATTCCACGCGCGCGGCGAGAACATGCCGCCGGTGAGCGCGTCGATCGTGGCGGTCTGCTCGTCGAGGCGGAGGAGCTCGTAGAAGATCTCTTCGTCCTCGTCGGGGCCGGAGAGGATGAGGTTGGCGATGAGGCGGTGGCGCTGGAAGTAGAGCGTCGTCACTTCGCGCACCAGATTCTCTTCGAGCGAGTTGAGCGACTTCACGTCGAGCTCTTCGGAGTTGAAGACGAGGCGGTCGAGGTTCCACACCGCGCGCACGCGCCACAGGAGGTTGTCGGTGGTGGTTTGGACACGCTCTTTGTAGCCGTCCGGGTTGAGGAAGTTGCCGCTCGTGTCAGTGCCGCCCGCATCCCTTAGCGACTGCTGCGGAAACAGTCCGTCGCGCGTGTTGGTGAACGTGTGCCCGATCGAGTTGTCGATCGATCCCTCGATCTCGGGGACGATCGCCTTCACGCGGGTCGCGACGCCCATGCGGCGGATGCGCTCGGGCTCGAGCTTGTAGAACACGAGCGCAGCCCGCTGCACTTCTTTGCAGCTCGGCTCGTTCTTCAAGATCTGGCGGAGCTTGGTGAACATCTTGCCCTTGCTCTCGCCCTTCTTCTTCGCGCCGGCGGCGTCGGGTCCGCCCTCGCCTCCGCCCGCCGCGGCAGCCGACGAATGGCTGCCCTCGGATTCCCAGCTGGCGAACGGGGTCGCGTGTGCGCTCTCGCTGCAGAGAGCGAACGCGGCCACGGCCCACAACGAGAGCGACCAAGGTCGTGCCCTCACTCTCCTCCCGTCGCCGGGCTCGTCCTCGCTCCGGCTGGCTGCGTCGCTCCTCGGGCAGTTGCCACCAGCAGCTTTCCTCGTTGCTTCTTGCCATCCGGGCTGCGAACTTCGCCCGGCTCGGTCCGGAGATTGAGGGCACTCCCTAGTCTTCGACTTCATCTACTTCCTCCATGTTCTCGAACGCGACGACTTGCTTGCCGGAAAGTGCTTCGATGTACTGCGCGTACTCCTCGAGGCGCATGCGCCACATGAGGTGGATCTTCGGGTCTGATGGCGGATAGCGCAGCTGCGCACACAGGTTTCGGATCTCGCGATAGCGCCACTGCACCTCGCCGAGGATGCTGGTGCGTGAATCGCGCAGGCCGTTCTCGACGAGACCGAACGGCATCGACACGTTGCCGTACCCGCCGGTGATGATCTTCGCGAGGTCCCACTTCGCCATGATGAGCGATTGCGGCTCCGACGTGTTGAACGCACCACAGCACAACGCCTCGCGCGACGACGACGCGGTGCGAAAGTTGATGGGGAACGTACCGTCGAACGTGATGGAGTTTTGTAGATTGATGGCCTGCTTCACCTCCACGATCACCGACGGCAGCAACGCCGCGTACCAGCGATCGTTGAGGCGGCTCTTGGTAGGGTCGCCGATGCCGAGGTGACGCAGCGTGGCGCGCTGCACCTCGTCGATGGTCATGAGCATGCGCGGCCCGCGACGTGCGCGGCGCTTGCTGCGCGGCTCCTTCACCCCGATGCGGAAGACGCCGTACTTGGTGAGGGCCCACGCGATCTCGGGCGTGCCCACGAGCTTCACGAACGGATCGGACGCCGTCGTGTTCATGAGCGCGCGCTTGTGCTCGCCTTCCATGATGTAGAGCGTGTGCTCCGTCGCGAACAAGATTTTGCCTTGCTCGACGGGCACCACGCCGAGCACGGCCTCTTCCTTCAGGAGATCTTTCGCGCCCTCGCCCCCGTGCAGCTGGAGGCCCTTGGCCGTGGCGAGGTACACGCCCTCCTCCGCCACCACGATGGCGTTGATCACCGTCTCGCCACCGAGCACGGCCTCGAAGCTCTCGGCGTGGTTCTCGCTCTTGTAGACGCTGCCGCCGGCAACGAGGAACACATTCTTCGGCTCCTTCACGTCCCAGACAATCTGGTTCACCGCTTCTTCCGCGAGCTTCTTGTCGGGATGACGGCCGAAGGTCTGCCCGCCATTGAACGAGATGAAGACGCCGTCGTTGGTGCACGCGATAAGGACGTTGGGGTTGCTGGGATCGAACGCCACGGCCGTGCCCACGAGCACGTTGCCCTTTGGCCTCGGCATCCCCATCGCGCGGTGCCACACGCCCATGCGCTCGTCGGAGATGAAGATGCCGGCCGGGCTCGCGATGGCACCGTGACCGCCCGGACCGGGCAGCGCGATATCGAGGATCTCCGTCGACGGATCTTCCATGGACATCCACGGCGCCCACCGCGTGGTGGTGAGGCCCGCGTGCAACATCGAGATGAAGAGACGGTGCGCTGTCCGGCCGAACGAGCGCCCGAACTGCGCGCCACGACCGCCACCGAGGCCACGAAGCACCATCGGGTAGAAGACGCGCTTGTGCAGGATCTGCGCTTCGCTCGCGGTGACGCCGCCGTCGTGCGTCTCGAGGATCGCGCCGTCGGAGGTGCTCACCGCGAAGTGCTCCGGGTTCGCCGGATCCACGCGCAGCTGCGTGTACGGCCCGGGCCGGAACGACGACGCCACGTTGGTGAACATCGACTCCTGCGCGTGCACGACGGGCGCAGCAGCGAACAAGAGCGAGAGCGTGAGGACTAGCCGCTTCATTGCCCGAGCTGCAGCGGCAGTGCCTTCACGGCGTCGATGGAGAAAGAGCCATTGTTGCTGGTTTCCGCGATGCGCACGTAGCGCACGTTGCTGATGCCCTCGGCCTCGAGCTTGAAGCCAGCCATGAGGACATACACGGGCGGATTGACCGTCGTGTCCTTCGGCCACGGATTGAGCGTGGTGTAGTTGGAGGCGTCGTTGCTCACCTGCACGACGGGGAAGGCGTCGGCATCGATGCTCTTTGCGATGACGATGAAGTCGTCGCTGGCCGTGGTGCCGCCGGTCTCCCGGATACCGATGGAGCACATGAAGCCGACATCGACGCTGCTGTTGGCAGCGACGGTGAACGCCATGTCGTCGGGCTCGCCGAGCGCGAGGTTGCCACCGCATTCGCCGCCTTGCGCTTCGGGGCACTTGCGCTGGATCCGGTCGCACAGCGTGGGCACCTCACCGCCGGAGCGGAGCGCGAGCACGGTGTCGGCGTAGAACGGGCCGTTCGGCGGGTTCGTGTCGCCCGGATTGATCACCACCGGGTCCGTCGCGGGGCATCCGCCGAGCGGGAGCCCGAGTGCAAGAAAGACCGCGAGACAAGGCACCGCCAGGCAAGCGGATGCGACGGAAGAGCGGTAGCGCGACAAACCCATAGCCACGGGGGTCGGACACTACCACAAACGTGTCTTCGAAGACGCCGTGCGAAAACGCCCTGGGAGCGCTTCTCGCAGGACGGATAGCTAGTTCGTCTTGGGCTGGGAGTGGTGGGGCTTGGTCTCGCGCAACGCCTCGGCCGTGTTGTCGTCGACGTTGAAGCGACGCAGCTGTCCGTTCGGCATCATGATCGTACGAACGCGGCCGTTGTCGCTGCGTTCGGGGATCGGAAGCTCGAGATGCATCGCGTGGTACTGAGCGACCAGCTCGGTTTGATCCACGCCGAGCCGCTGGCGGGTCGCGATGACCTTCTTTTCCCCGTACCAGGAGAGGAACTGCGAGTAGCGATTCTTCTGCATGAGGTCGCGGAGCTTCTCGATGATGAACATGCAGTGATACGTCTCGTCCATCTTGGCCACGTCCTCGGTGCGCTCGAACTCCTTGCCCGATTTGTACCCTTGGTCGAGCACCTTGTAGGCGAGCTTCATGGCCGGGCCGGACATCGCCCAGGGCCCCAGCGTCTCGATGCGCCGGAGCTCCCGCATCATCGGGCTCTCGACTGGATAGAGTGAGCTTTGCACAGACGCTGTGTGGGTGCCCAGCGTGGCGCAAGATGCCGCCCGTTTGTTGCTGGTCGGCGTTGCCCTTTAGACCCCGCGGAACGGGTTCTTGAAGCCTGCGTGCGCGCTCGACCCGAGCAGCAACGAAGCGACCAAAACGAGAGTTCGGGACGACATCGTAGGTTCCTAGTTACCGCTGCCGGCGGGCGTGTAGCCCATGGCCTCGCCGAGTATGGTGGCCGGTGAGTTGGGCGGATCGCAGCTCGTGCTCGTGGCCTGCTCGGGATCGAAGTGCCACTTGGGGTTGTTCAGTGTCGCGGTGCCTGCCTCCAGTGCCTCACCGCACGCGGTGTGCAGGAGGAGCGGCGCGGAGCGCTGCAACCAGAAGAACTGTCCGTAGAGCACGAGCGAGAATGCCGGCAAAATGTGGATGCTGAAGGTCTCACCCTTGTGCTCTTCGGCGCTGACCGAATCGCTAACGTCGACGCCAAACGTTTGCGTCCAGGCGCCCCCCACGCCGCCACTCACACCAATGTTCACGCCGCCGCCGCCGCCACCGCCGGTATTCCCGCCGGTATTCCCGCCGGGCTGACCTGGGCCCGCGCCCCCAGTACCGGTGCCGGTGCCGGTGCCGGTGCCTTCCCCGTTGGTCCCATTGTTGTTGCCCTTGGGGAGGTTCACTGACGGTTGGCCGAAGGAGCCGATGCCGAGATTCAGACCAAAGTTGAGGTTTGCGTTAGCGTTCGCGTTCCAGTTCTTGTTGAACTGGGTGTTCCAGGTGAGGTTGATGGAGCGCTGGCGGGTGATCGAGCTGCCCTTCGTGTACTGGTACTCCTGACCGAACTGACCACCACCGACGCAGCCGGTGAGCACCTGCGCCGACTCACGACCGCCCAGCACCTCGGCCGTCGCTGCGCCCACTTCCAGCGGCGCGTGAATGGGCACGTTGAGCGTCCGGATGATCGTCGTGCCGTCGCCGCGGGTGGCCTGCACCGTCATGTTGAAGAAGTTGGTGCCCGACGGTGCCGTCATGCTGTCTTGCTTGCCGGTGAAGAGGCGCGCGAGCTTCACCTGCGACTGGTTCTGCGCGGTCTGGCTGACGGTGACGGGCGGGTTCACGTTCACGACCAGCTCGACGTTCTGCGGATCGAGCGTGGTGCTGTTGCCGCTCTTGATGTCGTACGAGAACTGCGTGGAGCCCGTCGTCTCCATCGGCGGCGTCGGTGCGCCGTCGCCCGTGTACGGCGGGAAGTTGTACGGCGAGTTCTCCACGTAGCCGGCCGTCAGGTTCGGCGACTGGAACGAGTACGAGAACGTGATCGGGTCCGACTCCCTCGCGTCGTCCATGCCGAGCACTTCGAGGCCGAACGCCATGTTGTTGCCAGGAGTCGTACCGGTGGTGACGAGCGGGCAATCCCCGTCGACGGAGCGCATCTGGTTGAAGTAGATGGACGGCTTCGCGGTGATGGAGAGCTTCTGTCCCTCGGACGGCTCATCCTTGCCGGCTTCCGCGTTGGCCGCGATGCCGGTGAGCTTGTTGACGACGTTGAACACGCCGTTGAAGGTGCCGAGCTCCTTCCCCGAGTTGGAGAAGAACACCTTGGGGCCGAACTCGAAGGTCGCCTGTCCCGGGCCCACGTAGGTGAGCGGGATGGTGCCCTTGTAGCGAGTCTCGCTGCCGCTATCGCTCGTGAAGGTGCCTTCCATGTAGAGCGAGAGCGTGCCGTGCGCCTTGTCGATGAAGTCCTTGCCGAACACCTTCACGGTGTCACCGAGGGCGACCTCGTTCGGTGCGATGCTCTTCAGCGTGGGCGCCACGAGCTGGTACGTCGTGGGCTTGCCGGTCGATGGATCGAGGGTTCCTGTCGGCTGGCGGGCTGCACCGCAACCCGTCATCCCGAGGCTGCTCGAGAGCAGGCAGCCAGCGAGGAACACCGAGCCAAGGGCGCGGGGCAGACGAAAGGCACTACGACTCTTCTTCACCGTTGCGGGTCCCATGATCTTCTCCAGGAGGGGCACGGGAGGTCTCATGAGCAAGCCGCATGCCTTTCTTTGCCAACCTCAAGCAGCTGAGTTTGCTTGCAGAAACAGGACCCGGATCCCCACGAGCCGGGTCGATTGACCCCATCGTCGGGTGACTCTAGGTCACCCATCCATCGATCTGCCGTTTCCCCGCGGCATTTGATCGCAGATGACGGATATCGCTGCCAAGTGGAGACAACCGACCAGAGATCTGGTGGATCGCGGCACCGATCGCGCCCCATGGAACGACGCAAATCGTCGAAACTCCGTGACCCGCGCTGAGCACGGGGCTTGCTCTAGGAGTGGATCGCCATGCGCCATCTCTCTTCCAGAACCTTCTCGGCTCTTGTGATGACTGGGCTTCTCGCTGCCGCCGTGTCCGGCTGCCAGGCCGAGGCGCCCACCACGCCGTTCGCCAACCCGGGGGGTACCGGAGACGGCGGCGTGAGGATGCCAACTGTCCCGGACGCTTCGCCGGTGGACCCGGGCATGGTGGCTCCCCCGGTGCTCGACGGAATCGACACCACCACGGTGTACTCCACCGTTCCCGTCCACGGCGTCGCATCGCCGCACTCGAGCGTGTTGTTCGAGTCGGACGATGGCACCACCGTCACCGTCGACGTCGCCAGCACGGGCCGCTTTTGCGTGGATGCGCCCCTCGTCGACGGGGAAGACAACCGGTTCCACGTCAGCACCATCGACAAGTGGGGCAACCAGAGCACCAAGGTCGACTTCTCGGTCACGCAGAATGGCCAGCCGCAGCAGCAGCAAGCCTCGACGGAATCGCAGAATGCCGCGCTGGGTGGCATCGCCAAGGCGAACTACCTGGGGTTCACTTCCATTCTCGACGGTAACCATACAGAGCTCGACACCATCGACGGCAATCTCTCCACCTCGTATACCGGGAGCTCGAGCGGCGAAATCTGGCATATCTTCTCGTCGACGCCAGATCCGAGTATCGTCGTGAAGCTTGCGGCTGAGTCGCACATCAACAAGATCACCGCCTACGCACCGGGGGCATGCAAATTCGTGAAGCCCATGGAGCTCTGGTACACGGACAGCGGCGCACCATCGCCGCCAAACATCGACCCCACTGGCTGGAGCAAGGCCCAAAGCAAAGTCAGCACCGACGCCATGAGCGCGACCGCCACGCTCAACGCGACCGTCACTCACGTCGCCGTGCTCTGGCCGGGCGGAGAGGACAACTTGCAGCTTGGCAACTGCGGAACCATTCAACCGGTGTACGGGCTCGCCGAGCTGCAGGCCTGGACGGTCGCGAACGTCGCGCCGCCGGCGCCCCGCGCGCCGAGCTGCGGTGGCAACAAGTAGTACTCCCGGGCTGAAGAGTGTCCACATTGGGGTCCAGTCAATTGACGGTTGACGGCGAAGCAGGCCCGCCCGATGATTGGCGCCCCCAGGCCTGTGCTGGCCGCGGATTTTCCGAGCATTTTCCACGCTCGAACAGGGAGAACTATGCGCGATCTGTCGTTGCTTGCTCACACGACTCAGCGGTTGTTGCTAGGTGGTTTCCTGATTGCGATCGGCGCTGTCGGCTGTGGCCAGCTTGGCGACGCACGTGTTGGCAACGGCGACGGCAACAGCAACGGCAACAGCAACGGCGACGGCGGCAACCCACCGACGGGTTCGCACATCCTCAAGGGCATCCAGCTCTCGCCGGCGGACCCTATCCTCTTTCTCGACAACAACCTACCCGCATCGCAGGGCTTCACGGCGTCGGCTATTTACGAAGACGGCACGAGCGAAGACATCACAGCGACGGCAATCTTCAAGGCCGAAAAGGCTGACCTCGGCAGCTTCGCAGGCCCCGTATTCAGCTCGGCCTCCACCGGCGGCTTCACGAAGGTCGTCGCTACCGTCGGTGCAAGCTCCGGCTATACCACCGTCACGCTCGTTCCGCGCCGTCTCGACGCCAGCGGTCAGCCGCTCGACTTCTTCTTCATCGCGCCGTACCTCGGCGCGACGAATCCCACGTCGGCGATCCTCACGTTCTCGACGAACATCAAGCAGGCTGACGTCGGCTTCATCGTAGATACGACCGGCTCCATGAACAGCAAAATCACCGCGCTCAACAGCTCGCTGGCCGCACTCGCTGCGACGCTCAAGATCAAGATCCCGTCGGTGGCGATGGGTGTTGCCGAGTTTCACGACTGGCCGTGTGGCCTGCTCGGCGACGGCGACTATCCGTTTAAGCTGGATAGCCGTATCGTCACGGTCGCCACGAACGGCCTCGCCGCCATCCAGTCGACGATCGCCGCGCTCAGCGCATGGGGAGGCGGCGACGGGCCCGAGTCAGGATTCGACGCGCTGTACACCGCGGCGACCGGCAAGGCGATGCTCCACTGTGATGGCAGCGGCACGACGCTGGTGCCAAAGTTCGATACTGCCACTGCACCTGGCGCTGTCGCCGGCGAGATGATCGGCACTGTTGGTGGCATGGGGTTCCGCACGGGTTCGTTGCCGGTCCTGGTGCTCGCCACCGATGCCGAGTTGCACGACGTCGGCGATCCCGCCGATATCCCGTACGCGGCCTATACCGCGATCTCGCATGGCCACGCCGACACGCTCGCTGCGATCAATGCGATCGGTGGCCGCTTCGTCGGCATCGCGTCCACGGCCGGAGGCGCGGACTTCAGCCCGACCTTTGCGGGCCCGTCGTTGAACGGCAACTGGGAGCCCTACAACCAGATGGTGTGGCTCGCGCAGCAGACGAACAGCACGGTTCCACCCGCAGCCTTCGCTAACGCCTGCGGCGCCGGCATGTGCTGCACGGGAGTCAACGGCGCTGCCATCGCGCCTGCTGGTGGCGTGTGCCCGATGGTCTACAAGGTCGACTCGGAGGGCAACGGCCTTGGCGCCCTCGTAGCCGACGCGATCACCAAGCTCGTCTCATTCGGCGGCTACGACGACGGCACCAACCTTGTCGGCAGCAGCGGCGACCAGAGCACACCGCCCGTGCCCCTCCCGACTGGTCACACCACGGCTGACTTTCTTACGCCCGTCGGCAGCGCTCGCGGCGTCACCCCGCTCGACTCGATGCCCGCCGTCGGCACGGTGGACGGCCCCGTTAGCATCGATACCACCAAGAACGCTTTCCTGTCCGTGCAGCCCGGTACCCTGCTGCGCTTCACCGTCCGCGTCTACAACGACTTCGTCGAGCCAACGAATGAGCCCCAGTTCTTCAAGGCCACCATCGAGGTCGTCGGCAACGGCGCCGCTCTGCTCGACTCACGCGACGTCTTCATCCTCGTCCCGCCGGCCGGAATCCCGATCCTCTAAGCGCGCAATCGGCACGCGAGTCGCAGTTCCACTTGAGGACTCGCTTGCTCCGGAGCGCGCCTGGCTAACGCCGGGCGATGAGCGCCTCGCGCACGATCCGCTCTCGATCGTTCCCCATCAGATCCAAGGCTTCCTTCGGCGCACCCGGATGCGCGGCCACGAGCGCGCGCACCCGCGGATACGCGCTCGTCGCGAGCTCGACGAGCTTCGCCGCCGGCGTCGCCACATCGGCCGCCAAGCGGAGGCCGTCGTCGAGATCGTCGGCGCGCTCGCCTTCGTTGATCTTTCCCACGCGAGCAACCCACGCGAGGATCTGCTCGCGCCGCTCGAGCCACGCGAGCGCCACGGCATCGTCGAGCGAGCGACCCTTGGCCTTCTCGGCCGCGAGCTTCTTCACACGGGACGCGAGATCGGCGGGGTCGTCGTCGTCGGTGGAGAGCTCGATGGGCTTGCGATCAGTCCCGGGCGTACCCGACAGCGCGCTCGACGACTTCAGCGCACCGAGCACCAGGAAGCCGACCGACCGCTCACAGCGCGCCGACGCGGACGAGAGCTCGTCCGCGACGGCGCCAGGCAGCTCGAGCGTGAGCGCGCGCGCCATGCGCCCTCAGCTCTTCGACGGCTCGTCGGGCAGCGCCCACGCTTCGGGCGCAGGCCACGAATCCTGGACCGCGCTCACCGTCGGTGTGCTGGCCGGATCGGGCGCTTGTGACGGTACCTCGGCCGGCGCCGCAGCCGGCGCTTGCGGCGCGACCTTCACCTCGGGGATCTCCACGGGTGCAGCCTTGGGCATCTCCACCGGTGCGGGCGTGGGCATCTCCATCGGCGGCTTCGGGGTCGGTGCCGTGGTGATCGGCGTCGGCGCAGGCGTGGGCTCCTTGATCGGAACGGGCGCCGGCTCGGGCGGTGGCGTCGGTGCGGGCGCCGGCTTCGGCTCGGGCTTCGGCGTAGGTGCCGCCTCGACGGGTGAGCCGTCGATAGATTTGCCCTGGTGCCTGAGCTGGTCGGCGAGCGTGCCGAGCGGCTTCTGCGCGAGGAACTGTTCGGCCGACACGCCCTGCGCGGCGGCGATCTCCTCGGCCGAGGCTTGCGGAGCACGCAGACCGTCGAGGGCCTTGCCGAAGCGCTCCCAGATCTCGTCGCCCTTCTCCTTCGACACCGGACCGATCTTCTTCCACTCGGTCATGAGCTCACGGATGGAGGCGTCGGGGTCGACGACCTCGTCGCCCTGCGCGAGCTTTTCGGCCTGCGCCACGAGCGCTTCCTTCTTCACGAGGTTGCCCTCGCGCTCAGCGTCCATCTCCCCGAAGTGCGCCTTGCGCTTCTCGAAGAACACGTCGCACGCAGCGCGGAAACGCTTCCAGGTCTCGTCGCTGTCGGCCTTTTGCTTGCCCATGTGGCCGACGGAGACCTGCTTCCACTCTTCCTGGAGATCCTTGAGCTTTTCGGCGGTGCCCTTCCAGTCGACGGAGAGGCTCAGCGACTCGGCCTTCTGCGCGAGCTGCACCTGCTTCGCGAGCGTGGCCGCGCGAACCTCGTCCTGCTTCTCGAACGACTCCTTCTTCGCGGCGAAGAAGCGATCGCAGGCGGTGCGGAAGCGCGTCCACAGCGCGTCGCCATCGGCCTTCGGGACCGGGCCGATCTTCTTCCACTCGTCTTGCAGGGCCTTCACCTGATCGGTGATGGTTTTGCCACCCGTCTGGGCGTCGGGCGAATCGACCAGCGCCTCGGCCTGCTCGCACAACGCCTGCTTCGCTTTCAAGTTGTTCGCGCGATCCTCGTCGACGGAGACGAGCGCGGGCTTGTTCTCCTCGTAGATGATGTCGCAGGCGGCCTTGAAGCGCTCCCACAGCGAGTCCGCTTTCTCGCGGGGCGCTCGACCGATCGTCTTCCACTCTTGCTGCATGGCGCGCAGCTCGCGCGACACCTTCTGCGCGTCGAGCTCCTGGCCCTCGTCGAGCTTGATGGCGCCGATGACGACCTTCGCGAGGCTCTCCGCCTTCGTGATGAGCGCCTCGAGCTTGGGCACGTTGGCCCAGCGACGCCAATCCTCGGCCTCGCGCATCTCGGTGAGCTTGGCGGAGAGCTTGGTGCGCGCATCCACGAAACGAGCGCGCAAGGCCTCGCTGCCGTCGGGGAGCACTCCGCGCGCGGCGTCCGACGTGTGGGACTCCTTCAGAACCGAGCCCGCTTCTTTGGCATCGGAGCCGTCGAGCAAGGCCTCGAGGCGCGCCGTAAGGGACTCGAGCGCTGCGACGTTCTCTTTCGCTTGCGCGGCCTTCTCGGCCTGGCGCGCGTACTTCTCCGCGTCGCGTTGATTGCGCTCGGCCCGACGCGCCTCGCTCTTGGCAAGGTCGGCCGGATCCTCGGCCCCACGCTCGAACGGCGTGCGCGCCGGCTCCGGCGCCGACTCTGGCCTCTTGGGCTCGGGCGCAGCCTTCGCCGCCGCCTCGCCCGCCTCGAGCCGCTGCAACCGCGCGGCGTGCTCTGCCTCGAGCTCCTCCTTGCGCAGGTTCACCGTCTGCTTGCGATCCTCCGCGGAGTTCCGACGCATATCGGCTTCGATCTGTCGCTGCTTGAGCCGCGCCTCGGCCGCAGGATCGGCCGGCTTCGTCTTCTTCTTTTCCTTCGGCGCCGGCTTGTCCTCGGTGATCCCGAGCGCAGCCAGGCGCTCCTTCGCCGCCGTCTTGATTGCCTTGTTCCGACCACGCTCGATGATGGCGCGCAACGCCGGTCCGTCGACGAGCTTGCCGATGGCTTGCAGCTGCAAGGCCTTCGTCACGTTCTCGGCGATCGCGATCTCACGGAGGATCTTCGGATCGTGGATCTTGAGCAGCGCTTCTTCCCGCAGCTTCGGATCGTCGACCTTGTGCACCACCTCGGCGAGCGCGCGCGAATCCTCGAGCCGAGACAGCGCCTCGCGCCGAACGGACGGCACATTCGACTTGCGGATCACCTCGGCCAACATCCGCGGATCGATCACGCGCCCGAGCGCTGCCAGGGCCTCGCGCTCGTCGCTGCCCTGCGCGGCGCGCAACGACAGCTCCGACGCACGCTTGCCCACGAGCTCACGCAGCGCCGCATCGGCTTCGTCCCGCGCGAGCTGCAGCAGCAGCACCGGATCACCGATGCGCTTGTACGCGACCTCGCGAATCTTCGCTTCCGGATCGCGCCGCGCCACCTCGGTGAGCGTGGCAAGCTCGTCCTCCCCGAGCTGTCGCACCGCAGCAAGGCGTACATCCATCTGCGAGTGCTTCCACTTTGGTCGGAAAAGATCGAGCAGACCCATGATTCTATTGGCTCCTTGAGGGACCGCGGAATGTAGTCGTCTCGAGGTCCAGGAGCAACCGTCGTTGTTGCCTCTCGTCCCCGGCCTCCGTTCCCTCTCGTCCCCGATATCCGCTTTTTCGGATTACTGTGACGGCGGTCAAGGGCAGAAGCTGGGCAGCAACGTCGGCGCCGCGATGACAGCGACACCTGTGACACTGTTGGCGTATACGCTGCCCCAGCACCACACGTGCGCGCCCTTTCTCGCGCACGCGTGGTCGCCTCCGACGAGCAGTTCTTCCACGCCTTCCGGTAATCCTGGCATGCGCACCGGGGCGGGGCTGTAACGGCCGCCGACCAAAACGCCGGCCCCCCAACAGGAGACACCGAGCCGATCGCGCGCGCATCCGCTGTCGCTATCGACTGCAATTTGCAGAACGTGCGCGAGGCCTGGCATCTGCACCGGCTGCAACAGAGGCGGCGTTTGTGGATACGGGGTCTGGCGCCCAGCTGCGACGTCGCCCCAACACCAGACCGTCCCGTCTTCCGCCAACGCGCAGGCCGCGGTGGCCCCGGTTGCGATCGCGGAGGCAGGAGGCAGCCCAGTCACCCGGCCCGGAGTGTCTCGATCGACCAGCGTACCGTCGCCTAGCTGACCGTGGTCGTTGAGACCCCAGCACCAAACTGATCGGTCGCGATGAAGGACGCACGTTTGGTCGCCGTGGACGCTCAGGTGGCTCGCCCCACGGAACGGCACTTTGCCGACTCCGGTCATAGGATCCACGCACGTCACGGCGCCGTCTTCGCCGAGGCCGCACACCTGGTGCGCGTTGCCGACACTGAGCTCGCGCGGCGCTGGCAACGCGACGGGCATCGTGATGGCCGGCGAGCCGATCGCACACGCGGTGACTTGCGTTGGGGCAGTGGCGCACAGCACGCTGCCCGCCTTGTCGAAGGCGAAGGTCACGATCGCATCGAGCCCTTGGATCGGGAGAGTCTGCACCGAATTGCCATGAGTGCCGTTCGGCCGTTCCACCACGGCGCCGATGCAGCGGAGCCCGCCCATCGCATCGATAGCGCACGTCTGCTGCGACGCGACGCCCAGCATGCCCACACAGGCACAGCGTTGGGACCGGCAGGTGAGCCCCATGTCGCAGCGACCACCACCACAGCAGGGTTCGTCGCTGGCGCCGCAGGGGAGGCATTGCCTGGCGCGTGGCTCGCCACTCTCGCTGTCGTAACGACGGCCGCCGTCGCATGTTACGTCCATGTAGCTGCACACCCCCGAGTTGCCGGGACCCAGTGGCGCGTGGAACACGCTTGCTTCGCAGACGCCGGATGGGTCGACCGTCTCGCACTGCACGCTCGCCGTGCAAGCGAAGGGAGCGACCTCGAGGCATGCACAGAGGCATGTCAGAAGCGGGAGCAGCGCGCTGCGGAATACGATCGTCACGGACACAGTCGGGGCCCGAGCGTGGGTGTTGTCGAGAATGTCGTGGTCAGGCGGCTGAAGCGCCCGTCGTCGAGCTGGACGAACACATAGCCCCAACACCACAGGCGATCACCTTTGCGAGCGCAGACGTGGGAGTCGCCGGCGACGAGCTCCTCGATAGATTCGGGCAGCGTCGTCATGGACAGGGGCGTGGGGCTGCTGGCGCCTCCCAGCAGATCGCCGCTGCCCCAGCACAACACGCGCTGTGCATCGCGAGCGCATGCGCCCCCGGCGCTCGTCACCACTTGGCGGATTGCAACGAGACCCGGCACCGGAGCTGGCGCGAAGTGACCGGCTGGCGAGCCGTCACCGAGCTGGCCTTCGGAGTTGTCGCCCCAGCACCATACGGTGCCATCGAGCAGCAGAGCGCAGCTCGACACGGCACCGACCGCCACCTGTCGCGCTGGGGCGAGTCCCTGCACGGTCACAGGGTCGGGCCGAGCGATGCGGGAGCCGTCTCCCAGCTGACCATGCTCGTTCGTTCCCCAGCACGCGACGTGGCCGTCGCGCATCACCGCGCAGGCGTGACCATAGGCACCAGCCAGTTGCGTCACGTCGCGCAGCCGCTCGACCACAGGCCCTTGCTCGTTGCTGAGACCGTCAGTGCACGTCACGAGGCCGGCGGCGTCGAGCCCGCAGACCTCGCTCGGCCGGACGACGATCAAGGCAACCGACGACTTGATCGCGACGGGGTGGATCTTCGCGTGGGACGACCAGCAGCGCACGCGACCACCGACATCGGCAACGCACGATAGGAAACCTAGGACAAAAGCAACCGTGTGGTCGATGGGGAACACGTTGCCTTGCTCGCGATCGTCGAAGCGCTGCAGCCGATCGGCGTACATCGGGAGCCCGTCGGGTTGCCTCAATCCGCCGCCGAGACACCAGATTTGGCCGTCCATCTCGAGCGCGCAGACTTGCTGAAGCGCAGCACCGAGTCCGAGCACGCACGAGCACTGCGTACCGCCACAGCGCAGCTGGGCCTCGCACGCAGCGCCCGGGCAGCAATAGTTGTCGAGCGCACCGCACGGCACGCACCGGCCCGAGAAGGGCCCAGTCCCAATGAAGTCGTAGCGCTGCTGCGATCCGCAGCTAGCGTCGGGAAAGCTGCAAATGCCAAGGTTGGCGGGGCCAGAGGCGGCGCTCTCGTCTCGTGACTCGCAACGAGCGCTTGGGTCAAGCGTGCTGCAATCGGAGGTTGCGCTACATGCGAACGGCCTGATCTCCGTACACGCCGCCCACGGCAAGAACCAGAAAAAGACCAGGAATGGGCAATTCAGAAGTACCCGGCGCACGCGTACGACATGCTACACTCAATGACACTGCGCGTGCTCCTACCTCGCTCGTTTCGGCGGTTGCAGGTTCTGAGATCCATCCTTGCCGTGGTGTCAGTCGTCGGGCTTCTGCTCTCGACGCTCGACGCGGGCGCCGAGGAAATCTCGTTGGCCGATCCGACGGCCAAGCGGCTCCTTGATCGCGGCGTCGCGGCGTACCTCGATAAGCGGTACGCGGAAGCCATCACGGAGTTCGAAGCCGGCTATCGCGTCGAGCCGGACCCGGTCTTCTTGTTCGCGTGGGCCCAGGCCGAGCGCCTACGCGGCAACTGCGTCGCGGCAGTTCCGCTATACGAGCGCCTGCTTATGGGTAAGCCCTCAGCACAGCAGGCGGTGACCGCGCGACACCACCTCGACGGTTGTCGGGTGGTCATCCCGCGTGCTTGGTACAAAGATCCGGTCGGCGACACGCTGGCCGTGACGGGGATCGTGGGGACCGTCGCTGGCATCGCTCTGTTCTTTACCTCAGCGCGCGCGGCGACCAACGCCAATGCTGCCAACGACGCCGCGAGCTATCGCAGCGACGTTAGCGATGCGCAACAGCAGCGCATTGCGGCAATCGTCATGCTACCGCTCGGACTCACGGTATTCTGCGCAGGCACCCTAGAGCTCGCGCTTGGATCGCGTCGCGCTCGCCACATCTGGCGCCACGCAGCGAGCGAGTAACTCCGCAGCTTGTGGTGCTCCGGCTCGGTCATGACCGATAGCAGGGCGAGTGTATCGACCACGGCGGCGCACTCCATTGCTGAGCCGCGTGCGATGCCGTGGTGCCTGGCCGCATCGGCCTGCGAAGTTCGCCCGGCGCCCTCGGCGATGTTGAGCGGG
>JAYUBF010000132.1:0-1847 GCA_043741435.1 Myxococcales bacterium
CTGCATGCGGCGGTGGCGGCTCGACCACCCCGGACGCGGCCACCACGCACAAGGATGCGCCGGTCGTGACCATCGACTCGAACACGACGATCGACTCGAGCACCACGATCGATGCCCCGCACGCCGACTCCGGCGTCGGCATCGACAGCGCGCTCATCGATTCGGGCGTCATAGTTGACAGCAACGGAATCGACTCGGGGACGATGATCGACGGCGGCACGACGATCGACTCGGGCTCGATGGCCGACGGTGGCACGGGCACGTGCGTGCCGACCGTCATCGCGCTCGGTACCCAGGACTATCTTACCGGCAGCGTCGCCGACATGCAGATTGCGTGGGATGCGCCGATCACCACGGCGCTCGGCGACGGCGGTCCCGCGCAGCTCAACTTCGAGTTCTACACTACCGGCTCCGACAACCTGGCCGTACCCGTCGATCTCTCGATGGGGAACCAGGCGAACTACGGCACCTGCGCGGCGTGCATGCACGCGCTCTCCGCCGATAGCACCGGCACCATCGTCCGCGAGTATTTCCAGTCGGGTGGCACCATGTCGCTCACCGAGGATCCGCTCGTGACCGGGAGCATGAAGGGCACGATCACGAACTTGACCATGGTCGAGGTGACGGTCGATCAAAGCACGTTCACGTCGACGCTGGTCCCCGGCGGAAAGTGCATCTCGATCGGCACCATCGCGCTGAACCACGGCCCGGTGCCCAACGCATGGACGTGCGCAGCCGCCGCCTACCACGACGGCGCAAACTGCGACTGCATGTGCGGTGTCGTGGATCCTGATTGCAGTATCACGGCGGCTCCCGTGGTCGGTTGCACCTCGGGCCAGGTCTGTGACAGCGCGGTCTGTCTCTCGCCGGGTACGAACGACACCTGCCAGACGGCGCAGGCGCTGACGGTCGGCACGGCGGTGAAGGGCAACACCTTCAACGCCACGTCCAACTACGCTTCGGGTCTCGAAGGCGCGACCTGCACGAACGCGACGCAGACGGGCGCCGACGTGGCTTACTCGGTCGCCCTGACCGCGGGCACGAGCTACACGTTCGCACTCACCAACGTCGACACCAACTTCGATCCGAGCATCTCGCTCGTCGGCCCCGGCGCTGCCGCGGTGTGCGATGTGATGCCGGTGGCTTGTCTCGCCGGTGCCGACACCGGTCTCGAGGGTGCGGCCGAGTCGTTCCAGTTCACGCCGACGACCACGGGCACGTACTTCGTCATCGTCGACACGTTCTGGGGCCCTCCGCACGCGGTCGAGATGGGCGCGTTCACGGTCAAGGTCTCCACGCCCTGAGACCGCGCGTTTAGCGCTCGAAACATCGCTTCGCGATGTTCGAGAACACCCCATCTCGAGGGCCATGAGGCGGCGGGCTGCGGTGGAGCAAGCATCTCTAAGCGACGCCAAGGCGCTAACTGAGCCTCAGATCGTGGCGGGCGGGTGAGTTTGGTGCGCCGAACGGATAAGTCTTGGCTCACCGGAATCATTGCCGTCGAGCTCATCGCCCGCGGAGCCCGGTCGGGTTGATCATCGTCGCGCCGACGCTGCTCCAAGGGGCCGCTCGGCTGATGTTATGCAGCACAATCACGGCAACTCGGGCCGATGCCAGTTCGGCGGGAGACTTGTAGATCCCCAGATCCACCGTGAGCTGCCACGGGGATCGTGGCGAGAAGGTTGAGCACTTGCCGTGGGCCGAGCCCAGGTCGTGGTTCGCGCGTCCATTCGAAGATTACGTCGGCTAGTGCCCCAGAGTTCATAACGGCGCTCGCGAACGGATCTGATCTCGCGGGGTTGCACAGCGGCAGCCGAATCGGTTGAAAGTTGGAAATTCGCGCGGTC
>JAYUBF010000133.1:0-45693 GCA_043741435.1 Myxococcales bacterium
CCCAACCCCCGTCGCTTTTGCCCTCCGCACCCGCTCACTGATCGGGGTCAACTGACCCTGTCTGCAGGGTCGGTTGACCCCCCGGGGTGAACGACTACAACGCTTACCCCCCGCGCCACCGAGGACCTCGACGTCGGCGGCATCATCATCATCATCATCATCATCATCATCATCAACGACGTGCCCACGTATCGCGCCGACAACATGCCCTACGGCGGCATGAAGGACTCGGGCCTCCGCCGTGAAGGTGTGCGCTACGCGATGGAAGATCTGAGCGAGCGCAAGGTCATCGTGAGCTGGCGAGGATGAATTCGTACTTCGACTGCGGCCGCTCAGCGGGCGACGTCGAGCGCCGGGTTGCGATCGAAGAAACCGGCGGGGATGAGCTTGAACCCGATGCGGTGCGTGTTCATGACCGGCCACTCTTCGGGACGCGGCGCGTGCGTCACGCAGAACGTGTACCAGAGCACTACGTCCTGGTCGACGAGCGAACGATCCTTGCTGGTCCACACCGGCAGGCCATCGGGCACCGAGGCCTGGCTCGGATACACGCCCGCGGCGTAGCGCTCGTCGTCGTTCTCCTGCGTGGCCCAGAACGGGTGATCGATGAACGCGCCCCGCCTGCGGAGGAAGGCCTCGGGCTTGAGGAACGGTGCTGCGTTCTCGCCCGGCACCAGGATGTAGCCCGTCTGGTAGCCGAGACCGTTGTGGTGCTCGCGGTTCACGACCTTCCACTTGCGCTGCTTCGCGTAGTCGAGATCACGCTGCGCGCGCTTCTCCGACGGCAACGTGGTCTCGCTCATCGAAAACGCGTTGAGCATCGGGTTGTCCTTGCCCGCGGGCAGGGCGTTCGAGTCGAGCTCCAGCACTTCGTTGTGCTCGGCGCCGTCGACGTCGAGGTCGATGCGGAAGTTGAAGAAGTGCTGGTGGTGTGGCGCAACCACGTTCGGCGCGACCAGGTGACCGAACTGCATGTCGAGGTCGGCGGAGGTCGGCCTGGTGGCGCCCTGTTCGTGGCCGCCGGCGTGGGCCATGCCCGCCATGGTGGTGAGTGACGAGCCCTTCGCGAGCATGATGCCGGTGAGCTGCGTCTCGAGCTCGAGCGAGCCATCCTGGTGGAAGATCCAGTTGAGGCCGTAGTCGTAGTTGCTGATGGTGGTGATGAAGCCGATGACGAGATCGCGTGAGCGTCGCGACACGTTGGCGCCGCCGTACATGTCGAGATGCTTCCAGAGGAGGCCCCCGTCGCGCTCGTAGAGAGCCACGGCGTTCTTCACGGTGTAGGGCTTGCCGAAGTCGTCGACGAAGCGCGCCTCGAAGAGCTTGGCGTTGTCCGGCACGTCGGTGCCGACCTCGAGCGAGCCGGAGTAACGACCGATGCCGTACTCGCCCTCGTCGAAGGCGTTGCGATACGTCCAGTGCTGGTCGGAGTGGCCGTACGGCACCATCATCTCCGAGAGCGACGCGCGATACAGGACGGGGCGGCGCTTGCCGTGGTCTTCGTACTCGACCAGCTGCAACACGAGGCCTTCGCGCGGGTGCATCGTGAAGCGGAAGCGCCAGTTTTGCCAACGCACCTCCTGTCCGTCGACGGTGAAGCTCGCACCCTTGGGCTGGCTGATCTTGAGCGGCTTGAGCGGCGGGCGCGTGGAGCCGAGCTTCGCGAGCGACTTCGCATCGAGCTCCGAGAGCACGGGTGGAATCGGCAGTGCCTCGCTGTCGATGATCTGCGCGACCTCGCGCTTGTCCATGTCGACGACGACGGTGATGCCCTCGACGGGGCGCGCGTAGAAGTTGGTGCCGCCCTTCTTATAGTAGGTCAGCGTGCGGAGGAGGCGCGTGTGCTTGGCGAGCTCGGTGTCGGGGTTGCCGTAGGCCCACGCGTCGACCTGCACGTCGTCGAGGTTGGTGATGCCGCGCCGCGCCATCGCCGCCTTGTAGCGAGGATCGGCCTTCACGATCGGCGGCACCGCCTCGAACTCGCTCAGCAGCACGGAGGGCTGCACACCCGGGCGCTCTTGCCACGCGGCGATCGCGTTGGTGCGCAGATCGATCGTCGCCTCCGCGGTCTTTCCCGCTTTGTGATCGTAGACCACCGCGAGGGCCTCACGTCGGAACGGCTGTCCGACCTTCCACGCGAGCACTTCCGTCTTGGGTGGCTCGCGCAACATGAGATACGGGAACAGCGTGGACGCGGTGAGCTTGCCCGAGTGCTTGAGGATGGCGAGCGAGCGCGTGACCTCGTCGGCGCTGAGGGGGTCGAGCGGATGCGCTGTGGCCGCGGTCACGATGGAAGCCGCCGTGGAAATCATCAGGACGGCCAGTGACAAGAAGACGGCGCGGATGGACATGGGCGGCAGGCTATCTCAGGGCAGGCGCCGGGCAAAACCCCGTTGGGCTATGCTCGCGCGCATGCCCTCCCGATTGCTCTACGGCACGGCGTGGAAGGAAGACGAGACCGAGCGCCTGGTGCGGCTGGCGCTGAGCGCCGGCTTCCGCAGCTTCGACACCGCCAACCAGCGCAAGCACTACCACGAGGCCGCGGTCGGCAATGCCGTCGCTGCTGCGATCGCAGCCGGGCAGGTGCGCCGTGACGAGCTGTTCTTGCAGACCAAGTTCACGTCGCTCGACGGCCAAGATCACCGCTTGCCCTACGACAAGGACGCGCCTCCCGAGAAGCAGGTGGCGCAGTCGTTCGCGAGTTCACTCGAGCATCTCCAGATCACGCACGTCGATTCGTACGTGCTGCACGGCCCGTCGCAGCGTGTCGGCCTCTCCGAGCACGACTGGGCTGTGTGGCGCGCGATGGAGCGCCTGCAGGACCACAAGCGTGTCGGCGTGCTGGGCGTCAGCAACGTGTCGCTCGAACAACTCCAGGCACTCGCCGACAAGGCCGAGGTCAAGCCCCGCTTCGTGCAGAACCGCTGCTACGCGCGGGCCGGATGGGATCGCGACGTGCGCCAGTTCTGCCGTCGCCACGGCATGGTGTATCAGGGCTTCTCGTTGCTCACGGCCAACCAGCGCGAGCTCGCCAGCCAGCCGTTCCAGCAGCTCGCGGCGCGGCTCAAGCGGACACCAGCGCAGATCGTGTTCCAGTTCGCGATCGCGGTCGGCATGTTGCCGCTCACGGGAACCAGCGACGAGGGCCACATGCGCGAGGATCTCGCCGCGTTGGGCTCGGTGCTGCCGGGCGAGGCCGTGGAGCTCGTGGAGAACATCGCGCGGACGTGACCCACTCCGCGCGACGACCGATGGTCGATGGAGACGAGTCCCTTAGTAACCGCGTACTAACAGGTCGATCGAAGGAGCGTCGCGATAATCGCGCGCACGGGATCAACGCGATCGTGCCGCCGTGATCTATTTCCTCCGTGAATGCGGAGCGGATGGCGCTTTGAAAGTGGCGCCTACTGAAGGCGACGATGGATGAACGTGCACGCCGGCTGAGGGCGGGCACCGAGGCTGAAGCACTGGGGTGGGGCGGGCTCGCTGCTGTCGCACGCGCCACCCGACTCGCGCGGATGATGTCGCTCGCGTTCGTCGCAAGGGCGGTGGTGGTCGTCGCCACGAAGTCGCGCATCCCGATCTCGTACCAGCCTTGGACAGGCTCGTTGATCCTGTGACGCGCGGCGATCCGGAGTCGCCGTTGCGCTGGACCTCCAAGAGTCGAGCGTGTCGACGACGAGCGCTACTCGATGCCGGCGGTGGCCGAGGTCTCGATCGGCGACTACATCGAGCGCTTCTACAACACCGAGCGCCTGCACTCCCACCTCGATTACATCAGCCCGATCGAGTTTGAACTGATGCCTCGCGCAGCGCGCCGTCCGCCGGCAGATCGAGATCGAGCGCCGCGAGCGCCGCCGAGGCATGATAGGCGACCCGCGAGACCTGCAAGGCGCCGTAACGCGCGTCGATCAACGCCGCGGTCATCTGCCCGAGCGCGCTTGGTCCATCATGATGAGTCGCTGGGCCACTCGCCGCGCGTTCGCCGCGATCGTGAGGCTGGGGTTCATGCCTGCGCTCGTCGGGAAGAACGAGCTGTCGACGATGTAGAGATTCGCGAGGCCATGCGCGCGGTTCTCCGCATCGACGACGCTGCGACGCGGATCAATCCCCATGCGGCAGGTGCCGCAGGCATGCGCCAGACGGTGGTTGTTCTCGGCCTGCTTGATGAGCAGGAAGCGGTAGGGGCGCAGCAGCGCGCTCAGCCGCGAGCGGGCGTGTGCTATCCGCGTCCGCTCGGGGTCGCGGATGTGATACGTGACAATCAACGCGTCCGTGCCGTCGGGCGAAGGCTCGACGCGGTTGTCCTCATCGGGTGGATCTTCGAAGATCATCGCGAGCACCACGCAGCGCGCGAGCAACGCGTCGAGGAACCATCCTAGCAGCGGACGCACCAGGTTGAAGAGGGCGGCGAGGCGCGGCCATCGCACCGCGATCGTCTCGGCGGCCTCGGCCAGCATCACCGCGCCCGGTGGGAGCTGGCCGAAGGACTGCACGGTCCCGAGCTTGAGGCCTCGATCTACATAGAGGTCGTTGAACGCGAGGTCCTTCATCGACCTGTCCTGCGCAGGTCGTGCGCGCGTGAACACCGCGTACAGGTCGACGAAGTGCCGCATGAGGTTGCGTCCGACGAGGCCGGAGTGGTTCGCCAGGCCCTGGGGCCACTCGGGGCTCCTCGAGCGGATCAGGAGGCTCGGCGTATGCAGCGCTCCGGCGGCGAGCACGACCCGCCGACCGCGGAGTCGCAGGGACTGTCCGTGGCGCTCGCAGATCACGCTGGTGACCTCGGTGTCCGTGGCCTCGAGACGCAACACCTCGCACTCGTCGAGGAGCCGCGCGCCATGCAGGGAGATGGCAGGCACCAGGCAGACGCGAGTCGCGTCGTTCTTGCAATCATTGGCGCAGAGCATGCCCTGGCAGCCCGCGCACGCGACGCGGTGCTCGCAGGCCAGCGGGAGGCGATAGGGGTGCAGTCCTTGCTTGCCGAAAAAATCGAACAGCTCCGCCGACGCGGCGGGCAGCGGCGGCGCAGGCCGCGGGTGTGCGCGCTCCTCTCGGAGGGGATCTCCACCGCCGCTCAGGTGGAAGCGCTCCTCGATGGCCTCGTAGTGCGGAACCAGATCCTCAAAAGGAATCGGCCAGCTCGCGAGGTCGGCGGGAAAGAAGCGCTCGAGCGCCATGCCGTAGAGCGCGGTGCTGCCACCGACACCAGAGCCGAGCAGGGGCACGAAGCGGCGCGGCGTTCGCGCCGAGCGGTCCTCGATCACCGTGAGGCTTCGCCCCGCCCGCGACATGCTCTCCTTCATGTCGCGCGGATCGAGCGAGGTGGAGCACTCCTCGGGAAAGCGACCCGCGAGCTCGGTCGGACTGCCGGGCATGCGTCCCTTCTCGCAGAACAAGACTCGCTGACCCGCAAGCGCGAGCTCGTAGCCGACCGTCGCGCCGCCCATGCCGGTGCCGATCACGATGACGTCCCATGGCGTATCGTCGGGCGCGAGCCGCATCGTGCTAACCCCGCTCGTCACGTCGCACTCGCCGGATTCCACTCGCGTCATCGCCTGCTGGGGTAGGCGGCGCGGCTTCCTCTGTCGCCTTCGGCTCGACCGGCTTGATAGTCCACCCGCGCACCAGGTTCGCCACCGTCTTCAACACGACCGCGATGGGAAACAAGAATGCGAAGGTGCGCTGTAGCCAGACCCTCGGCGCGACGGCGACCACGATCTCGTCCTGCTCGAGTGCGGCCAGGGATCGTCGCACGACCTCGATGGGGCTGACCATTCCCCCGATCTTCGTCCGGTCGATTCCCATCCTGCGATTGAAGTCGGTGTCCATCGAACCCGGCATGAGCGTCTGAACGCAGCAGCCGCGGGGTTGCAGCTCCCAGTGTAGCGCCTGGCTGAAGCTCTGAACGAAGGCCTTGGTTGCCGCATAGACCGCCATGTGAGGCATGGGCTGGATGGCCGCGACCGACGAGACATTGATGATCGCGCTGGTGCGATGAGAGCAGAGGAGCGGCGCGAAGAGGCGGCAGAGCGTGACCATCGAGGTGGTGTTCAGCGACATCAGATCCTGAATCTCGTCGATCGACATGGATGCAAGCTCCCCAGCGTACCCAGAGCCGACGACATTACAGAGCACGCGCGGCGCGATGCCGTCCGCCGCCAGGGCCGCTTCGATCTGGACCGGCGCCGAGCGCTGCCGCAGATCGGCGGAGAGCACGCGCACCTCGATTCCGTAACGTGCCTCGAGGGCGGCGCGCGACGCCTGCAGGCGCTCTTGGTCCCGCGCGACCAGCACCAGGTTCAACCCGCGTTCCGCCAGGGCTTCGGCGAACGCGAGCCCCAGCCCCGCCGTTGCGCCGGTCACGAGCGCGAAGGAGCGCTTGCATTCGGAGAGCTTCATGACCGGTACGCTACCAGCAAGACCCGGAGCGCACGACACTGCTCTGCGCGCGGACGAAAGCCGGTGCTGGATCAGCGAGCACGCCAGACCTCTTTCTCCCCGACGTCGACCGCTCCGTTCGCGGACGCTGTATTCTGGTGGCGTGACACGTCTCGAGGCCGCCCACCATACCATCCCGCTGCTTCGACACAACCGCGTGGCGGGGCTTCGCCGCAACGCGTACTCGCTGACCGAGGTGGTGGCGGGAGCCCCTGCGCCGGAGCCGCTGTATCGCGGCTTCGGCGACACCATCACCATCGGTCGCGGCGAGGGAAATTCGGCACGCCTCGACGCGCCGGGGGTGTCGCTCTTTCACGCGCGACTCGAGCTCGATGCGCACGGCTACCTGCTCACCGACCTCGACTCCACCAACGGGACCTATGTCGAGGGCCGCCGCACCCGTTCCACCTATCTCGTGTCACGCGACCGCATCACCGTGGGCGAGCGCGAGCTGGTGTTCCAGGTCGACGATTGCACGATCGATCTCGAGATCGGCAGCGACGAACGCTACGGCCGGCTGGTGGGATGCAGCCCGGCGATGCGCCGCCTGTTCGGTGAGCTGGAGAGCGTCTCGTCGAGCGATCTCACGGTCCTGCTGCACGGAGAGAGCGGGTCCGGCAAGGACATCGTCGCGCAGGAGATCCACGCGCACTCCCCGCGAGCCGATCAGCCGTTCGTGGTGGTCGACTGCGGCGCGTTGCCACCGAACCTCGTCGAGTCCGAGCTGTTCGGGCACGTGCGCGGCGCCTTCACGGGGGCCGACACCAACCGCAAGGGCGCCTTCGAAGAGGCGCACGGCGGGACCCTGTTCCTCGACGAGGTCGCCGAGCTGCCGCTCTCCGTGCAGTCGAAGCTCTTGCGCGCGCTGGACGCGCGGACCATCAAGCGCATCGGCTCGGAGACCTGGACCCGCGTCGACATCCGGATCATCGCCGCCAGCCACCAGGATCTGGCGCGACGATGCAACCAGGGGACCTTCCGCGAAGATCTCTACTATCGCCTGTCGGTGGCCAAGCTGCGCATCCCGCCCCTGCGTGAGCGGCCGGAGGACTTCGGGCCCCTCGTGCAGGCGATGATCGCGGACGCTGGAAACACAGGTCAGCTCGTGGTGGACGAGGACTTGCTGGCTGCCCTGCGCCTTCGACACTGGGCTGGGAACGCTCGCGAGCTCAGGAACTTCGTGGAGCGCGCAAGCGTGTTCGGCAAGAGTGCGCTGTCGGATCCATCGGGGGAGCGCTCGACGACAGCCAACGAGGAGTCATTCAAGGTCGCCAAGGCGCGCGCGGTCTCCGCCTTCGAGAAGCAGTTCCTCCTCGAGCTCCTGCTGCGCTTCGCGGGCAACGTGACCGGGGCCGCCCGCGCGGCGGAGCTGGATCCGGCGTGGCTGTTCCAGCTGGTCAAGCGGCACAAGATCGACGTGGCTCGGTTCCGCAAGAAATAGCCACCACGCCATGGCGGGCACAGGTGGTGCTACGATGATGGACGGTGTGATGGCGAGCTTGTGCCCAGCGTGCGCTGCGCCGATGTCGGTGGGCCACCGGTGCCTGGCTGCGCGCAGCGCGGAGCCGACGCTCCCGCCCGGGACCGCCCTCGGCGAGTACCAAGTCACCGAGACGCTGGGCGCCGGCGGCATGGGCGTGGTCTATGCCGCCGTCCATCCCCTGATCGGCAAGAAGGTGGCGATCAAGGTTCTGAACGAGCGGTTCTCGCACAGCTCGACGATCGTCGAGCGCTTCGTGCAAGAAGCCCGCGCGGTGAACCGGATCGGACACCGCAACATCGTCGACATCTTCGCGTTCGGCGAGGCGCCCGACGGTCGTCCCTTCTTCGTCATGGAATACATCCCGGGCGCGGATCTGCGGGCGCGCCTGCGTGCCGATCCGCCGCTCACCTACGGGGACGCGCTGTCGATCCTGGATCAGGTCCTCGACGCGCTGGAAGCTGCGCACGACGCCGGGGTCGTGCATCGGGATCTCAAGCCAGACAACATCATCCTCGTCGAGACGCGGGGCCACCGCGCGGTCAAGCTCCTCGACTTCGGCGTCGCGAAGCTGCTCAACCAGGGCCCGGGCGGCGAGAAGACCTCGACGGGACTGACCATCGGCACGCCGTCGTTCATGTCGCCGGAGCAGTGCCTGTGCCAGCCGGTCGACGCGCGATCGGACCTGTATTCGCTGGGCGTCATCATGTTCGTGCTGTTCACCGGGACGCGTCCGTTCTCCGGCAGCTCCGAGTTCGTGGTCCTTCAGGGGCACGTCCACCGGGCGCCGCCCCGGCCCCGATCGGTCGCAGACCTGCCGATCGCGCTCGAAGAGGTGATCCTGTACTGCCTGGAGAAGCGGCCCGACAAGCGCCCGCAGAGCGCGAGCGAGCTGCGACAGCGTCTGGGCAAGGTCCGCGTTTTGCTCTCCAGTGAGGCGCTCGCACAGTCGCTGCCATCCCAGATGGGGCGCGATCCGGCGGCTCGCCCGCCCATGGCCACGCCGAGCTCGGCCAACGACTTCTCGGCGCTGCCGCCGCCCGAGGCTGCCTCGCCACCGGGACGTGCGAGCAAGACCGGCATGCTCGTCGGCGCGCTGGTCCTCGCGTTGCTCCTCGGCGGGGTCTACGTCGGGGCTCGGGCTACCCCCTCGCACCCGACCGCGGCGGCGTTGTCGGCCGCTCGCGAAGCGCCCGAGCTCGCGCTGCAGATCGTGAGCGATCCACCCGGTGCGCAGGTGTCGATTGGTGGCAAGCAGCGCACGCTGCTCACCCCCAACGTCTACCGCGTCCCCTTGTCAGCCCGCATCGCCGTGCGCATCGAGCTCGACGGCTACCTTCCGTTCGTCGAGCAGGTGCAGATCGAGGCGGGCGCCACCGAGCGTGCGGTGCGGGCGAAGCTCGTCCCGTTGAAGCCCATCCCGGCGCAGGTCGAGGTGCGGGTCAATGCGCGACGGGCCGACTTCATGGTGGACTCGCGTTCTGCGGGCAACGGATCGAACCAGCTCCAGCTCGAGGTCTCTCCGGGGGTGCACTGGATCACTGCGGCTGCGCCTGGATTCGTCGCGCGCAAGGAGCAAATCTCCGTCGTCTCCGGTCAGCGGATCGCACTCGCCTGGGAGCTCCTGGCCGCGCCCCGCGCTGGTGGGGGCACGGCCGCCCCACCCGCCGCGAGCAAGCCTGCAAGCAAGCCCGATCTCGACGCGCTGGGCGGCTGGGGGCGCTGAGCATGAGGCTGTCGCGTCTGGCGCTCTTCATCTTCGCGGCCTGCTCCGCGATCGCCGCTTCCACGTCCGCCCAGCAGGCGGACGCTCCTCGATCCGAAGATATCGCCGAGGCACGCCGCGCGTACGATGAGGGCGCCGCCGCGTATCGCCTGGGTCGTTTCTCCGAAGCGGTTGCGCGCTTCGAGGCCGCCTATCGGGTGATGAAGTTCCCGGGGATGCTGTTCGATCTCGCGCAGGCGCGCCGGCGGCAGTTCGAGACGGAGAAGGCGGACGCGGCGCAGCTCGAGCTGCTGCGACAGACCATCGATCTCTATCGCGCGTTCCTGCGCGAAGGGGGGGCGAACCTCGAGAGGCGACGTGTAGCCGAGCAGCTCCTCGGTAAGCTCGAGCAGGACTTCACCCAGCGCTCGCAACGCCGGCGGGCCGAGCTCATCGCGAGCGCCACCGGCGCCGAGGGCCTGTTCGTCGCCGAGCAGCTCGCGGCCGAGGGTGCGCTCAAGGACGCTGCGACGGCGCTCGATCACGTGCTCGGAGGTCGAGAGCTCGACCACAAGGTCTTCGTCGCCGCGCTCGCCCAGCGCGCGCTGCTCGCGACCCGGCTCGGCGACGAGCGCCTGGCAGTGACGCTGTTCACGCGCTTGCTCGCGATGGACGCGGCGTACGTCGTGCCGAGCGGCGCCGAGCCGCGGACGCAGCGAGCACTGGCGCTCGCGAAGGCGGCGCTCGCGGGCAAGGCGCCGCTCGCGCTGTCGCACGTACCCGTCGGGCGCCTGGTGCGCGGCGCGCCCCTCTCGCTGCGCATCGACGTTCGCGCCGATCCACTGGATGAGATCGTCGAACTCGCGGTGCGCTTTCGAGTTGCGGGCGCAGGCGCCTTCTCGATCGAGCGCGGGCCGGTCGCAGCGCACGAGGTGCAGGTGCCCGCGGTCACGCTCGGGAGTCTCCGCGGGGGAGACCGCCTCGAGTACTACCTCGCCGCGCTCGACGCGGCGGGGGGAGAGCTGGTCGTGCTCGGTAGCTCGACCTCGCCGTACGCGATCGCGATCGCCCCGCGCCCGGGAGACGATCTGCGCGCCGTCGAGCCCAGGGCGAAGCGCTGGTACAAGAAGGCGTGGGTGTGGACACTCA
Organism: Myxococcales bacterium; assembly: GCA_043741435.1. GTDB lineage: Bacteria > Myxococcota_A > Polyangia > Palsa-1104 > Palsa-1104 > JBDTCO01. The sequence goes on from JAYUBF010000133.1 coordinate 10,776, forward strand.
TCGTGGCCGGAACGCTGGCCGCCGGTGGCGCGGCGACAGGCGCCTACTTTGCGACCCGGCCGGACCGGCCCACCGTGGTCAATGTCCCTACGCTGTGAACGCGCGGCCGCGCTCGTCACGCTGCTCGCGCTCTGCGCCTGTGGCGCCGAGCGACCTGCGCCGCGCTCCCGCGTGGCTGCGCTCGGCGCACCCCAGGGGGTCGCGGTGTGGAACCCGTTCGCCGAGAACTCGCTGGCGCGCGATCATGCGGCGATGGCCTACGACTCCGTGCGTGGGCGTACCGTGGTCTTCGGCGGTCATAGCGGAGCCCAGCAGCCGCTGCCGCAGACATGGGAGTGGGACGGCACTTCGTGGTTCCTGGCGGCCGCGACCGGCCCACCCAGCGGAGATGACTGGGGCCTGGCGTTCGACTCCAAGCGCGCGCGCACGGTCGCGCTCGGATCGGCGGGAATCTGGGAATGGGACGGCTCGACCTGGACACAGCGCTGTCCTGCGGCCGCGTGCCCCGCCGCAGCACCGAGCGCGTTCGATGTGACGCGCGGCGTGGTGGTCTCCCTCGTCGCCGGCGAGACGTGGACGTGGGACGGCGCCACCTGGGTACACGCGGCGAGCGCAGGGCCTCAGTCGGGGCGCCTCGCCTACGACAGCGCGCGACAGCGGACGGTGCTGTTCGGAGCCGGATCCAACGTAGCCGAGACCTGGGAATGGGACGGCGCCACCTGGACCCAGGCTTGCGCGACGGCGCCTTGCGCCAGCACTGTGCCCGCTGGCCGCGTCGCATTTGTGATGGCCTACGACGCCCAGCGCGCGCGCACCGTGGTGCAGGGAGGAATCAGCGTGTCCTCGGGCCAGAACCTCGCCGACCAGTGGGAATGGGACGGCATGCAATGGATCCAGCTCGCCGACGCCAGCTTCGGAGGGCGGAACTACCACGCGATGAGCTACGATATCGGTCGCGGGCGCCTGGTGGTATTCGGGGGGGACGTTCCGATCGGCGCCGGTACCATCGTGACCGCCGAGGTCTGGGAGCGAATCGGTTCGAGCTGGACGAAGCGAACCGCCGGGACGCCGCCGCCGCGCCGCAATGCCGCACTGGCGTATGACAGCGTGCGCGGCCGCGTGGTGCTCGCCGGCGGTACCGGCCTCGGCGTCTTCAACGACGTCTGGGAGTGGGACGGCTCGAGGTGGCTTCTCGGCGCGAGCGGAGGCGGACCCTTCGTCCCGACCCAGGCGATGGCCTACGACCGTGCGCGCGGCGTGGTGGTCGCGGTCGCGGAGGCGACCTGGCTGTGGAACGGGACGAAGTGGGCCGTTGCCTCGAATGTGACGCCGCGCGGCTCCTTCGGCGAAGCCTACGACGCGCTCGCCTACGACAGCGCGCGGGGAAGAGTGGTCCACTTCGCGCACGATACGATCGAATGGGACGGGACGAGCTGGACGGTGGTCACGACCACCGGTCCGCCCGCTCGCACGCAGCACGCGCTCGCCTTCGACGCGGCGCGCGGCAAGACGGTCGTGTTTGGCGGCGTCGATACGAGCTCCACCGTGCTCGGAGACCTCTGGGAGTGGGACGGTGTCGCCTGGACGCAGCGATGCACCGACGCGACGTGCCAGGCGGCGATGCCCGCCGCGCGCAGCGGACACGCGATGGCCTACGATGCCGCGCGGCAGCGGGTCGTCGTGTTTGGCGGCGTCTCTGTCGGCACCGCGGCGGTGAGCGGTGAGACCTGGGAGTGGGACGGAACGGGCTTCACCCGGCTCCTCCCCGACGGCCCCGGACGCGCGCTCCACGCGATGACCTTCGACGCCGCCCGCGGGCGGGTGGTGATGTTCGGCGGGTCCCCGCTCAACGGAGACACCTGGGAATATCACCTGCGCGGCGGCGCTTGCTCCGGTGGGTTTCAGTGCGACACCGGCTTTTGCGCTGACCAGGTCTGCTGCGAGTCCTTCCGTTGCGACGCCTGCCAGGCCTGCGACACCGGCGGTGCACCGGGTGTGTGCACGACGCTCACCAACACCCACGATCAAGACAGCTGCAGCGGGACGCTCTCGTGCGGCCCCACCGGCAACTGCGGGGTTGCCGATGGCGTGACCTGCGCACTGGGAAACGATTGCGCGTCCACGTTTTGCGTCGACGGGGTGTGTTGCGGATCTGCCTGCAACGGCGCCTGCGAGGTGTGCACCTTCGTGCCCGGGACGTGCACGCCGGCGCCGCGCGGAGCGAGCGGCAGCCCGCTGTGCGCCCCGTTCGTGTGCGATGGCAGCGGCGGGGCCTGCCCCAGCTCGTGCTTGGATGACCGAGCTTGCGCCGCCGACGCGTACTGCGCGATCGACCACACCTGCACGCCGCGCAAGCTGCGCGGACAGGCCTGCAACCCGATGACCGACTGCACGCTCCCTGGCTGTCGAGAGTGCGCGAGCGGTCAGTGCGCCGACGGCTATTGCTGCGACTTCTCGTGCGAGGGCGCCTGCGACCGGTGCGACGCGACGCCGGGCGTCTGCCAGGTCACCGCGCAGGGCGCGCCTGCGTCGGCGGGGTGTGGGGCCTACGCGTGCACCGGCACCTCGGTCACCTGCCCGATGGGGTGCGTCAGTGATACGGATTGTCAGGCCCCCGCACGCTGCCTCGGCGGCCAGTGCAAGGGCAGCCGGCCGATCGGCAACGGTTGCCAGAGCGACGCGCAGTGCAGCTCGGGCCACTGCGCCGACGGGGTCTGTTGCGATTCGGCCTGCGCCGGCGCCTGTGATCGATGTGACCTCGATCCCGGAACCTGCGTGATCGCCCCCAAGGGCACGGCCTCCCTCGACTGCCTGCCCTATCTGTGCGACGGGATCAGCACGGCGTGCCCGACGCAATGCGCGAGCTCGCAGGCATGCTTCGACGGCGCGAGCTGCGTGGAGGGCTCCTGCGCCAGCCAGGGTGCCAATGGCCAGGGCTGCATCCTGGACGGCAACTGCGTTTCACGGCACTGCAGCGACGACGTGTGCTGCGCAACCGCTTGTGTCGGCGCATGCCAGCGCTGCGATAGTCCTGCGGCCCTGGGCCTGTGCCAGCCCACGCCTGGGATCTCCTGCGGAGAGGGCGCTTGCAGCGGCGCGTGCGGCCCGGAAGGAAGCTGCACCGGACCTGCCGCCGGGACCGCGTGCGACACCTGTACGGTCTGCGACGGACATGGAGCGTGCGCGATGCTCCCCGCCAGCGGCGACGACGCCGCGTGCGCGCCGGTCATCTGTTCGCTGCTGTCGACTGAGTGCCGTCGCTACGAGGATGTCGTCGCCGCTCGGTGCGCCACCCCTCATCTCTGCGCGAGCGCGTCGGCCAGCACCTGTCCACGGTACGTCGACGTCGAGGACGGCGCCTCCTGTGCCGAGGGCGTGTGCTTGGGTGGCATGTGTGTCGCCGCGCCTCTCAGCGGAGCCGGCGGCTGCGATCTCGGAGCTCGAGCGCCGGCGCGCGACCAGTTCCTCGCGCTCTGGCTCGTCGTGCTGCTGGTCATCGTGCGCCGATCTTCCCGGCGCGGTCGCGCAGTACCCCCAGACCCTCGCACGGCGGGATCACGGTGCCCCTGGGCACCACCGACAGCGTCGCCACGATGGCCCCGTCGCCGATGGTGACGCGGGACAAGATCTTGGCGCCGGCACCGAGGGTCACTGTCGTCGCCGATCGGGAGCGTGGCCTTTGACACTGCCCGAAGGCTGGTGCTGCTGCACGACGCGGGGGAGACCTGTATCTGGGACGCCACGCTCGGGCGGGGCTGGTCCACGCGCTCGCATGATGCCTTTGCCCCTCACCCATAGGGTCGAACCAAGGGGTGGGTGTTAATCTAACCATTCGAAATAACAGGAATATGAGCTCGGTCCGCGGTGTGCAATGTCGTCTCCGCACGGAGGCTTCACATGTCGACCAGGATCGCGAGCGAACTACAGCACGGCGGGCACGAAGACCCGGCACCCGTGGTATCCCGCGCGGAGCTCCTCGAGATCGTGGAGGGCGCAGCATCGGCGCCCTCGGGGGACAACTGCCAGCCCTTTCGCGTGCGGCTCGCAGCGCAGGGATTTGAGCTCTGGTTCGTCGCCGATCGCGCGCGCTCATTGCTCGATCCGGGTCTCGTCGCGTCGCGGATCGCTTGCGGGGCGTTCCTCGAGGCGGCCCATCTGCGTGCCGGGGAGCTGGGCTGGATCGCCGAGGTTGACCTGAGCGCCGAGCTCGAGCCGGACGCGCCGTGGGCCTTCGTGCGCCTGGTGCGGCGGGGGGGCCCAATTCGCTGTGATGCGCTGTCCGCGCAGCTGAGCCTGCGCGAGACCAACCGGCGAGTCTTCGACGGCTCGCCGCTGTCGGGGCTCCAGCGCGCGACGCTCTCCGCGGCAGCGCTACCGTCGGCGCACGTCGAGCTCATCGACGATCGCTGCGCCATCGAACGGCTCGCCGGGCTTGCCGAGATTGCCGAGCGGTGCCGGGCCGAGACCCAGGCGGCGCACGCCGAGCTGCATCGCTGGCTGCGCTGGTCGTGCAATGAGGTCGAAGCCACGAGAGACGGGCTCGACGTCCGGACCTTGGCGCTCTCGCACTGGGAGCTGCGCCTGCTTCGCGTGCTCGCGCCCTGGTCGCGCATGAAGCTGGCGATCGGCCTCGGTGCGGCGCGTGCCAACGGTGCGTATGCCCGAAGGCTGGTGCGGAGCGCGTCATCGCTCGGTGCCATCACCGTGTCGGGGAGCAGCGCAGCAACCGAGGTCATGGCGGGGCGAGTCCTCGAGCGGGTGTGGCTGACCGCGGCCTCGCTCGGGCTTGCGTTCTCACCCGTCGCCGCGCTGCCGCTCCTGCTCGAGCGGGTGGCGAACCCGGGCGACTCCCCGCTTTCGGCCCGCCACGCCGGTGTGATGCGGCAGCTGCTGCCCGAATTTCGCGCCCTGTGCCGCGCGGGGGACGACGATCGCGTGCTCTTCCTCTTTCGTGTTGGACGCGCCGCGCCGATGCCGGTGCGAGCCTTGCGACGCGGCACGGACGCTCTCATCGGAGCCGACGCCAGCGACCAGCACGGGCGCTCGTGAGCGCTCGCCGCCCGCGGGTGCTGTTCGTCGGCGAAGCGGTCACCCTCGCGCATGTGGTGCGACCGCTGCAGTTGGCGCGCACGCTCGATCCCGCGCAGTACGACATCCACGTGGCCTGGGACGGCCGGTATGACGCTCTGCTGGGCGACATTCCGTTCCAGCGCTGGCCGTTGTGCTCGATCCCGTCCCGCGTCTTCACCGACAAGATCACCGGCAGCCGCCCGGTGTACGACGAGGCGACGCTGAGCGCTTACGTCCGCGACGACCTGGCGCTGCTCGACCGCGTGCGGCCCGACCTCGTGGTCGGAGACCTGCGGCTGTCGCTCGGCATCAGCGCTCGGCTCGCTGGTGTGCCTTACGCGATGATCGCGAACATCCATTGGAGCTCGTTCGCCGAGATCACGTACCCGGCGCCGCTGCATCCCATCAGCCGCGTCATCGGTCTCGGCGCGAGCGCGATGCTGATGAACCGGCTCCGCACGCTCATCTCCGCCACCCACGTCACACCGGTGAATCGGCTGCGCCGCCGACATGGCCTGGCCGGTCTGTCGACGACCACGTTCTCGCACTACAGCGATGCCGATCACGTGCTCTACGCCGACGCGCCGGGGCTCATCCCGACCGCGTCCCTGCCGGACCATCACCAATTCCTGGGGCCGGTGGTCTGGTCTCCGTCGGCGCCGCTGCCGACGTGGTGGGAGGCGTTGCCAGTCGATCGGCCGGTGGTGTACGTCAACCTCGGCAGCTCCGGCAAGCGTTCGCTGCTGCCGGCCGTCCTGCGCAGCCTCGCCGAGCTGCCAGTCAGCGTGGTCGCCGCAACGGTGGGAGCCGCGCTCGAGGTGAACGCCCCCAACGTCTTCCTCGCGCCCTACCTGCCCGGCGACGCGGCCTGCGCGCGCGCCAGCTTGGTGGTCTGCAACGGGGGCAGCGGAGCCCTTCACCAGGCGCTCCTGGCGGGCGTTCCCGCGATCGGCGTCACTGGCAACCTCGACCAGCAGCTCAACATGCAGGCCCCGGTTCGACACGGCGCCGCAGTCGAGATCCGCGGCGATCGCTTCTCGGTGGGCAGGCTGCGGGACCTCGCGCGGCAGATCTTGGGAGACGACCTGCACGCCGCGCGAGCACGCGTGCTGCGCTCGACCCTCGAGCACCATCGCGCCGACGAGCGCTTCCCGGCGATTCTTGCGGACATTGTGGGCCGTGAGCTGGCAGCATGATGCGGAGTGCAACGCGAACGCATGCTCGGCGCTCAGTGGCTCGTCGCGCGCTCCTGGCTCGCGGTGGCGCTGGGCTCTGCCGTCGGTTGCGGCGATCACGACGTTGGCCTGCACCTGACGGTGACCATCCCCGGCGCCGCACGACCGGCCCTCGATGAAGTGATCGTGAACATCGAGGCGCAAGGTGGCCTTCCGGTAGCGGCCTCCGATACAGTCAGCCAGGGGGTCGCGGTGCATGCCGGGGATGGCAGCCTTCAGCTCGTGCTGCGGCCTTCTGCGCTAGGCGCCAGGGAGTCCGTGCCGTTACTGTTGGTCCCCTCGGGCGCGCACTCGGTGGATGTTGCGCTGCGCGCGTGGATGTTCGATGGCGCACACCAGGTCATCGGCGCGTCGCCCTTCGTGGTCGCCGCGCTGGGCAGCGATCGGTCGAGCACGGCCCGTCTCGCGCTCTCCTGCGCGACGGATTCGAGCTGCACCCCGGGAACACCGGCGTCGATCCTCGATCTCGCAACGCCCAACGACGCGCCGCTCGGGATCGCGCTCGAGGTCGCAGCGGGAGGCTCGCACTTCGGCTTGCTGGGCACGGGGCACTTCCGCGCCGGCCCCACCCGTGATCTGGTGGTCACCCTGACGGATGCCTCGGGCACCCGCGCGCTGATCGTGCGCGCACCGGACTGGACGCCCGCGGCATTTCCGCTGCTCAACAAGCACCGGTCCCTCGACCTCGGTACGCCGGCGGTGACCATCGTCGCGCGCCCTGATGCGCCGTTCGCGGACATCGCAGCGGTCGGGGATCTCGACGGGGATGGGCTCGATGAGCTGGCACTCGGCGCACCCACCGCCGGGGCCGGCGCGGGCGCGGTGTACGTGTTTTCCGGCGCCGAGCTGGCACGAGACGGGGCTCGGATCGACCTCGCTGACGCCGAAACCTACGCGCGCATCGGGCACGTGCTCGGCGCAGCGCCCCAGGATCAGCTCGGGAGCGCGATCGCGATCGGCGCCGTACGCGCTCCGGGCGTGAACGATCTCGTCCTCGGTGCGCCGGGCGCGGCGGGGAGCACCGGGCCCGTCGCCGGTCGGGTGTACGTGCTCGGGCTTCCCTCGCAGGAGAGCGTCGCAGGCGCGGCTGGCCAGAGCAGCACGATCTACGGCAGCGCTCCGGGCACGCCGATAGGCGGGGTGATCGCGATCGGCGATCTCGACGGAGACGGAAGCGCCGAGCTCGTGCTCGGCAGCCCGACCGATGGAGGACAGCAACGGGGGATGGTACGCGTGCTACGTGGCCCCCGAATGCAGCCGGGCATGGTCGATCTGGCGAGGACCGCGCCCGACGGACTGATCCTGGGCGTGGAAGGGGCGTTGCTCGGCTCCACGGTGGTGATCGCGGTGGACGGCGCGACCCGCCAGTTGGTGGCGGGCGCGCCCGGTCGCGACCGCGTGTACGCGATCGACGGAGCCCTGGTGTTCGGCGATCGGAGGGTCGAAGCCGGCGGGCCGTACGCGCGTTTTGACGGGCTTCCCGGCTCGCGTTTCGGATCCGCGATCGCGCGGGTGTCCATGGCCGACGGAAGCGCGGGTCTCGCGATCGCCGCACCCCGGGCAAACCTCGGCGACCGACTACGCGCGGGCGCGTGCTTCGTCTTCGCCGATGAAGATCGCGGCTCGCCCGGGACGGCCGCCGTCGTCGTGTCGATCGACGGCGCGGGACCGCGCCTGGTGATCTACGGCGCGGCCATGGACGCCACTCTCGGCCGCCAGCTGTCGTCCGGGATCTTCGACGCCGCGGCGGCCACCGGGGTCTTGCTGATCGGCGCCGCCACCGACGGCGACGGCCATTTGGTGGTCTACGCGCTGCGCGGACCTTGATGTAGTAGTCCGTCCAGCGACGACGCTCATGCCGGTGGCAGGCCAATGTCGACATGATAGTCTGAGACTCCGTGGTCGACCCCCAGCACTATTGCGACACGTATCTGCGCGCGCTCGCGCAACGAGGTGCCCAGGTCGCCGGCGAAGTGGCCCGGATTCGTGCAGTGCTGCCTGCGGCGGCATCGCTTCTGCGTGCGCGTTATGGTGCACGGCGGGTCGGCTTCTTTGGGTCGCTGGCGACCGGGTCGTTCCATGAAAAATCCGATGTCGATCTGTATGTGGACTCAATCACAGGCTCATATTTCGACGCGCTCGCTGATCTGAGCGAGCTCCTGGGCCGGGATGTCGACCTCATCGAGCTCAACCGAGCACCGCCGTCGCTGGCCCAGCGGATAGCGGAGGACGCGCATGACATCGCTTGAGCGCGCTCCACTGGTCCGGCTGCGTGCGGAGGTGGAGGTCGAGTTGAATGTCATACGTGACTTGCTGGAGGACATCATCCAGCGCAAAGCGCGCCAGTCCGACCTATCTGATCCAGTATGGCTGGCCTACCTCGCCATCAGTATCCATCGGTACTACACCGCACTCGAGAGCACATTCGAGCGCATTTGTCGGGTGTTCGAGGGCAGCCTACCGAGCGGCACGGACACCCATCATGCGCTATTGCGCGACATGGCCCTCGAGTTGCCCGGAATTCGTCCCGCGGTGTTGCAAGCAAAGACCGTAAATGCGCTGCGGCCGGTGCTCAAATTTCGACACTTCGTGCGTCATGCCTATGCGGTCGCGTGGGATCGGGATCGCGTCGTCGAGATCGAGTGCCGCGTACACGATTCTTGGTTGCTTGCAGAGAGCGATCTGATTGCATTTACATCGCTACTACAGGAAATGGCGACCAGCTAGGCTTTCATCGTGTAGGGTGCGCCCCTTTCGGAGGACGTAGGGATGGCTGCACCGGAATTCAAACCGTATGTCGCGGACGAGGACAACGTCCGTGAGTTCACGCCCAAGGCGATCATCATCGGTGCGCTGTTCGGCATCATCTTCGGCGCCAGCACGGTGTATCTCGCGCTGAAGGCGGGCCTCACTGTCTCGGCCTCGATCCCGATCGCTGTCGTGGCCATCAGCCTCCTCAAGAAGCTGGGCGGCTCGACCATCCTCGAGAACAACATCGTCCAGACGATCGGCTCGGCGGGCGAGAGCATCGCGGCCGGCGTCGTGTTCACGTTGCCGGGCTTCTTGTTCCTCGCGCGCGACGGCAACGGCGTCAGCGTGGGTGCGCCGTACTTCACATACTGGACCATCTTCACGTTGGCATTGCTCGGAGGCGCGCTCGGCGTGCTGATGATGATCCCGCTGCGCCGTGCTCTGATCGTGAACGAGCACGCCACGCTGCCGTATCCCGAGGGCACCGCCTGCGCGCAGGTGCTCATCGCGGGCGAGAAGGGCGGCACGCTCGCGCGCACGGCCTACCTCGGTCTCGGGGTGGGCCTCGTGTATGCGGTGCTGCAGCAGCTCGTACGCGTCATCGCGGAGACGCCCACGTGGGTGTCGTCGATGAAGAGCAAGATCTTCCCGGCAGCGACGGTGAACGGCGACATCACGCCCGAGTACATGGGCGTGGGCTACATCCTCGGCATCCGCAACGCCGGCCTCCTCGTGGCGGGTGGCGTGATGGCATGGCTCGGCTTCATCCCGCTGCTCGCGACGCTCGTGCCCGGCTCTATCATCGCCATGCAGCTCGGCAAGCTCGGCTACGTGCCCACCGCCGGGAAGTTCGGGTACGACGCGAACACCGGCGAGTTCGTGCGGCTCAACATCGCGGTGTACTTCGCCTACATCCGCCAGATCGGCGCGGGTGCCGTCGCTGCCGGTGGCTTCATCACGCTCGTGAAGACGATCCCCACCATCGTCGCCGCCTTCAAGGGCGCGCTCGGCAGCATGAAGGGCGGCGCCGCCGGAGGCACGAAGCGCACCGAGAACGACCTCCCGATCAGCGTCGTCATCGGCGGCGCGCTCGGCCTCATCGCCATCGTCGCGTTGCTCCCGTTCTTTCCCGGCGACGGCGTGGGCTCGAAGCTCTTGCTCGGCGTCCTCATGGTGGCGTTCGGCTTTTTCTTCGTCACGGTGTCGAGCCGGATCGTCGGCATCATCGGCAGCTCGTCCAACCCGATCTCCGGCATGACCATCGCGGCGCTCATGGCCACCTGCCTCATCTTCGTCGCGCTCGGCTGGACGCACGAGATCCACCAGCCCATGGCCCTCTGCGTGGGCGGCATGGTGTGCATCGCGGCCGCCAACGCCGGTGCCACCAGCCAGGACCTCAAGACCGGATTCCTCGTCGGTGCCACGCCCCGCAGCCAGCAGATCGGCCTCATGATCGGTGCGGTGGCCGCGGCCTTCGCCATCGGGCTCACCGTGCAGGTGCTCGACAACGCGCACGTCGACGCCGTGACCGGCCAGATGGTCCACGCCATCGGCTCGGAGAAGTTCCCGGCGCCGCAGGGCACGCTCATGGCCACGCTCATCAAGGGCCTGCTCGCGATGAACCTCGACTGGCAGTTCGTGCTGGTCGGCGCGTTCATCAGCGTGACGATGGAGCTGTGCGGCGTTCGCTCGCTCGCGTTCGCCGTCGGTGCGTACCTACCGCTCTCCACGACGCTGCCGATCTTCGTCGGTGGCCTCATCCGCTGGATGGCCGATCGCAAGAACGGGGTCGTTCCTGCCGAGCATGGCGGTGAAGAAGAGCTCGGTCCGGGCAACCTGTTCTCGACGGGCCTCGTCGCCGGTGGAGCGCTCGCGGGCGTGCTCGCCGCCGTCATCACGGCGCGCGCGGAAAAGTTCGCGGCGTCATTGTCGATCGAAGAGCTCCTGGTGAAGTCGCTCGGCCACGGCGGCTATCAGCTCCTCGGTGCCGGCTGCTTCGTCGCCATGGGCGTGATGCTGTTCGTCGTGGGTACGCGCAAGCTGCCCGCCTCTACTTGATCTCGAGCACCACGAGGCCGTTCACCGGCAGCTGCACCGACAACGCGCCCTCTTGCAGGCTCGCATTCTGCGGCGCGGGCAGTTGCGCCGCGGTGCGCAGCGCATTCAGCTGCGCCTGCGTCGGGTAGCGCGGTCGCTTCATCGCGTCGTAAGCCGCCAGCACCGAGCCGTGGGTGGCGTCGACACGGTGAACGCGAACGTGCGCGTTCTTCGGCACGCCGGCCAACCGCAGCGCGAGCGTGCGAGCGGAAGCATTCTTTTCATCCGGCAACCACAGGTTCCATAGCGCGACCACCAGCGTGCCGTCCGCGCGCCGCGTGACCATCACGTCGTCGTAGCTCGTCGGGATGCGCTCCGTGCCGAGGAGGTGCAGCAGCGCGAACGCGTTGAACACCGGCTTCGCGAGGCCCCCCGCGGCGATCGCGCCGTATCCGCCGTAGAACGGCTCCTTCACCACGCCTTGTTCTTCGAACACGTCGGAGAACGACCAGTACGCCATCGACTCGACCAAGCCGTCGCAGCGACGGATGGTGTCGGCGAGCCACGGGCCCATCATCAAGGCGTCGGTGATCTCAGGCTCGTTCTTCCAGCTCGCGTTGAATTCGGACCAGATGAGCGGCAGCTGCGGCCGCTTCGACGCCTTCACTTGATCGTGGACCTTCTTCACCGCACGACACACCATCTCGCGTCGCGTGAGCTTCTCTTCCGTGCCGAACACATCGTGTGCGGTGTCGTTCGCGTACACGTGCGTCGATACGAAATCGAGCGGGATCTTGGCGTCGACCGTGTGCTGGATGAGCTGGTCGACCCATGCGGCCTGCGCAGTGGCCGGGCCACCGACGCGCAGTCGCGGACTCACCTTCTTCACGGCTCGGGCCGCATGGTCGTAGAGCATGAAGTACGTGCTCTGCTTCGGCTCGCCCACCCAGAAGTGGATGTTCGGCTCGTTCCATACCTCGAAGTACCACTGGCTGACTTCGTCGATGCCGTAGCGCTCGACCAGGTGTTTGGTGAACTGATAGATGAGCTCGCCGTACCGATCCCAACTCTTCGGCGGGGCGACGATCGGTTGATACCAGAACTCGTGGATCGCCATCTTCTGCGCGAGCTTCTTCGGCATGAAGCTGAGCTCGACGAACGGTCGAACCCCCTGCTCGAGGAGGCCGTCGTAGACCTGGTCGACGTAGGAGAAGTTGTAGACGGGCTTGCCGCTCGTGTCCTCGTCGTACACGCCCATCTGGTCGTGGAAGATGTCGTGGAAACGAACGTACTTCGCACCGGTGACGCGGACGATGTCCTTCAGGTCGCGTCGGTAGCTCTCGCGTAGCGACAATGCTGCATGCCCGGAGCCGAACATCTGTTCCCAGTAGTGCGGAAAGGCCTCGGCGTGCGCGCTGGCGTCGATGGCTCGATCGAGCGAACCAGGCGCGGCCATCGCGCTCGTCGTGAGCAGGCTGGCGATCACGAGGATTACGGTCTTCATTGGGATGCGGTGAGCGAGTGGGGAAGCGGTCGCGACCAGTGCACGTTCTTGCCTTCGATCTTTACTCCATCGAAGGCGCGGTAGTCGGCGCGCGTGCGGCTGAGGAACGTGTCGTACAAGCCATCCTGCTTCAGCAAGCTGCGCATCTCGTTCGCCACGCCACCCATCATTGCGACGAGGACCAGCGCCTTTCCGTCCCAGGTGAGGATGGGCGCAAGCCCCTTGCCGTTTTCCGTGTAGCTCTCGCCGATCCCGTTCGGTCCCCACATGCCGGGCACGTGGAGCATGGACTTCATCCACGCATCGAACACGCGCGGCCGAGTGATCGCGAGCGGAAACGCGGCGTACGCGGCGAAGATGGGCTCGGGGGTGACAACCCTGTTGGCGAGTGACTGCACCCCGAGCGTGTTGATGTAGACGAGGTTCTGCTGGCTGTTCGCGACGGGGACGTGCGTGGCTGCACGGAGCCCCGACCAATTGTTCTCGACGGCATCGCGGATGCGGCCCTTCTGCGCGTTGTCGAAGAGCTGCTGGGCGACGTGGACGTCCCGATACGGGAGCACCAGAAAGCCCCAGTCCTCGTGCGGCGAGAACGTGTCGCCCAGCGCCACCGTGAGCCCGTGAGATGTCTTCGGCACCCGACGCGGCTTGGCCCACAGGGCTTCGCGTGCCGCGGTGTCGCCCTTCCATTCGCCCATCAGATCGGCGAAGTGGGCCATCATGAGGCCTTCTTTGTCGTCGTCGAGAAAGTGTCCGGGCTGGTAGTTCGTGTAGTGGTTCGCGGACGGCGCCACCCTGGACCCTGCGCCGATCGTGGCCTCGGTGCGCAGTTGCTTGCCGTCGGGATCGTAGAAGATGGGGATTACGTTGCGCTTCATGAGGTCGAGGTGCGCTTGGTAGCGAGCCGCGAGCTCGGCGTGGCCGCTTGCCGCGAGCGTCTTGCTCACGAGGTACATCGACCACGCGAGCTCCCCATTGTCGAGGCCAGGCACGCGACTGGCCCATTGCGCATCAGGCTCGATCTTGCCGTCGCCGACGCGATACCAGGGTAGGAAGCCGCCGTACCCCGGGTGCTTGGTGTTGAAGCGCTCGTAGGTCGTGATCTTCTTCGTCAGCACGTCGAGCGCTGCGTGCTTGGCACCGTCGAGGTCTCCTTCGGTCGGTGCGAGCAGCGTCCGCGCGTGGTGGTTTCCGCTCAACGCCTTGGCGAGCAGGATGATGTGCAGCGACTCTTTCGATGCTGCGCTCCAGCTCCGCGGCTTGCCGACGAGCGCGCCGGTCTTGCGATCGATGAAGTGCGCATCGAGCGTCATGCCGGTCTTGCGGTCGAATGCGACGTTGGGCCGGAAGAAGCCGCGCTCCTTGCGAACGATCTGGTCTTCGAACCGCGTCGATCGGGCGAGGCGCGGGCGCGCCTGCGCGGGCGCCGGCAGCACAACGACGAGCCCAACGAGGCTGACGAGCAGGAATGCAACGAGGCGCTTCACGTTATTTCCTCACCCGGATCTTTTCCTTGCTAGGTGATTCTACCGTGGCCACGAGCACGCCATTCTTCGGAATCGTGATCTTCATACCCGGCCTGATGGTGCGCGTGCGCGAGCGCAACGACGCCGCACGGTTCATTTGACGAACCTGATCGGGCGACGCGTTCTTCGGCGAGCCCAGCTTTTCCCACGTACCCTGGGCGTTCGCATTCTTGTCGTCGATGCGCCACGTGCGCAGCACGCTGCCCGGGGCTATGTTCTCGATCTCGGTGAGCAGCTGCAGCGACTCCACGGACGACGGGTTGTAGGCGACGAAGGCGACCTGGCCGTTCTTCGCGCGCGTGACGAGGGTGTGCTCGGAGTCGGGCAAGCGCTGACCATCGGGCAGATGCGACAGCGCGCGCATCACGTTGCCGCCGGCCTTCCACACGCCGTTGCGATCCATCACGCCGAAGCCACCGTGGCGATCAGCGAGGTCTTTCTGTCGCTCCCATCGCAGCTCCTCGAAGCGATAGTCGGTGCCCACCCAGTGCACGATCTTAGCGACGGCGCCGATAGATCGCTTGTAGGTGTCGACGAGCCATGCGCCGTGCGAGGCGCGATCGGTCGACTCTGGGTTCGTCGCTTGGGGATCTTTGTCGTAGCTGCGGTTCATCTCGGTGAACTCGATGCGACCCGCGAGCCACGGCGCCTTCGACGCGAGAACGTCATTGCGCGCCTTGTGCATCGCGAGGCTGGCGAGCCGGTACTGCTCGGTCGCCGACGTGGGCGCTGCGTTAGGCGCTTCTCCGCTGCCCTTCACCCACGTGGCGCCGCCATCGGTCTTTCCCTTGCCCTTGCCAAAAACGCGCTCGACGGTCTCGTTGCCGTACACGTGGGTCGAGATGCGGTCGGGGAGCGGCGCGCCGTTCTTCACCGACCAGTCGATGAACTTTTTCAGGCCATACACCGCAGCGGTGCCGGGTCCGACGATGTCGATGTGCGCGTCGACGCCCTTGATGGCCAACGCCGACGCCTTGTAGAGCTCGAAGTAGCTCCGCTCCTTCGCACGGAAGCGCGCGCCCGTGTACACCTTCGCCTTGCGGTTGGGGCCGGCGTAAAAGTCGAGGTTGTACTCGTTCCAGATCTCGAACGGCCACGAGCGAACCTCCTCGGCGCCGAAGCGCTTCACGAGGTACTGCGTGAACTTCGAGCACAGCGTTCCCCACTCGGCGAAGTCCTTGGGCTCGGACATGATCGGCTGGTAGGTGAACGCGTGCACCGCGGTTGGCGTCTTGGCCAAGGCCCGCGGCATGAAGCCGAGCTCCACGTAGGGCTTCAGCTTGCGTGACAGGAGATTTGCGTAGACATCGCCGGCCTTGCCGAACACGCGGTCGAGGTCGTCGAAGTCGAGCTCGCCGCTCTCCTTGCGCGTCACCTTCACCAGCTCATCGCTGAAGATGTTGTGGAAGCGGAGGTACTGGAACGACGATATGCCGCGCTCGAGCTTGTCGAGCTGACGACCGTATTCGGGATCGAGCGTGACCGGCGCTTGCTCGGCGCCGAAGTCACCCCAGTGCTTCGTGAACGGCGTGCCCTCGGCCTTGGCGTTGATCGTCAGCGTCTCACGTGCCGGCGCCGCGTGCGCGAACGTGATCGAAAGCAGGACGCCGAGAAAGATCGATGATCGCAGAAGCATGGCCGCACCTCTTCCGTGCAAAGAAGTCGCCAACATCGGCGACGCGAACATCGAGCGGAACCCAGCGACTTTGTTGCCGCCGTGGCGGGTAAGTAGCAAAGATGCCCCAGTCTCGGTGGCGACACCCGACCCTGGCTCGCCAACCCGGGTCGCCACCGCCACCCAATGTTGCCGTGGATGTCACACAACCGTCACGCGCCGCCGCTCGGGAACGTGGAGGATGGCGGGCATGGGACTTCAGAGCATCATCCGGTGGTTGATTCCACGCGAGCATCACTTCTACGACTACGTCGAGCAGCAGGCGGTCATCGCGCACCTGGCGGCCGTTACCCTGGCCGAGTTCAAGCAGGAAGGCGCCACGGCGGAAGAGATTCGGAAGAAGGTCCAGACGGTCGAGCACCAAGGCGACAAGCTGGTGCACGATCTCGAGGAGGCGCTGGCCAAGACCTTCGTGACCCCGATCGATCGTGAGGATCTACAGCGGCTCTCCTCCGACCTCGACACCATCACCGACCTCATCAACGCAGGCGCGCGCGCCTGTGCTTGGTTCGGCGTCGAGCGCCCCAACGAGCCAATGGTGAAGCTCATGGAGCACCTGGTGGTCTGCACCGCGGTGCTGAAAGACGCGCTCCCGTCGCTGCGCAAGCACGACTATTCGGACCTCGTGGAGTGTGGCCGCACGCTCCGCGGGATGGAGAAGGAAGCGGACACCGTGTACCGCGAGGCGGTCAGCAAGCTGTTCAAGACGGAGACCGACGCGCGGATCATCCTTCGCGAGAAGGAGGTTCTCGACGACTTCGAGAGTGCGGTCGACCACTGCGAGAACGTCGGGCACACGCTCGTGAACCTGGCCGTCAAGCATGGTTAGCTTGCTCGTGGCCGTGATCGTGGCGGCCATCATCTTCGACTACATCAACGGCTTCCACGATGCGGCGAACGCCATCGCCACCGTCGTGTCGACGGGCGTGCTGCCGATCCGCACCGCGGTCATGATCGCCGGCGTCTTGAATTTCGTCGGCGCCATGACGGGCACCGCGGTCGCCAAGACGATCGCCTCGGGCTTCGCCGAGCCTGCGATCGTCACGCAACAGGTGGTGCTCGCCGCGCTCGCTGGCGCGATCGTGTGGAACCTCATCACGTGGTGGTACGGCATCCCGAGCTCGTCGTCGCACGCGCTCATCGGTGGCCTGTGCGGTGCGGTCGTCGCGCATGCTGGCATCGCGCAGTTCAAGTGGAACGCGCTCGGTCAGAAGGTCCTGCTGCCGCTCGTGCTCAGCCCCACGCTCGGCTTCATCATGGCCTTCTTCCTCATGATCGGGCTCATGTGGATCGTGCGTCACATGCGTCCGCAGACGGTGCACAAAGGCGCACGCAGGATGCAGCTCGTGTCCGCCAGCCTCATGGCCTTCTCCCACGGCAGCAACGATGCGCAGAAGTCGATGGGCGTCATCACGCTCGCGCTCCTCGCGTACGTGACGGCAGGTCACCACACCGGCGGCCTGCCGGACTGGTTCTTCCCGAAGGGCCACGACGTACCGACGTGGGTCATCGCCGCCTGCGCCTGCGCCATCGGCCTCGGCACCATGGCCGGTGGTAAACGCATCATCAAGACGATGGGTACGAAGATCATTCGTATCACCCCGTTGCAAGGCTTCGCCGCTGAGACCGCGGGCGCCGCCACGATCCTCGCAGCGTCGCACCTGGGCGTGCCCGTCAGCACCACCCACTGCATCAACGCCTGCATCATGGGCGTCGGCGCCAGCAACCGCATCTCGGCGGTGCGCTGGGGCGTGGCCACCAACATCCTCGTCGCGTGGGTGCTCACCATCCCGGCGGCTGGAGGCATGGCGTTCATCACGATGAAGGGCATCGCGCTCATCTTCGGATGACCCTCCATTTGTCCATCAATGTGCGCTCGTGTACATTGATGGACATGACAAAAGTCACGGCATCGCAGTTCAAGGCGAAGCTCGGAAAGTACATGCAGACCGTTCGCGCCGGTGGTGCGGTCCTGGTCACCGATCGAGGCGTTCCGGTCGCCCGCTTCGCCCCGGTCGATGGGCGCGAGACCAAGGCGTCAGGTCAGGCCGAATCGGAGCACTTCGGCATGCCCGATCCCGCCGCGCCGCCGCTGGGAGACATCGTGATCAAAGGAATCTCGTTCCGCGGCACCAATAGCCTGAAGTTACTGCGCGCTGATCGTCAGCGGTGATCGCTTTTGTCGACTCGAGCGTGCTCCTGCGCAAGCTGCTCGGGGAGCCGCACCCGCTCAAAGAGTGGAAGACCATCCGCACCGCTTACGCATCTCGGATCTTGGCGTTGGAAGTGGGACGGGTCATCGATCGACTTCGCCTGAACGGCGACATCGACGACGATGACGTCGTGCGCCTGCATCACGAGGCCCGTCGCGCGCTCGCCTCCGTCATCGTCGTGCCCGTGACCGAGCGAATCCTGCGCCGAGCACAAGGACCGATGCCTACGACGTTGGGCACCCTGGACGCGATCCATCTCGCTTCCGCGCTGGAAGTCGCTGCTTCGATGCCGCTGCCACCCGCGCTCGCAACGCATGACACACAGCTCGCGCGTGCGGCGCAGGCGTCGGGACTGTTGGTGTGCGGGGTATGAATCCCCGCTTTCGTTTTGCGTCAACGGGTCGCGAGCAGCAGCCGGTTCTTGGCCGTGAGCGTGTCCGGGATATGCTGCGTCTTAACCCGATAGCCGTGCGCGCGCAGGACCGCGGCGCGCGTCGCGTCGATCGCCAGCGAGGGGTCCATCCAGCCGGAGAGCCCACCGTCGTCACACGTGCTCACCGCGTGGCAGCATGGGAGCACGGCCACCGGGACGTGCGCGGCGATCGCCACCTCGATTACCTTGTCGGTCAGCGCGCCGCAGCCGTGACAGCACACCACGATGTCACCATCGCGCAGCGCGACCGCTTCGATCTGCGCTTGCTGCAGCGTCACCTTGCCGCCGAGGCGCGGCCACCGGCGCGACATCGCGGTCGTCACGCGCTCCGCGCTGGGTGGCAGCTTCTTGTCGACGGCGAGCGTCTCCACCAGCGCGGGATCGATCAGCATCATGATCTGCCCGACGAGCGCGTGCCCGCAGGCCAGGTCCACCACGCGCGTGCCCTTCATCTTGCGCGCCACGCGTCGCGCCATGTGCCAGCTCTCGAACAGCTCCTTGCGCGGGAGGCACTCGGCCTCGCACAACGTGCGGCCGATCTCGTCGAGCAACGTGGTGCCGGGGAAGCGTTCGAGGTCGTAGCGCGTCAGCCGCGAGCGGCTCGCTTGCCCGAAGCGAACCCAGTGCACGTCGCGTGGTGCAGCCTCGGTCATGCGCCTTCGGCCGCGAGCTCGGTCTCGATCTGCTCCCACTCCGTCATCGCCGCTTCTATCTTCGTCGCCAGCGCTTCGCTCTCTTTCTCGAGCTTCTCCACTTCGGAGGCGGGCGTGCGCTCGAAGAACCCGGGCTCCGCATACGACGCGGTGATCGCCGCACGTCGCGCCTCGTGCGTGCTGATCTCGGCGAGCAGCTTGTCCCTTCGCCCCGGCAAACCAGCGAGCCGGTTGCGCCGCCGCTTCTGCTCTTCCCACGAGGCGTTCTCACTCAGGCCCGCGTCCCGACGCGGAGTCGGCGCCTTCTCGAGCACGCGGTTCGCATCGAGGTGATCGTCGCCTTGTCGCTGCAGGTACTCCTCGTAGGTTCCCGGAAACTCGCGCGGGCCGTTTTCCGTGAGCTCGAGAACGCGCGTGGCCAGCTGCGACACGAACCATCGGTCGTGCGAGACGAAGATGACCGTGCCGACGTACGTCTTCAGGGCCTCCACCAGCGCTTCGATGGATTCGAGGTCGAGGTGGTTGGTGGGCTCGTCGAGCACGAGCACGTTGGGCTTCTCGGCGATGATCTTGCCGAACACCAGACGCGCAGCCTCGCCACCCGAGAGGCGCGCGATCGGCTTGTCCACGTCCTCGCCCGAGAACAGCACCCGGCCGAGCAGACCGCGCACGTAGGTCTGGCTCTCCGATGGCACGGTCTCCCACATGTACTCGAGGGGCGTCATGTCTTCGTTGCGCAACAGCTCGTGGTGGTCCTGCGCGAAGTAGCCGATGCGCGTCTCGTGACCCCACTTCACGGTGCCCGCGTCGGCCTCCACGCCTGCGTCGGGCTGTAGTCCTTCGACGACGATCTTCAGCAAGGTCGACTTGCCGAGACCGTTGGGGCCGATGACCGCGAGCTTGTCGCCGCGCCGCACGGTGAGCGAGACCTGCGTGAGCACACGCTTGTCGCCGTACGACTTGTCGATGCCGATGAGCTCCACCACGTCCCGGCCGCTCGGGCGTGCCTGCTCGAAGCGGAAGTGCGGCGCGCGGCGTGAGCTCGCCTCGAGGGTCTCGACCTCGATCTTCTCGATCTGCTTCAGCCGACTCTGCGCCTGTGTGGCCTTGCTGGCCTTGGCGGAGAACCGCGCGACGAAGGCCCGCTTCTCGGCGATGATCTCCTGCTGGCGCGCGATGATCGCTTCCTTCTGATCGCGCACGGCCTGCTTCGCCGCGACGAAGCGCGTGTAGTTGCCGGTGTACGGCGTGATGGTGCCGTAATCCACGTCGAGGATGTGCGTGGCGACGTTGTCGAGGAAGCGTTGATCGTGTGAGATGACCAGCGTCGTGCCACGGTGACCACCGAGGAACTTCTCGAGCCAGCGGATCGACAAGATGTCGAGGTGGTTGGTCGGCTCGTCGAGCAACAAGAGGTCTGGGCCGCCGAGCAGCACCTGCGACAACAGCACGCGCAGCTTGAAGCCGCCCGACAGCGTGCCCAAGGCCTGGCGGTGCAGCTTGCCTGGAATACCGAGGCCCTCGAGCACCGAGGTGGCCCGCGCCTCGAGCGTGTAGCCGTCGAAGAGCGAGAGCTGCTCCTCGATCTCGGCCAGGCGTGACGGATCGCCCTGTCCCGCCGTGATTCGCTCGCGCTCCTGCAGCACGGCCCAGACCCGAGCGTCACCCTTCATGGCGACCGCGAGGATGGTCTCGGCGTCGTCTATGAACTGGTCCTGGCGAAGGACGCCGACGCGGGTGCCCGGCGGGCTCACGAAGCTTCCCTCCGACGCAGGCTCATCTCCGGCGACGACCTTCAGGAACGTCGTCTTACCCGACCCGTTTGCTCCGATCAGGCCGTAGCGGCTTCCGGCGTTGAGCTGGAGCGAGACGCCTTCGAACAGGGTGCGACCGCCGAACGCCTTGGCGAGCTGATGGACGGTGAGCATGGCGGGCGCACCGCAAAGACCACGAAACCGTCGCTGGAGACAAGAACGAACCCGTCGTTCTCGTCTCGCTTCGGCGGTTCGCTACGCCCGAGCGTGCGACCGTGCGCGAGTGGCCAACCAGGCGAGGGCCAACACAATGAGCCCTCCTGGCACCAGAATCGCGACAATCAGGATTGCTATCTTCCGCGCCACGACTGCCTTCACTGCGAAAAGCACGCCAAGCACCGACGGAGGCATGTTGGTCAGCTTGCGCCCACATAGCCGCAGGCGCGGCTCGGCAGACACGTGTCAATCAGCCTCGGTGCGTCAGACATGGCAGGCACCTCACAGTTTCTCGATGCGAGAAAGACCTGAGCGCCGGGTGAGCGAGCGGAGGGGGCGACTTCGCCATCCGTGGCGGCGGCTCCGGTCATCGATCGCCGGTACGTGCATCGGTGTGCGCGTGGTCGCCGCGCGTCGCGAATTCGTGGTCACCCGAGGCGCCTGCTGGTGCATTCGCCGTCGCACAACGCAACGGCAGGCCTACACGCGCGGCGCCGCCTGTGTGGGACAAACCCATGAAATCACCTTTGATGCGGCTGCGTGAATACGAACAATAGTTCGGCACGTGGGTTGCTGTGCTCAGTTGCGATGCGATCGCACGTGTATCTTCCCTTGCTAGCCCTGGGGCTGGCCATGGCCTCCGGTTGGCTCGGTTGCCAGCCGGCGGAGGTCGGCACCGACCCGATGGCGCCCGGCAATCGGTCCCTGCATCACGACTATCTGATCCCGGCACCATCGGAGATCGGCACCAACAGCGAGGCCATCACCGTTGGTGACGGGCCCAACAGCCAGCAGATCCTCTACATCAACTTCGACGGCGCCACCATCACCCGCGCGAGCAACAACGGCGGCGCCGCGAGCGACAACTCCGCCGCCAACAAGAGCTGGGTGCCCGACCTCATCGCGGTCGGTGCATCCGTGGCGTATCCCGCCTTCAACACCACGCCGTACGCGCCCACGTACACCGACGCCCAGGTCAAGCAGCGCATCGTGACCGCCGTGACCAACTGGTACACCAAGTACAACGTCTACGTGACGACGACCCGTCCCGCCACCGGGCGCTACACGATGATGATGGTCGGCTACAAGGCGTCGAGCTTCTTCTCCAACGCCGGCTCTGCCGTCGGGGTCGCGCCGCTCGACTGCGGCAACTCGATCCAGACCAACATCGGCTTCGCGTTCGCCGGAAGCCTCACCCCAGAAACCAGCAGCGATGCGTCCAAACAGGCGTCGATGACGATGATCGCTCAGACCGTCGCGCACGAGGCTGGCCACACCTTCGGCCTCGAGCACGTCAATTCGCCGAACGGCAGCATCGACATCATGGAGCCATCCGTGGATCCGTCGGTGCAAGGCTTCCTCGTCGCTGCCCAGACTCTCAGCAACGGTCAGTCGAGCTGCGGCAGTGGCACCACCGAGTCCACCGACGGCCGCTTGCTCACCAACCTCGGTCCCTCACCGACCGGCAGCACGACGGGCCCGAAGCCCACGCTCACCTGGCTCGCACCGAAGAACGGCACCACCGTCCCGCGCACGTTCACCGTCGCCGTCAGCGCGGCGCCCGGAATGGGCAGCACGGCGACGATCGACCGCGTGGAGATCCAGCAGGAGAACCAGGTGCTCGACGCCATCAAGGCGCCGCCGTATCAGACGGGCCTGCAAGTCCCCGCCAGCTTCCCTGACGGCAGCATGGTCCAGCTCACCGCGGTCGTGTACGACACCAACGGTCAAACCGTGTCGGCCACCACCCAATTCACCATCCAGACGTCGGCGACCGAGTCACCCGTCGGTTGCGTCCTCCCCGTCGACTGCGCGTCACCGCTCGTGTGCCAGAGCGGCGCGTGCGTGGCCGGCACCACGTCGACCGCTGACATGGGCACAGCAGACGCCAAGGTCTGCAACCCCACCTGCTCTGGCGGCCAGGTCTGCCAGGCCGACGGGACCTGCACTTTGGCGTCCCCCAGCGACGGTGGCGTGAGCGGCGTGGAGGTCGGCAAGACCTGCACGGACTCTGCGCAATGCGGCGCCGGAGGCGTCTGCGCCCAGGCTGGCAACAAGCACTTCTGCACCCGCGATTGCGACTCGGCAAACCTCTGTCCGAGCAACTACAGCTGCACGCCGATCGGCGCAGATCACGTCTGCACTCCCTCGCCTTCGGGCTGCAGCTACGCCGGGGTCGGCACCGGCCGGCCCTTGCTCCCCCTGCTGTTGCTCGTGACGTTGGGCCTTTGGGCCGCCCAGAGCCGGGCTCGCCGCCGCCTTGTCGCTAAACAGCAACGCATTGTTCGGAGATCAAAGGTTGCGTTGCTGTTTAGTCTATCTGATCGGGCGTGCCGCCCGCCCTGCCGGCCGAGCCGTCAGGGTCCCACCCTGCTCACGCGGCGACTTCGCCGCGACGCAGCCTTTGGCTGCTCGGTTTTGACTCGCGCTCCGCGCGACTCTGGTTAGCATGATCGGCGTCGTCGACCTGCGGATGGGCAACCTCCGCTCCGTCACCAACGCGATCACTTCGCTCGGTCACGACCATCACATCGTGGCCGAGCCCATCGATCTCCACGACGACGTCACCCACCTCGTTCTGCCCGGCGTCGGGTCGTTCGACGTCGCGATGCAGCACCTGCGCGAGCAGGCGCTCGAGTCGGCGATAGGCGCATTCGCTGCTGGTGGCAAGCCGGTCCTCGGCATTTGCCTCGGCATGCAGCTGCTCGCCACCGCCGGCGAAGAAGGCGGCGAGACAAAGGGGCTCGGTCTCGTCGATGGCAAGGTGGTCCGCTTCGACGCTGGTCGAGTACCCGCGATTCCGCACGTCGGCTGGAACGAGCTCCGCCTCGCGCGCACGCATCCCGTGTTTCAACGCGTAAAGAGCGGCGTGGACTTCTACTACGTCCACTCTTTCCACTTTCGCTGCGAACGAGAAGTCGACCGGCTCGGAGTCGTCGAGTACGGCGGTGACGATTACACGTCGGTGGTTGCGCGAAGGAACGTGCTCGGGATGCAGTTTCATCCCGAGAAGAGCCAGGCGAATGGTCTCCGCATCCTCGAGAACTTTTGTGATTGGGACGGGTCGTGCTGAAGCGCCGCATCATCCCGGTGCAGCTGCTCGTCGACGGGCGGCTGGTGAAGACCAAGCAGTTCGACTCGTGGCGCGACGTCGGCGATCCCGTCGCGAGCTCTCGCGTCTACAACGCGCAGAACGCAGACGAACTGGTGTTCCTCAACATCAATCGTAACGAGCGGTCCATCGAGCCACTCCTACCGCTCCTCGAGAAAGTGTCCGAGGTCTGCTTCATGCCGCTCTCGCTCGGTGGTGGTGTGACGTCGCTCGCGAGCGCCGAGACACTCATCCGACATGGAGCCGACAAGGTGGTGGTGAACTCCGCCGTCTATCGCGACCGCGGGCTGGTGAGCGTCATCGCCGGTAAGTTCGGATCGCAGGCCGTGATCGTCTCCATCGACGTACGCCGCGAGGGCGACACGATTCGCCTCTACTCCGACTGTGGGCGAAAGGCGGAGACCGTCAGCCTCGACGACCACCTCGCGCAGATCCTCAGCGACGGCGCAGGCGAGGTGCTCGTCAATTCGATCGATCGGGACGGCACGATGTCGGGCTTCGATCTCGACCTCATCGACCGCGTGGTGAGCCGTTCAACCGTGCCGGTCATCGCTTGCGGTGGCGCTGGCCACCACGAGCACATGCGCGACGCGTTCCAACGCAACGTGTCCGCGGTGGCGGTCGGCAGCCTCTTCAACTTCGGCGACAACAACCCGATACGAGCAAAGGCCTTCCTCACGAACCACGGCATCTCCTTCAAGGTGGTGTGACATGCGCCTCATCCAGCCTCACGAGCGATTCCACGGCCAACGCACGGTGCTGCGATTGCTGACGCTCGAGGATTGCAACGATCGCTACGTGAGCTGGTTGCGAGATCCGGACGTCAACCGCCACCTCGAGACGCGTTGGACGGAGCAAACGCTCACCACGGTGCGCGACTTTGTCGCTTCGATGATCGGCTCGCGCGACAGCTACCTCTTCGCGATTCTCGATCTCTCTTCCACCCACGTCGGCAATTTGAAGATAGGACCTGTACACGCTCGCCACGCGTACGCGGACATCAGCTATTTCATCGGAGACCGCTCGCAGTGGGGACGCGGGCTGGCCAGCGACGCCATTGCGACCGCTGCGGCCATCGCCTTCGAGCGACTCGGGCTGCATCGCGTTCAGGCCGGGCTCTACGAGGGCAATGTGGGTAGCGCCCGAGCACTCGAAAAAGCCGGCTTTCTACGCGAGGGCATCCAGCGCCAGCAGTTGCGCACCGGAGACGGCCGGTGGGAAGACCACGTGTGGTACGGCCTCGTGCGCGATGAGTGGACGAGCCAAAGCTCGCGTGCCACGGTTTGACTCGCCCGAGGCCAGGCGCTAGCTTCCCGTCGGCGCACGGGGCCGGCTCAGCGACGAGACCGCCTCCGACAGTCAACGGATGCGACACAAGCTTGTCATCGAGCCCGGGAGCGTAGAGCAACGCTACTGGTACGATCTGTGGAGCTACCGAGAGCTATTCGGCATGCTGTCGTGGCGCGACATCGCGGTGCGCTACAAGCAGACGGTCATCGGCGTGCTCTGGGCCGTGCTGCGGCCCGTCTTTACGATGATCGCGTTCACGCTCGTGTTCGGTCGGCTCGCTGGGCTGTCGTCGGAAGGCGCGGTGCCGTACCCACTCATGGTCTTCGCTGCCATGCTGCCATGGCAGCTCTTCTCGACGGCGCTCACGGGCGTCAGCGAGAGCCTCGTCAACAACGCCAACCTCGTCTCCAAGGTCTACTTCCCGCGCATGCTCGTGCCGGCCTCCGCCGTCGCGGTCGCTGCCGTCGACTTCGCGATCAGTCTCGTTGCGCTCTTCGCGATGATGGCCTGGTACCGGCTCTTGCCACCCCTGCAGAGCCTCGCCGTGGTGCCGCTCACGCTGCTCGCCGCGTTGCTCGCGCTCGGACCCGGTCTCGCTCTGTCGGCCGTGAACGTGCGCTACCGCGATTTCCGCCACGCACTCCCGTTCATCACGCAGTTCGGCCTGTACGTGACGCCGGTGGGCTTCTCCTCGCAGCTCGTCCCCGAGCGCTGGCGTTTGTTGTTCGAGCTCAACCCCATGGTCGGCGTCGTCGACGGGTTTCGTTGGGCCCTGCTCGACTCCATCGCTTTTCCCGCACGCTCCCTCGCGATCAGCGCTGCGATGTGCGTCGTCTTTCTCTGGCTCGGCGTGAATCGCTTTCGCGCTGCCGAAGCCACGTTCGTCGACCTGATCTGAGGATGGAGCCGACTCTCCGCATCGAAGGCCTCGGGAAGCGCTACGTGATCTCGCACGAAGCGCGCGAGTCGTACCAGACCATGCGCGACGCGCTCGTGTCGCTTCCGCGCAAGCTCTTCGGTCGCAAGAAGACCACCACGGAGGACTTCTGGGCATTGCGCGATGTCACGCTCGACATCGCCGCTGGCGATCGCGTCGGGATCGTCGGCCGCAATGGCGCCGGCAAGTCCACGCTACTCAAGCTGCTGTCGCGCATCACCACACCGAGCACCGGCCGCATCACGATGAACGGGCGCGTGGCGAGCCTACTCGAGGTGGGCACCGGCTTTCATCCAGAGCTGTCGGGCCGCGACAACATCTTCTTGAATGGTGCGGTGCTCGGCATGTCGCGCGCCGAGGTCCGCAAGCACTTCGACGAGATCGTCGACTTCTCGGGAGTGGAACAGTTCCTCGACACGCCGGTGAAGCGCTACTCCTCGGGCATGTACGTACGGCTCGCCTTTGCCGTCGCCGCGTATTTACAATCGGAGATCTTGATCGTCGACGAGGTGCTGTCCGTCGGTGACGCCGAGTTCCAGAAGAAGTGCCTCGGCAAGATGGACGACGTGTCGAAGCAAGAGGGCCGCACGCTCCTGTTCGTGAGCCACAACATGGGCGCCATCCAACAGCTCTGCAACACGGCCATCGTGTTGTCAGCCGGAACCATCGCGCACCACGGCACGGCCAATGCCGCCGTCGAGGTGTACCTCGATCAGTACGCGTCGGCACCGCCGCTCGTGAAGAAGGACAAGGCGAGCCTCGTCGCCAAGAACCAGTTCGTCGAGGCCTACACCGCGACCACTGCCGACGCTGCCGTTGCACAGTTCGGCTACGACGATCCCATCCGCGTGTGCTTCGAGGTCTTCATCCCAGAGTGGCAGGACTCACTCGTAGCTTCGATCTCGCCCACCGATCGCAATCGTCGTCGTATCTTCACCGTCGACGTTCCACTCGCAGCCCACCGCACCGCGTCGGGCTTCATGCGCTTCGCTGTCACGCTGCCCGGCGCTTTCCTGTGCCCTGGTGAGTACTCGCTCATGCTGTACATTCACCAGCCGCTGATCCGCTTGTACGAATTGCTCGACGGTGTTTGCGATTTTTCGATTCTCGAGACGGGCTCGCCGTTCGCGAAGTATGCGGGCCACGACTACGGCGTCGTCTTCCCGCCGCCGTGTCAGATCGAAGCGCGTGGAGATGCGACGTGAGAGAGCGCTTGAAAGCCGCGCTGGCCCAGGCAGGCCTCTTGGGCCTCGTCGAGGCGGTGTACGCGCGCGTAAACCCGCAGGAAGCACGCGCAGCCGGCGATGGGCTTCGCTTTTACCTCTACAACCATTGGCTCAGCTACTTTCCGAGCCACGCGGTCCGCCTCGCGTACCTGCGCAACGTGCTCGGCGTGCAGGTCGGCACCGACAGCTTCGTGCACATGGGCTGCTTCTTCGAGGGCGACCGCGTGACGATCGGGAGCAACACGGTCATCGGGCGAAACTGCTACCTCGGCGGCAGCGGCGGCTCTCTACACATCAAAAACAATGTCTCCGTCACCGCCGGCAGCTACCTCTTCAACGCGTCGCACGATGTGAACAGCGCCACCTTCACCGCCACCTACGGCGACATCGTGATCGAAGACCGAGCATGGCTCGGGGCTCGCGCGATGGTGATGCCCGGCGTGCGCATCGGCGAGGGCGCGGTGCTCGGCGCGATGGCCACGGCTACGAAGGACGTACCTGCCTACTCGATCTGGGGCGGCATCCCGGCGCGTCCCATCGGCGAGCGCAATCGCGGCCTCACGTACACCCTGCACTACGCGCCCTGGTTCCTCTGATCATGATCTTCGTCTGCGAGCCACAGTGCACGGGTCACAGCCACGAGAAGGTGAACAGCGGGTTCCTCTCGACGCTGGCGGCTGCGTATCCCGGCGAGACGATCCGGCTCTACGCCGATGCATCACATTATCGTGGCTTGCTCGAAGTCCTCGCCCGCGACGGGATCGCGCCGCTGCCTCTCGAGCACCGCACGTTCGTCGTTGGCAATCCGCTCCGCATCGTGGGCGCTTGGTCCTACTACCGTCAGCTGCAGACGATGCTGCGCGATACAGTCGCTGCCGGTGTAGGCCACGTCTTCTTCCTCTCCGGGAGCCCGATCATTCACCATCTGGTGAAGCGCCTCAAAGCGAGCCCGGAGCTTGGAGGCCTTCGTTTCACATTTGTGCTGCACGGCAGCTTCGAGGAAATCGCCGAGCGCCCCCCGGTTGCTGCAAGCGGTCCGAGCGCACTTCCAACCCAACGCTCGTTCCTACAACGTCTGCGGGCGATCGAGCCGATGAAGCTGCCCGGCCTCGTCATGCGCGTCGCACACACGAGCCTCTCCGCTCGGTACACGGCAGCCTGGGCACGCCACCTGCGCGAAAAAGATCAGCTGCTGTGGCGCCATTCGGCTGACTTTCGCTACATCGCGCTCGCGCGCCACGTTCGCGCCAATGCCGCGCAGTACCTCGACGTGGACGCGCTCGACATCCACGCCGTCGACATGCCGATCAACTTCGCGCCCGTTGCTGCAGCACCCGACAACGACCACCTCAAGATCGCAACGTTCGGCTATGGCGACGCGGCAGGGATGCGCCAGCTTGCGGCCCTCCTCGCCGAGCGAGAGCTCACCAGACCGTACGAGATCCGCATCATCGGCATGGACAACAGCGGTCTCGAGGGCTACCCGAACATCTACTGTCCGAGCCCGGGCAAGCCCCTTTCGCGCGCGGACATGGAACGTCACGCGGCAGAAATGGATGCCTTCCTGATCTTGTACGGCAAGGATCGCTATCGTCTGAGCTGCAGCGGCACCATCTTCGAGGCCATCTCGTACTGCAAGCCCGCCCTGCACATCGGCAACCCGAGCGTCACGCAGTTCGAGAGCGAAGCCGCACCCATCGGCTTTCAGCGCGACGACCTCGCAGCACTTGCCGACCTGATCGCCGACATGGTGAACGATTACCCACGGTATCGACCTTTGCTCGCCGAGCGACGCGCGAACCTGATCGCTCTGCGCCAACGCCTCTCGATCGCCGAGCGGGCCCCGGCCCTGCGGCGTGCCCTTGGATTGCCAGCGACGCCGGACTCCTGGTAGGACTGCCCTCTCGCTCCGTCCGCAAACCTTCGAGGTCATCCGTGAACGTGGTCGTCCGCCAAACCTGTCGCCTGTGCGGCTCTTCTAGCCTGACGCCCATCGTGGATCTCGGGCCGCAAGTGCTCGCGTCGGCCTTCGGGACCGAGAAGAACAAGGACCGCGTACCGCTGCGCAAGGTCCCGCTCGAGCTCGTGCGCTGTAACCCTGCGCTCGACGAGCATGCCTGTGGCCTGGTGCAGCTCCGTCACAGCTTCCCGCCGGACCTCATGTACTCGGAGTACTGGTACCTCTCCGGCGTGAACCAGACGATGCGTGATGCGCTCGCGCAGATCACGCAGCGCACGCGCGACTTCGTGTCGCTGCACGCCAACGACATCGTCGTCGACATCGGCTGCAACGACGGCACGCTGCTCAACTCGTACACGATTGCCAACCTCGATCGCATCGGCTTCGACCCTGCGCAAAACCTCGCGGCGACCGCGAAGGACACGTTCCTGCGCGTGCCGACCTACTTCAACGGCATCTCGTACAAGGCTGCGCGCGGCGCGGACAAGGCGAAGGTCGTCACCAGCATCGCGATGTTCTACGATCTCGAAGATCCGAACCGCTTCACCGCCGATGTTTCCGAGATCCTCGACGAGAACGGCGTATGGATCCTGCAGATGGCCGACCTGCCGAACATGCTGCGCTTCAACATGTTCGACAACATTTGCCACGAGCACCTCTGCTACTACCACCTCGCGCCGCTCGAGAACTTGTTCCGTCGCCACGGCCTGAAGCTAGTCGACGTGGAGATGAACTTCGTCAACGGCTCGAGCTACCGCCTCTACATCCGCAAGCAACAGGGGCCCGCACCCACCGTCGACGCACAGGAGCGCATCGCGAAGCTACGCTTCGACGAGTTCAACCTGGCCATGGACACCGAGGCACCGTTCGAAGCATTCAAGCGCAACATCGAGCGGAACAAGCACGACCTGCTGTTCTTCCTCAACCAAGCGAAGCAGCAGGGCAAGCAAGTGTTCGCGTACGGAGCGTCGACGAAGGGCAACGTGCTGCTCCAGTATTGCGGGATCGATCCGCAGCTCGTGCCGTTCGCGGCCGATCGCAATCCGATGAAGTGGGGCGCGAAGACGCTGGGCTCGAACATCCCGATACTCTCCGAGGAAGATGCGCGCGCGCGCAAACCAGATTACTTCCTCGTCTTGCCGTACCACTTCCTCGACGAGATGCTGGTGCGCGAGAAGAGCTTCACCGATCGCGGCGGCAAGTTCATCGTGCCGGTACCGACGGTGAAGATCGTCCCGTGAGCCTATCGTAGTGCCGATCGCGCTCGTCACCGGGGTCCTCGGCCAGGATGGCAGCCTGCTTGCCGAGTCGCTGCTGCAGAAGGGCTATCGCGTGATCGGCGTGGCGCGCCCCGGTGCGAGCCATGCGATCGAAGGGCTCGAGCTCGTTGGTCTCGATCTTGCGCGTCCATCGTCACAGAGCTGGGCCCAAGAGCTCGTACGACACTTCGCGCCCGACGAGATCTATCACCTGGCCGCATGTCATCGGTCATCGGAGCCTGGTCATGGCGACGATCCCGAGCAGCAGCAGCGCATGGTGGAGGTGAACACGTCGGCCGCTCTCGCCCTGGCGCACGCGATCCTACATCGCGGTGAAGGTTCGTTGGTCCTCGCGGGATCGAGCCAGATGTACACCGCGCGCACGCCGGCCACGCGGATCGACGAAGCGACGCCGTTCGATCCATCGACGTTCTACGGTGTCACCAAGGTTGCGTCGCTCGAGGCGGTGCGCTGGTTGCGCAAGAACCAGGGCCTGCGCGGCTCCACGGCGATCCTCTTCAACCACGAGTCTCCGCGAAGAGCAGCGACGTTCGTGAGTCGCAAGATCAGCAGTGGTGCGGCCCGCATCGCGGCGGGGCTCGCGCAAACGCTCGAGCTATCCGACCTCTCGAGCAGCGTCGACTTCTCAGCGGCGTCGGATGTCGTCGCTGGCTTGCACACCATGGCGACGGCGCGGCAGCACGACGAGCGCGTCTTCGCTTCGGGCGAGCTGCATACGATCGAAGCGCTGTGCGATGTGGCGTTCCGTTGCGTGGGCCTCGATTGGCGCGAGCACGTCACGTCGTCACAGAGCGCCGGTGCGCGCCCTTCGCTGGTCGGCGATCCATCGCGCGCGGAGCAAGAGCTGGGCTGGAAGCGGCAAAAGAGCTTCGCGTCGTGGATCTCCGAGATGGTGGAGGCCGATCGATCCCAAACTGTTCCTCGATAGCGAGGGTCCACAGGTGTGCGATGGCGCCGACGAGCTCCCGCGACGGTCGCAGCCAGTTGCCGAGGTATGCCCAGTACCAGAGCTGGCGATCGCGTCCGATGGCGTAAGCATCCCAGCCAAAGCGCGCCGCCAAGCTGCCGAGCACGCCGAACCAGACGAACAGGAGCGCATAATAGAGCGGGAAGATCCGGAGAAACCGGCGCATGTAGAACGAGCGAAAGAAGTTCGGCGCGGTCTTGGTCTCTACGAGAATTCCGGTGATGAGAAACCCCGAAAGCACGAAGAACAGATCGACGCCGCACCACCCCGAGCGAAGCACCGCGTAGACGATGCCGCCGACGGTGGTGGTCGGCTCGTAGGCGCCTACGAAGTGGCAAAGAAGAACGAGGGAGACCGCGATGCCACGGATCCCGTCGAGCGCAGGCATGGGTCGCCGCAAGATCTCCTGGGTGCGTTCGAACGCTGCCATACGGCGGCCCGAGACTAGCCGCGGAGGCCGTGCGTTAGAAGTGGATAGCGATCGCGCCGTTGACTCGGCAAAGGGGGGGCGCTAGGTTCGCGAACCAGCGACGGGAAACAGTGCCGAATGCGCGCGCACCATGATCACACAGGGCCTGAGCGCGTCGTCTGCTTCGCGCCGCATGCCGGCATTTGGGTGCATTCGTTTCCAGAAGCGCTGGTCGCGAAGTCGTTGCAGCAAGCCGGCGCCTCCGTTTGCTTCGTCGGCTGCGACGGTGCGTTCTCATCGTTCTGCATCCCCATGTCGGCGCAGGGCCTGCACGCCGACAGCCCGCGCGCGGACAAGCTCACGGTGTGCGCAGCGTGCCGCCGCAACCGCAGCGCGTTGCGCTTCGGCGTTGGCCTCTCCGGCTACGTGCTCGACGAGGTCCTAGGGCCCGCCGAGGAGGAGCGCGTGCGCACGATCGTGCGCACGGCCGATCGGAACGCCATCGAAGAATTGGCAGTCGACGGCCTTCCGGTCGGTCGCGTCGCGGCGTACGAGTACCTGCTCCACAAGAAGCGCAGCCGCGCGGTCTTCACCGAGGCGGAGTGGATCGCGTTTGTGCCGCGGCTCGAGAACACACTGCGCTCGTTCTTCGCCGCGCAACGAATCCTCGAACGTGAGCGCGCAACCCGGCTGGTCCTCTACAACAGCCTCTACTCCGTGAACGCGGCCTGGCGCCTGGTCGCCGACCGGATGGACATCCCCGTGTACTTCATCCACGCCGGCCTCAGCCTCGCCCATCGCCTGAACGCGATCATGCTCGGCCGCGATTCCACGCTGCGTTGGTTCTATCGGCTCATGGACACCTGGCCACGCTGGCGCGATCTACCGTGTGCCGAAGCCGATCTCGCGAAGGTGACCGATCACTTCGTGGAAGTACTCGCCGGCACGAACGTGTTCGCGTACTCCCAGCCGAAGAGTGGGTCTACGCGAGACTGGCGCAACAATCTCGGCGTCCGCGTGGGCACACCGTTGCTCGTGGCGACCATGAGCAGCTACGACGAGTACGTTGCGGCGCGCACTCTCGGGGAGCAACCGTCCGAGGACGGCCTATTGTTCCCGACGCAGATCGAGTGGGTGCGCGCATTGGTCGATTGGATGCGCACGCATCCCGAGCGCACGCTCCTCATTCGCGTTCACCCGCGCGAGTTTCCAAACAAGCGCGAGGGCGTAAAGTCGGAGCACGCGCAGATGCTGGAGCAGGCGCTCACCGATCTCCCGAGCAACGTGGTGATGAACTGGCCCGCCGACGGCATCTCGCTCTACGACATCGCGGAGCACGCCGATGTGTTCCTCAACGCATGGTCCAGCGTCGGCAAAGAGATGTCACTGCTGGGGCTGCCGGTGGTCATCTACTGTCCCCCGCTCGTGCAATATCCGTCGGACCTCAACTACGTCGGCACGACCCGCGAGACGTATTTCGCAGCGATCGAAGCGGCGCTGCGCGACGGTTGGAGCTTCGAGAACATCCGTCGCGTTTATCGCTGGGGCGTCGTCGAGTACGTGCGCGCGTTGATCGACATCGAGGATGGCTTCGACTACTCGGAGGTGGTGCACACGTTGCCGCAGCGCGCGCGCAACCTCGTGTTCGCCGCGCCCGGTGTTCGCCAGGCCTACGATCTCGTACGTCGGCCCCGCGTGCTTCGTGCGCAGCAACGGATCGCCGATCTGGTTCTGTCGGGGGCAGCGACACTGCTCGATCTGCCGAGTCCGCCGGAGGAGAGCTCGGCAGGCGCGAGCGTGGACCTCGGCACGGAGACTGCCGCGCTTCGTCGCCAGGTGCGGCGCCTCGCGGACGCGCTCTATCGCAACGCAAGTGGCCCACCACGACCAGGGAGCCTGCGCGCCCACCTGCTCAGCGCAGCCTCGGCGAGCCCATGAGCTTCGCCCCCATCGCACTGTTCATCTACCGACGTCCGGAGCACACGCGCCGCACCCTGACGAGCCTCCACTCTTGTCCAGAGCTCGCGCAGTCACCGCTCTACGTGTACTGCGATGGCGCCAAGTCGCCCGACGCGATTGCGTCGGTGCGAGAGGCACGTGCCGTCGCGCGCGCGCTCGCGCCGAAGCACGCCGTCTTCGTCGAGAGCGATCAGAACCGTGGGCTCGCCGCGTCGATCATCGCTGGAGTCACGGATCTGTGCGAGCGCTTCGGCAAAGTGATCGTCGTCGAGGACGATCTGGAAGTCGCGCCAGGCTTCCTGCGGTTTCTCAACGCTGGGCTCGATCGCTACGCGAACGATGAATGCGTGATGCAGGTGTCCGCATACCAGTTCCCGCTGCAACCTCCGCTCGAGGATCGGCCGCTTTTTCTCTCGCTGCCAACTTCGTGGGGATGGGCCACGTGGCAACGCGCATGGGAATCGTTCGATGCGCATTCGAACGGCTATGCACGATTGAAGACGGACGCGCAGCGACGGCGCCGCTTCGATCTCGACGACAACTACCCGTATTTCGCGATGCTGGAGCAACAGCTCGCCGGCCGAGTAGACTCGTGGGCCATTCGCTGGTGGCTCAGCGTGTTCGATAGCGATGGCGTCGTGCTGTACCCGGGGCGGAGCCTGGTGCGTAACATCGGCTTCGACGGTAGTGGGACCCACGGCGCAGCGAACA